>USCB01000054.1 GCA_900553125.1 uncultured Clostridium sp. | reverse complement strand
GAAGGGTGCCAAAAATTATGCTTATAAGCTCTTAAATTATGTAGGGAGCCATTAAAAATCCCGAATTAATTAGTATTTACTGGAGCCCGCCTCTACAGTTTTAGATTTTATTACGAATTACAGTTGACTTTTATAAATAAACGTTATAAAATATTGCTAATTTTTAAGAGTAAAAAAGAAGGAGAAAATCAATGAAAATAGGAATTGTAGGACTTCCAAATGTAGGAAAAAGCACATTATTTAACAGTATAACAAAAGCAGGAGCAGAGTCTGCGAATTATCCATTTTGTACAATAGAGCCAAATGTAGGAATAGTAGCGGTACCAGATGAAAGATTACAAAAATTAGCCGAAATGTATAATACAAAAAAAATAACACCAGCAGTTGTAGAATTTGTAGATATTGCAGGATTAGTAAAAGGAGCAAGTAAAGGAGAGGGGCTTGGAAACAAATTCTTATCACACATAAGAGAAACAGATGCTATATGCGAAGTAGTAAGATGTTTTGAAGATTCAAATGTAGTCCACGTAGATGGAAATGTAGATCCAATAAGAGATATAGAAACAATAAATCTAGAATTAATATTTGCAGACGTAGAAACAATAGAAAAAAGACTAGAAAAAGCAAAGAAAATGTTAAAAGCAGACAAAAAATATCAAGCAGAAATTAATTTACTAGAAAAAATAAAACAAGCATTAGAAAATGGAATGCCAGCAAGACAACTAGATTACAATGAAGACGAAAAAGAAATGCTAAAAGAAATGTTTTTATTAACAACAAAACCAATAATATACATAGCAAATGTATCAGAAGAACAACTATCAGATGCCCAAAATGATGACAATGTAAAAAAAGTAAAAGAATATGCAGCAAAAGAAAAAGCAGAAGTAATACCATTATGTGTAAAAATAGAAGAAGAATTATCTACACTTGATGAAAATGACAAAAAGGAAATGCTAGAAGCACTTGGCTTGAAAGAATCAGGATTAGATATATTAATAAAAAAAAGTTATGATTTACTAGGACTAATGTCATTTCTAACAGCAGGAGAACCAGAAGTAAGAGCATGGACAATAAAAAAAGGAACAAAAGCACCTATGGCAGCTGGAAAAATACATTCAGACATAGAAAGAGGATTTATAAAAGCAGAAGTAATATCATATGAAGAACTAATAAAAGAAGGTTCAATGGTACAAGCAAAAGAAAAAGGACTAGTAAGACAAGAAGGAAAAGAATATGTTATGCAAGAAGGAGATATTGTACTATTTAAATTTAATGTATAAAAATGCGAAAAATCAATTGACAATATCATTTACATATAGTATAATAGTTAACTGTAATCCGCTTAATCAAGGTAACTAAATGTTATAAATACTAGTAACTACCTTTTTTGAGGATTAGCGAGTATACAAATAAGGGAGGTGCATTTAGAATGTACGCAATAATTGAAAGCTGTGGAAGACAATACAAAGTAGCAGAAGGAGATGTAGTATTTTTCGAAAAATTAGATGCTGAAGAAGGAAAAAAAGTAGCATTTGACAAAGTAGTAATGGTATCAGATGACGGAAAAGTACAAATAGGAAATCCTTATGTTAAAGGTGTAAAGGTTGAAGGAAAAGTAGTTTCTCACGGAAAAGGTAAAAAAATAATAGTTTTCAAAATGAAAGCTAAAAAGAACGAGAGAACAAAACAAGGACATAGACAACCATACACAAAGGTTGAAATTACATCAATTAAAACTTCAAGCAAAAAAGCTGAAGCTAAAAAAGAAGTTGCAGAAACTGCAAAAGCTTAATTAAATTTGAAATTTAATATTTAAGAGATATAAAATAAGAACTGGAAGGAGTTGAAAAAAATGGCACATCACGTTGGTCAAGGTAGTACAAGAAACGGAAGAGACAGTGAATCAAAGCGTTTAGGTGTAAAAAGAGCAGATGGACAATTTGTTTTAGCTGGAAACATTCTTGTAAGACAAAGAGGAACTAAAATATATCCAGGAACAAACGTAGGAATCGGTAGTGATGATACACTATTTGCTCTAGTTGATGGAACAGTTAAGTTTGAAAGAAAAGGTAAAGACAAGAAAAAAGTTAGTGTTTACCCTGTAGTTGAAGAAAAAAAGGTAGAAACTACAAATGCATAATATAAAATTCACGATATTTAAATATATCGTGAATTTTTTTGCCTTTTTTGCAATCAAATAAAATGTAAAAAAAAATCAAAAATGGTTGCAAAAATAATTGCAATATGATATCATAAAAACATATAAAAAGAATAGACAAAAATTATGTACATTGAAAATTGAATAAGAGATTCTGTCTGAAGTATAAAAATAGCTAGAAATGGCAATGATAGAAATGTATATAAAGGTAGGCTAAATTTATATAAAAATTATAAAAATATAGGAGGATAAAGATGCAAAAAGAAACAATAGATAAAAATAAAGGAATCACGCTAATAGCACTTGTAGTAACAATAATTGTTTTATTAATCTTGGCAGGAATAAGTATAAGCATGTTAACAGGGCAAAACGGAGTATTGACTAGAGCTGCAGAATCGAAGGTAAAAACAGAAGAGGCAGAAAAGCAAGAAAATGAAAGAATGCAAGATCATGAAGATACAATAAAAGAATATACAGATGGTTTACCAAAAACAGATTATACAAAACCATATTTACCAAGTGATGAATTTTCAAAAA
>USCB01000053.1 GCA_900553125.1 uncultured Clostridium sp. | reverse complement strand
TAGATAATATTGAATTACTAATTTGCCTTGCTTGAAATTAACAAATTCTCTAATACATTTCCAGCAGTCCTATCATGAGATTTTAGTGGGTGAACATAGAAATTGTACGTAGTAGTAATTTGTGCATGACCAAGCCTAGCAGATACTGTTGCAACATCAACTTGCTGAGAAATAAGAAGAGTTGCATTTGTATGTCTTAAACCATGAAAGTTAATTACAGGCAATCCAATCTTTTTAACAAACTGTTCAAACCATTTGCTAATTGTAGATGGATGAATAGGTTTACCGTCATCTTGAACAAATAACCTATTAGATTCGTGCCAGAAATCGCCTACAATCGCTTTTTGTTCATCATACCATAACTTATATTCCTCAAGTAAAGAAACAATAAAATCAGGTATTGCAACATCTCTTATTGAACTTTCTGTTTTAGGTGCCTTAGTAAAAACTCCTTTTTCAGAAAGATATTGACTAGATTTATTAATATTGATAATACCATTTTTAAAATCAATATCACTCCATTCAAGTCCAACAAGTTCACCAAGCCTTGCACCAGTAAAAATATCAAGTAAAATTGCAGTACGATATTTAATTTGATTGCCTTTTAACTTTTGCAAATTATCAACAAGAATTTTAGTTTGATCTTCATCATAATGACGTCTTAATGGCTTAGATGTTTTCGGTGGTTGAACACGTTCAGCAGGATTGCTTACAATAAGTTGCCAATATACTGCTTTATGAAGCATTGCTGATAGCAAACGATGATGTTCTAATATTGTCTTTTGAGATAATGGCTTTCTTGTTTTCTTTCTATTGTTGTTTTTTCTTCTAATAATTTGAGTATCTTCTTCAAGTAAATCATAAAATCTCATAATGTCTGTTGGTTTGATTTTATTTAGCTTATAATGTCCAAAATATGGAGTGATTCTTGTTTCTAACATACGTTTGTATCTATAATAAGTTGATGGTGCTAGTTCTTTTAATGCATAATCTTTTGTCCATATTTCCATATATTGTGCAAATGTTGGGATATTTCCATCTACTATTAGTCCACTTTCTACTTCTGTTAGAAATTTTGCAAGTTCTATTTGTGCTTCTGATTTTTTCTTGCAATGTATTGTTTTTTGATGCCTTATTGGTTTGCCGTCTAGATCGTATCCTTTGAATACTACTAGCCTGTAACTGTTTTTTCCTCGCTTTTCAATACTACCTGTCACTTTTTTGCCTCCTTTCTGTTGTTTTTAGTAATTGTTTGTATTACTATGTTTTTATTGTAACATTTTTTGATGGGAAAACAAAACCAGACAGGGGATATGAGTGGGAAAATCTGAAAATGTAGGGGAAATATAGATTAAATTAAAAAATATGTTATAATGTTAAATATAAATAGTAAATGAAGGAGAAAAAAATGGAAAAAATAATTGTTATTGGAAGTCCTGGTGCCGGAAAAAGTTCATTTTCTAAAAAGTTAAAAAATATTACTAAATTACCATTATATCACATAGATATGCTATATCATAAAAAAGATGGTACACATATTACAAAAGAAGAGCTAGAAGAAAAATTAAAAGAAATTTTTAAAACGGATAAATGGATTATAGATGGAAATTATCAAAAAACATTAGAATTAAGAATAAATGAATGTGATACTATATTTTTATTGGATTTTCCAACTCAAGTTTGTCTTGAAGGTGCAAAATCACGAATCGGCCAAAAAAGAGACGATTTGCCTTGGGTAGAAGAGAAACTAGATGAAAATTTTAAACAATGCATTATTAATTTTACTAACGAAAAGTTGCCACAAATTTATAAGTTATTGGATAAATATAAAATGAATCATAGTATAATTATTTTTAAATCTAGAGATGAGGCTGATAATTATATACGTAATATGGAGAAAAAATATGCAAATATATAATTTAAAAAATAAATTAGAATATTTAGATGAAGTTGCAAAATTAGAATATGATGAATGGGCAGACAATAAAGAAGAAAATAGAAAATGTAGAATAGAAAGAAAAAAAGAGAAAATTTATAATGCATTTAATGATGAATTTTTTTGCAAGTTAATTTTAGTAGATAATAATAAGTTGATAGGATTTATATCTATATTTCCAAAAGATTGTGAAGAAGAAAAAGAACTAAAGCCGTGGTATGCTACAATGTATGTAAAAAAAGAATATAGAAAAAAAGGATATTCTAGAATATTAAATGATGCCATATTAAAAGAGGCAAAAAATAGAGGATTTACAACAATATATCTAAAAACAGACTTAAAAAATTATTATGAAAAGTTTGGAGCAATTTTTATAAAAAAATTAAAAACAGGTGAAACTTTATACAAATTTGAACTTTAGTAATATTTTACAAATAAAAAAATATATAATATAAAAAAGAGGAGAAAGTTATTTAAAATGAATGATACCGTTATTTATTTAATTAGACATGCTGAAACAGTTGAGGAAAATGGGATTAGAAACACAAATGAAAATTCTCAAATGATTAATGAAAAAGAAATATTGTCTATAAAAGGAGAAGAGCAATCTAAGAAATTAAGCGAAAATACAGAATTACAAAATCTTGATGTTATTTGGACAAGCAACTATACAAGAGCAAAAGCTACTGCAAAATATATAGCATATAAGAACAATTTACAATATAACATAGATAAAAGATTGAGTGAAAGAAAACTTGGAAATATGGATGATTTAGCAAAATTTATGAATAATAAAGAAACCAGAGATCCATCTCGTGAACAATTAGCTTTTCCAGAATTTAAAACTCGCGATGGTGAAAGTGCAAATGATACTAATAAAAGGATGAATGAATTTTTTAATGAAATACTTGAAAAATATAAAGGAAAGAGAATAGCTGTTATAAGTCATGGTGGAACAATAAAATTCTATTTGCTAAGTTTTTGCAAAGTAAACGAAAGTTTAAATCTTGAATACAAGGAAAATGAGTTGGCTATAAATTCTCCATGCTTATTGAAGATGACTTTTAGGAAAAATGAATTAGTAAATTTAGAACAAATGAAATTATAAGAAAT
>USCB01000052.1 GCA_900553125.1 uncultured Clostridium sp. | reverse complement strand
TTGGATTTTTTATAATAAAATATTCAATAGATATTCTCAAAATTTTTGTAGGATTTTTTTTGAATTAGTTTAGAAATTTTATTTTTTTATTTAATTATTAAATCTTTATTTTTTCAAAATTGCCTCTCCCTCCTACCTTTCCTTTTTCTGTCAAAATTGAAATATTATTATTAATCTTATATTGAATTTTTAATTACTATATGTTATAATTTTTATGTAACTTATAATTTCATATATTAGAGAAAGGATATCTATTTGCTATGAAAAAATCAAAAACATCACTAAGTAATACTAAAGTATATCCAATTGAAGGAAAGGTTTGTCGGGCTATAATACCATTTGATGATGGATCCTCTTTAAATATTCTTTTTAAAGTAGAGAGGATGGGAGTTATTGAACCATGTACTTCAGCAGATAAATTTATTTATTCTTCGCTTTCAAAAGATATACAGAGTAGAATATATACATTGTATTCAATTTTGTAAAAAGATTTATCTGTAAAAAAATTCTTATAGTTTAAATGATTATTAAAACTATAAGGATTTTTTGGATTATAATTCTAGTCTTTTAAAATGTACTTCTTTTAATTTTTGAGCAAGAATCATATTATTCCGATTCATCTTTTTCACAAATTGCTTTTTCCTTCATTTTCATCGTAAAACTGTTGTTCTCATATTCAATACTGAAATTTTTTAATGGATTTTTTTCAAATAATCATATATATCTTTCATTATTTCTCCATTTACAATCTCATCTACTTTATTCATTGCCAAAATTATAGAATTTGATTCTTCTAACCTAATATATTCATCAGTCAGAAGATTATTACTATTGAAGTGAATTGAATCGCTTTCCGTTCCGAAAGCGACATAACATTTTGCGGAATCATCAGCTGGATTTCTTACTAAACTTACTTGCCAAATCAGTAAGTTTAAGTCATCAGACGATTCGAAAACATCTAATATTCTTTGTAAACATCGTAGTCTTTTGACTAACACCCGCCGACGTTCAATAATGCCTTCTGCTTTGCCTGTTATTTTGCTCATACTGTTTCCTCCTTTTGATGTATTAAAGTTTTCACAATTTGCTACTTTTAATTATTTACATCTAATATTATAGCATATTTACATAATTCACCAATACATTATGCTTAATTTAATTTCATTTATTATCTTATATTTGTCTATACTTTTCGAAAAATTTATAGTTTATATTTTTTCTTCTTTTTTATTTTAATATAAAAAGTTCCGGGTATAAAGGTTTTGTGCAATAAGAGATAGGAGCAAAATAATAGAACCCCTTTTAGATTCCTACCTACAAGTTCTTGTAACTACTAGCCTTAACGGCTTTATTAGCTATTTATTAGCTATCGTTTGACTAACATTATTACTTTATAATTTATTCCTTGTAATAATGTTAGTCTAGTCCAAGATATTTATTTCTAAAATCAATTTTAAATCAGTTTTATAATTTATCCTTATAATTTTACATCTAAATAATTTTTCTATTTAAAATTTAATTTTATTACTTAATAATTTTTATTTCATATTATATTTTATATAAATTTTCTAAAAATCTTCAAAATGCCTATTTCTCTATATTTGCCGTATTTTACCAACAACAAACTATAAGTCTTAAAAATAAAAACGGCTTAAAATCGATTCTCGTGCGTCGTTTTTTTAAGGTATTTTTTCAGTTTTTTATATATTTATATAAGTATAAAAAATTTGGTTATTTTCTATCTAAAATCTCTCAAACCCAGAATTATCAATATTTTGCTAAAATACTAAATAAGTTATATGGCTTAAATATAAAAATGGCTTAAAATTAATACATATAAATTAAAAACCAAACATTAAAATTTGCAATTAACAAATGTTCAGTTTAAAAAATATTATATTTGAAATTTTAAAATTTTTAATTATAAATCTGAAGCAAATTCTATTCTATAAAAACTTTGCACAAAATATTTTTTTAATATAAAAAATGATATATTTAATTCTACATTTTTTCCATCTGATAGTGTGATTCATTTTCTCCATAAACTGAAAAACCTAATCGTTCATATAATTTCTTTGCAGGGTTATTTTTAAAAACTTTTAATTTGGTTTTTAAACCTTTCTGTTTATTTTTAATTAACAGATTATTCAATATATCTGTTCCAATCCCTTTGTTTTGGTATTCCTTGTTCAAGCTAATTTCACTAATGTAGGATTCTCCTTTATATGACTCATCAACAGCAAAAATACCAACATCTTTATTGTTTATAACTATAATATTATATTCTCCCAAATAATTTTTTAGAGTATTATAATACATTTCTTTTCTTTCTTCTTCGTTCCATTCAAAATATTTTTCAATATATTTCTTGAAATTTTTCTTTTTTAAATCAAATATAAAATCAAAATCATCTATTGTTGCTTTTCTAAAATAATATTCTATGCCAATCATAAATTTCACTCCTATTTATAAATTATCAATATAATTAAAAACTTCATCTAAAGAATATGTTTTGTTTAATTTTATATCATCTAAACCCTGTTGTAATTTATTTTTCAAATCTTCCTTATCTTTAATTATTATACTTTCTAAAATATCCTCATTTAACATGTTAACCACCTTTAATTTTGTTTATTGTTTAGACTTTATTTCATTCAACTTTTATGTTTTTCATTTCTTATATTCATTCTTAATATCATTTATAAACTCAGGTAAATTAGTAAAAGTAGCTATAATGCCTCTATTTGTAAGTGCAAAAATATCTCTAGTTTTTTTATCTATTTCTTCTTTTACTGCTTTAGGAACTTTAATTGATATTCCTGCTTTTTTATATTCTTGTTCTATGTATTTTTCTAAAGTAGGAAACATATTTTGAATTAAAAAAACGGCTTTTTTTCCAGCTAAATTTCTTGCAAACACAAAGTTATTTGGCTCTATTCCTTTTTTAGATTTGATATCATTATATAATTTTAAATATTTATCATATTTAGAAGACATAGGCACGAACCACAATATATTTTTATCAATTTTATCTCTAAAACAAAAATAAGTTGGCCTTTTTGTACCAGTTTCTTTATTTTCCATTAAATGATATTTTGGATTATACTTTTCAATAAATTTATCTTTTATAAAATATAATTTTCCTTCTATAATTTCCATCTTACTCCTTATATAATAAAAAGGGAGTACAAAG
>USCB01000051.1 GCA_900553125.1 uncultured Clostridium sp. | reverse complement strand
GGCTGGTCTGTATTAAGAAAAATGTGGGTATATGGGGCAGCAGGTTTTGGAATTGCAATATTAGGAACGGTTTTATTGCATATGATGCGAGGAAAAGGCAAGGGTTTGTTGCCTGGAAAATATGGAGGAACCGGCGCAAAAGAGCCGGAAAATTCCTGGCAGGTATTTTATGAAGAGACAGAAGAAGCGCAGAATGCAGAGAAAGCAGAAAAAATAAGACAGGGATCAGCGCCGGAAAAAATACCGGGATATGTACCTGCAAGAGAAAAGACAGCAGAAAGACAGCAGGAAAAACAATTAGAGGAACCTCAGGAAGAATGTCAGACCATGCTGCTTACTGTAAAAGAGGAGCCGGATCATATGCTGGTATCGGCAGGAGAAGAAAATGAAGATATTGCAGTGGGATATGTTCCCTTTGTGATAGGAAAACATACAGGGCTGGCGGACTATATTTTAAATAAAAGTACAGTAAGCCGTTTTCATGTAAGGATCACAGAGGAGGATGGGCAGTATTTTCTTACAGATCTGAATTCCACAAATGGAACAAAGGTCAATGGAAGGCTGCTGGCAGCCAACGAAAAAGTGGTGCTCAGTCAGGGGGATGAAGTGTGGATCGCAGAGGAAAAGTACCTTTGGAGATAGAAAAAGTCATAAAACGACAGGAGGTGACAGAAACAGACATGGAGAGGGGACGTTTTTTTGGAGATATTGCAGAAATGCGCTTAACAAGGGAAAAAAATTATGCTAGTATTATAAACAAGAAAAGCGCTTATCGACACAGAAGAGGAGGAATTAAAAATGGCAGTAGTTGCAATGAAACAATTACTTGAAGCAGGTGTTCATTTCGGACATCAAACAAGAAGATGGGATCCAAGAATGGCAGAATACATATTCCAAGCTAGAAACGGAATCCATATAATCGATTTACAAAAAACATCTAAAAAATTAGATGAAGCTTATGAATTCATAAGAAGTCAAGCAGAAGAAGGAAAAACAATCCTATTTGTAGGAACAAAAAAACAAGCACAAGAATGCATCAAAGAAGCAGCAGAAAAATGTGGAATGTACTATGTTGACCAAAGATGGTTAGGAGGAATGTTAACAAACTTCAAAACAATCAAAACAAGAGTACAAAGACTAAAAGAATTAGAAAAAATGCAAGAAGATGGAACATTTGATGTATTACCTAAAAAAGAAGTTATATTATTAAAGAAAGAAATGGAAAAACTTCAAACAAACTTAGGTGGAATAAAAGATATGGAAGAAATGCCAAGAGTAATATTCCTAGTAGATCCTAAAAAAGAATGTAATGCTATAAACGAAGCTAAAAAATTAAATATACCTACTGTTGGAATAGTAGATACAAACTGCAATCCAGAAGTATTAGATTATGCTATACCTGGAAATGATGATGCAATAAGAGCTGTTAAATTAATAACAGATGTCATGGCAAATGCAGTAATCGAAGGAAAACAAGGTGAAAGCTTTGAAGAATCAGCAGAAAATGTTTCAGAAGAAACAGAAACTATGGAAGAAGTAGTATCTGCTGTAGAAGAATAATAAAAATAAAGAGTAGGGCTTAACTGCTCTACTCTAATTTTAAATAAATTTAAATTAGGAGGAGATAATTATGGTATCAGCAGCAATGGTAAAAGAATTAAGAGAAAAAACAGGTGCAGGAATGATGGACTGCAAAAAGGTTTTAACAGAGGCAGATGGAGATATGGAAAAAGCAATCGAACTTTTACGTGAAAGAGGAATTGCAAAAGCTGCAAAAAAATCTGATAGAATAGCAGCAGAAGGACTAGTTTTAGGATATGTATCAGAAGACGGAAAAGTTGGAGCAGTTGTAGAAGTTAACTCAGAAACAGACTTTGTTGCACAAAATACAGAATTCAAAGAATTTGTTGAAGCAGTTGCAAAACAAGTAGCATTAAAAAATCCAGCTGATGTTGAAAGTTTATTAGAACAAGAATCAATAGATGAAACAGGAAAAAAAGTATCAGACGTATTAGTTGACAAAGTTGCAAAGATTGGAGAAAAACTAAGTATCCGCAGATTTGTAAGATTTGAAACAACTGATGGATTAATAGAAAAATACATTCATGGAGATGGAAAAATAGCTGTTTTAGTTAATGTAAAAAATGGAGATAATGTTTTAGCAAAAGACATTTGTATGCAAATAGCAGCAGCTAAACCAGAATTTTTAAATAGAGAGGCTGTACCACAAGAAAGATTGGATAAAGAAATGGAAATTTTAAAAGTTCAAGCTATGAATGAAGGAAAACCAGAGGCTATTGCTGAAAAAATCGTTCAAGGAAGAATTGGTAAATTCTATAGCGAAATTTGTTTAGTTGAACAACCATTTGTTAAAGATCCAGATATGAAAATTGCAGATTTACTAAAAACTAAAAATGCTGAAATAGTTGAATTTGCAAGAATTGAAAAAGGTGAAGGAATAGAGAAAAAAGAAGAAAACTTTGCTGAAGAAGTTATGAAACAAATAAAATAAAAAATAGCATTTTACTCCAATAATAATCATATAATTAGATATAGATTATTATTGGAGGTTTTTAGATATGTTTTTCGTTATAAATAAAGAAAAGGTATATGCTTATATAGTATCGATTTTAACTATAGTTACTCTGTTTTTCATGTCAAATATGTTAAATTCTGATATTTCTACTTCGGAGCAAACCTCCGGAAATTTAGAACAAAATCAAATCAATGTTGATACTGATAACAATATAGTACAGAATATAAATGTGGAAAATAATACTAATAGATAGGTATAATTTAATTAATTAAGGATATAATTTAATTAGAAAATTATAATTTTACTTTTAGAGAGGAATAGAGATGCCTTTTGTTGGAATAATTTCAAAAGAAAATGATAGTAATTTCATAAAAAATACAATTAATAAACAAAACAAAACAAACAAGTTTGAAATAGTAAATATAAATACGCAAAGTATAGAAAATATAAAAAACATAAAATTTGATATTCTAGTTATAAATGAAAATATTGAAAATATATTAAATAATTCTAATTATTTGGAGACTCTTATAAATAAAGCATACTATATAATAATGCAATTTTTTTGACAGTACTTCCCATAATTTTCTTCCTCCATACTATATAATTATAAATTCAGATATAAAAAATAATTTAAAAGCATTAAAAAATATAAAAACAAATATTATTACATATGGGTTTAATGCAAAAGCAACTATAACGATTTCAAGTGTAAGAGATGAAAATATGCTTATATGTATACAAAGAGGTATAAAAGATATAGAAAATAATAAAATAGAT
>USCB01000050.1 GCA_900553125.1 uncultured Clostridium sp. | reverse complement strand
CCAGCAAAGAAACCTCTCCTAATTGCACCAAAATTCTCCGTCACCAAAATACCCCCTTCAACATTACATCCTCTTAACAAATCCACTCAAAACCTTTCCAGGTCCAACCTCAACAAAATTATCAATCCCCATACACATCATCGTCTTTAAGCACTTTGAAAATTTAACTGGACTAATAATATGCCTAAATAAAATATCTTTTACATCATCTTGATTGGTATACAACTCTCCATCAATATTTTTAACAACCTTACTTTCAAATTTATGTATTCTAACATCATCTAATTCTTTTCTAAAAGCCTCAGCACTTTCCTTTAGTTTTTCTGTATGGAATGGTCCTGAGGTCTTTAAAATTTTAACCTTTCTAATTCCTGCATCCTTTGCCAATTTTTGAATTTTAGCAATTCCATCTTCATTACCTGTAACAACAACTTGACCTGGACAATTGTAATTTACAGGGACAACAAATCCTTCTTGAACTTTGTTACATAAATTTTCAACTTCTTCATCAGATGCTCCAAGTATTGCTGCCATTTGCCAATTTCCTTTGGGTGCTAATTCTTGCATAAATTCGCCTCTTTTTTGAACTAGTCTTACTCCATCTTCAAAAGTGAGTACCTTACTATAAATTAATGCTGTATATTCCCCTAAACTTAGCCCTGCCGATACCTCAGCATCTATTCCTTGTTTTTTTAAGATTTCAAGCTCTGCTAAACTATTTGTAAGAATTGCCAGCTGTGTAATTTTAGTTTGATTTAAAACCTCAGCTGGTCCTTCAAAAGATATTTTTGCTATATCTATTTTAGTTATTTCTTTTACCCTATCATATATTCTTTTTGCATCTTCATCATTTTCATATAATTCTTTTCCCATTCCAACAAATTGTGAACCTTGACCTGGGAATAAAAAACCTGTCTTCATCTTTAATTTCCTCCCTTTTTCGTATTGGGGACGGTTCTTTTCGCAAAAGGAACCGTCCCCAATGCGAAAAATTCCGAAATCACTTTACTATTTTCAACCTCAATTCCGAATTCACGCCTAATCGACGTTGCAATATCTTTAATCTCATCAGCAAACATAATCTGATTAGTATTAATTCCAACTCCAATAACAACACACCTAACCAATCCATTTTGTACTTTGGTTTCAGTAAGTATTCCTCCTAACTTTCTACCATTACAATAGATATCATTTGGAAACTTAATATCTAAATTTATGCCATATAATTTTCTAAAAACTTTCACAATATCTTCAGCTATTTTAACAGTTAATCCATCCAATTTATCAATTTTGCAATTCATCTTGCTCAAATCAAAATAAACTGAAAAAGCAATGTTGTTTTCTTCATCTGTATGCCAAACTCTTCCATGGGTTCCTATTCCTGAAGTTTGAATGTCTGCGTTAATTATTGTCCTATCTTCTATACTACCATTTTCTACTCTTCTAAAAATCTCTTTTTGAGTTGAATCTATTATCTTATAATGAAACACTTTATACCCATTACATTTCTTGAAATCAGTCTCTGTCATTTTTCTTCCTCCAAAATTTTCTTCAGATTCTGCTCTCTTTTTAATTTATTGGTAGTTGTTTTTATAAGTGGTTCTTTAGTCAAAATAAATCCTCTTATAGCCTTATATTTAGGCATCAAACTATTTATTTCTCTTATTCTTTTTGCAATTTCATCATGAATTTCGCTTTCATTTTGAACTTTATATGCATTTCTTACAATTTCCTCATCATAAACTATTTTTGCATATATTTTGATATTTTCCTTATCATTTGATAGCTGTTTTCCATATATAAAAGATTCTTCAACACCCTCAATCTTATTTATAAGGTTTTCCATTTCCTCTGGATAGATATTTTTACCATTTTTTAAAACAATTACATTTTTCTTTCTTCCACAAATAAAAATATATCCCTCTTCATCTATTTTGGCTAAATCTCCTGTATGAAACCAACCATCCACAATTACCTTCCTGGTTTCTTCTTCATTTTGGTAATATCCAATCATTATATTAGGACCTTTTACAATCAATTCCCCAATTCCTTCTTTATTACAGTCTACAACCTTTGCCTCAACAGATGGAACTGTCTTTCCAATTGAACCTATTTTGTGATATTTATTCGTTCCTATCCCTACAACTGGCGATGTTTCTGTAAGTCCATAACCTTGAACTAGATTTAGCCCTAAATTTCTATATTTTTCCTCTATTTCTTTATCAAGACTTGCCGCTCCACTAATTAAAAGCTTTATGTTTCCACCTAACAAATCATGTATATTTTTAAATACCTTTTTCTTTTCTTCCATTGTTGAATTTTTGTACTTTTTTTCATTTTCAAGTATTTCTTCCAAATTATTACTTTCAGCAATTTCTCTTCTGATGATTTTAAAAATTCGTTCATAAATTGCTGGAACTGATGCCATTACACTAACTTTGTATTCTTTCAAGTTATCTACAATATGCCTTATTCCATCACAAAATACCGTTTCAGCCCCAACATACAATGAAAATAAAAATCCAACTGTACATTCAAAAACATGATGTAAAGGTAGAAAAGATAAAAACACATCATTTGAATTTATATCTAAACTTGATGCTATATCCATTAAATTTGAAACTATATTTTTATGTGATAAAGCAACGATTTTTGAATCTGATGTCGTTCCTGATGTAAATAACATTATTTCCATTATTTCACTGTCAATTTTCGCATCTATAAAACTTTTATCTCCATTTTCCACCAATGACTTTCCTTCATTTATTAATTCATTTTGTGAGTATATTCCTTCAGCATGATGCTTTAAATCCATTGATATTAATGTTTTTAGTTTTCCTATCCCTCTACTTACTATTGTTTTTAAACTCTCTTTATACTTTTCCGAATAGAAAATCGCCTCAACTCCTGAACGTTCTATTACTTTTTCAAGTTCATTTTGTGGCAATGATTTATCTAATGGTACAACTATTCCTGTCCCACATACTATTGATAAATATGCTATTTCCCATTCATATCTATTTTCTCCAATTACTGCTATTCTTTTATTTTTTAGTCCTAAATTTATTAGTCTTGTTCCTAAATAATTTATCTTTTGTCTTATTTCTTTGTGTGTATATGTTTTATATTTATCTTTTTCTATTTTTATTTTATATGCTGTTTTTTCTCCATATTTTTCACCGGATTTATTTAACATTTCCTTTAAATCCTTTATTTCTAAGCATTTATATATTCTTTCTGACATTTGCCTTCCTCCTTTGTCCTGAATATTTATAACATATTTTTTGTTTATTGGTAATTGGACTGGGAGGTCAGTACAACTTTCTGATTGGGGACGGTTCCTTTTCGGAAAAGGAACCGTCCCCAATCAGAAATT
>USCB01000049.1 GCA_900553125.1 uncultured Clostridium sp. | reverse complement strand
ACTTTCTATATAAGAGGTTTTTTATCGTTTTTTCTTTATGCTTGTGATTATAACACAAATAATAAAAAATATAAATAAAAAAAGAAAAAAGTCCTGTATAATATCACAAATTGATATTATACAGGACATCTATTACCTTTCAAAAGTTTTCACAATTGGAAAATTCTTTTTATTAATTGTGTTTTTTTCTAAACGAATAGAGTTTATATTTCCTTTGGCATTTTCTAAATTTTTTATTGAATTTATATCATTTCCTTTACTATAAAATTTAGTGTTATTATTAAATTCTACACCTGTTTCAAATGTTTCATTAGTAGAAACAGAAGTATTAGAATTGCTATTGACTTTGTTCGATTTTTCTATATAGTTATTTACTCCTTCTATTCCTTCTTGATTATATAAATCTATAATTCCTACTGTTATAATATTAGATATTATTTTATTTTCATCAACATTATTAATATATGTCTTAATTTTTTCAAAGTATGAATCTTCATCTAAAAGTGTTATATCGTCAAGATAATAACAACCTGCAGTAATATATTCTTGTAAATCATCTATGTTTATTTTGTTTATTAAATCACTATCATTGCTATATAATTTTTTCATTTTTTGATAAGCATTTTCTTTAGTAACTAATTCTATGTTTTTAAAATATTTCATATTTTTAATTTTACTATATAAATTGTCTACATCTTTTTGTGATGAGCCTTTATTTATATATATCTTAACAATGGAGTATTCTTCAAAATCTTTTTTTAAAGTTTCATATATTGTTTTGTCTTGGGTATCATTATTATTATTTGATGTGTTCCTTTTTATTAATATAAATGTTGCTAATGCTATCACTAAAATTATTATTATTACTATAACTATAATGCTTTTCTTTTTCACTTTTACCACACCTTTTTATTAAATTTATGCCATAAAACTCCTTAATATTCTGGAATTTTTTAATAAAGCTAACTTCATAACTTGTAAATTGTTACATTAATCTTCAATTACTTCTATTGATTTTATTTTTAATTCATCTAAAGGTACATTTGAATTTTCATATTGTACTTTTACATTTTTTTCTCTTTGCAAATTTCCTATTATTTCAGTATCATCTGTTATATATGCTTTTATTGCAAATGGAAAATTATAACCAGTATCAGAATGAGTATCATCTTCTAAACTATATTTTAAATACACATATCCTTGTTCTATATACTCATCGCCAATAGTTACGACAGAAGAATATGCTCTTTTTTCTGTTAACGCATCTCTTTTCATTTGCTCATAGTCGTTTGATTTTAAAACAATAATTGAATTATCCTTAGTGTCAAAATCATTCTCTCCTGTATCATAACCTTTTTTACTTAAATCCCCACTACAAATCAATATATCTCCCTCTTGTATATAGTTTGTATCATATTCCTTTAATGTAAAATAATCTAAACATTTTTGGTTTTTATTATTGATATTTGCTCTAGTATATTCCTTCATTTCCAAACCAAATTCCCCAAAATGTTGTCCATTAAATATATAAATATATCCATTATGATTTAGTTCAACTATTCCTTGAATAACTGTGTCTTTAATTACTTCTGTTGTTTCATCATTTTTAGACATATCGTATATAATATTTCCTTCCTTATCTAAAATAACAGAATACTTATCAGAACTTTCTGTTTTATCTGATTTTTTATCTTTATAAAAAAATACTACACCACATAAAAATACTACTAATATAATACAAATTATAAAAATAATAATTTTTTTCTTCATTTTCTTTTTCTCCTTTAATTCAATTATTTAGTTTATTATTTGAGGAATAATCTATAATATTATACAATTTTCTATCTAAATCATTATCTATTTTTAACTTGCATTCATCTGTATAGAACAATCCTTTATAAGTGAAATTATATTTCCAATATACATTGATCCAGCTATTCCTGTTAAAGTATATAATTTTCATGTTTTAATTTATCTTTTTTTATTTACATATTTGCAAACAAATAAATAAAACATAATCAATCCAGAAATTCCTATTAAAGTAAAGCCTATATTATCTAAATTATAGCCATTTTCCTTAATATATCTTTCCAATTCTCCTAATTTAAACATTCCCTCTGTAATATACAACGTTTCATTTTTTCCAAATGAGTGATAAATTGTCAATTTACCAGAATTCCACCCTTGACCTAATATAATTTTAGTAATATTGTCTGTATTTTCTATTTTCCCATTTAATGACTGATAAACTAAATCTTTATTTCTTGAATTTACATTTATTACAATACCTTCTTTATTAAAAAGAGAAAACACAAATAGAATTCCCAATATTGCAACTATTATTAATATGCAATTTGTTTTTCTCATTATTTATTAGCCTCCAAATACTACTTTATTTTCATCTATCCTATCACAAAAAATAATGATTATCAACTAACTATCTACTCAAAATATTGCCTATTAAAAAATTGGTAATAAAAATGGCAGTTGAACTATAACAAATTCAATTGTAAGAATAATTATTGAAAATAAAGATCCATCTGTTTCTCTACTCATTTCTACACTCCATAGTATAAAAAACATTATCGTTATACTTATTATGCTACAAATCAATGCCAAATGTCTATTTCTCACTATTTTATTTTTATTCTCAAGTTTTTGTTTATAAGGTTGTTGTATAAAATAAGTTATTACTCTAAAGCATAATGAAATAATTGCCAAAATCAATAAATTTTTTGCATAAGGTGCTTTTATAAATGGAATATTTATTCTATCAAAAAAGCCTAAATGTATAAGCCAAAGTTCAATTACACCTAATGATAATCCCCATACAATCATCAATATATCATATTTTTTGCTTGTTTTATTTTCCATAGATATCTCTCCTTACAAATGTACTCATCTTATTCTTTTACTATTTTATCAATACATAGATAAATAAATATCATAATCAAAGAGATTACTACCCCAACATAAAATTCTGGAAAGGCAAATTCCATACTATTTTGAATACTCATTTTTCCTGTTATATTCATTATATGCCAAGTAAAGAACTTATACATTTCTGAAATTACAATTCCTATTGTTCCCAATGCACCCAATATTTTATTTATTTTTTTGTTTTTTAACGATACCCATACCCCTATAATAAATAACAATACAGATATTATTCCTATTGGATTAAACAAATTAATTAAACCACTAATTTCCTGTACACCTTTCATTCCTCCATATTGATTTAATAACATTGGTAATAAACTAATTAAAAATGCTATAAATACTACAGCTATTTTTTTTGTATATAAGCATATTTTATTAAGAAACAAACCCCTTTTTTCTTTCTTAATTATTTTTTTTATTTTCTTTTCAAATTCTTTAGGGTATTCATAATCTATATCTTCTTCATCA
>USCB01000048.1 GCA_900553125.1 uncultured Clostridium sp. | reverse complement strand
TTCCAAACAATTCTATAGTAATATCTGGATTAGAAACATTATGTATAACCCTCATATTAATTTTTATTTTTTCTATCCACATATTTTTTCTCTCCGATTTTACTAAAAACTTTTTTTATCTTTTTTTTTCTAATTTATTCTTTTTTTTACGATTTTATTCTATTTTATTTATATTTATAAATAATTAATTATTAAAATAAATAATTTTATAATTAATTTGATTATTTAATAATAAAAAATTAAATTTATTAGTATTTTTTATTATTGATTTTAAGCGATTTAGATTTTTTACGATTTTTCTCAGGCTATTTGATATATATTTTCTATTTTATTCTTTTTTTTTCTAATTTATACTTTTTTATTCTATTTTTTTTATTTTTAAATTAATTATTTTCAATTTATTTAATTTATTTTTTATTATCGATAAATTAATTATTAAAAATATAAAAATCGCTTATTTTTGATTTTCATCGGTCGTTTTTTTCAAAATTCACAAAAATTCACCCCAAAAATTAATTTATCCACAAATTGTTAAAATTTTGTGGATAACTTTTTTATAAAATAAGGCAAGAGATTTTTTTCTCTTACCTTTTTACTCACCTTTTAATCTAATTGGTAAAATCATATAAACATAATCATTATTTTCAACAGATTTTATTAAACAAGGAGATACATTTGTTCCAAATTCAACATATATTTCTTCTTCATCAATAGCTTTCAAACTATCTAAGAAATATTTTGGATTAAAACCAACTTCCAAATTTTTTCCCTCTGTTGATATAAATACTTCTTCTTTTGCATCACCAGTTTGGTTTGTACATAAAATTGTTAATTTTCCGATATCAACAGTAACTTTTACTGGATATTTTTTCTCTTTTTCAATACTAGATGAAGATATTAAACTTATTCTTTCAAAACTGTTTTGTAAAGCTTCTTTTTCAACTCTAATTCTGGTTTGCCAAGAATCAGGAATTACTGTTGAATAATTTAAAAATTCTCCATCAAGAATTCTTGTTACTATTTTACAATTTTCCATTTCAAAAACGGCTTGATTTTTAGAAACGCCTATTTTTATAGTTTCAAAAGAATCTGTTAAAATTTTATTTACTTCGTTTAATGTTTTGGCAGGAATAACTGCTTTAAAATCATTTACAGGAACTGGTATATTTATTGTTCTTAATGCTAATCTGAATCCATCAATTGCTACAACATTTAGTTTATTATTTTTTATTTCAAAAAGACAACCTGTAAAAATTGGTCTATTTTCTTCAGTACTTACTGCAAAAATTGTTTTTCTAATCATATTTTTTAATGCACTTTGTTCCAAATCGATTGAATTTTCAATTTCTATTTTTGGTAACTCTGGAAATTCATCTGGATTCATAGTTGCTAATTTATATAAAGAACCTTCACATTCAATTGTTAATAAATTATTTTCATTAACACTAATATTTATTTCTGTATCTGGTAGTTTTCTAATTATTTCTGTAAACATCATTGCATTTACAACTGTACTTCCTTGTTCTACTATTTCACATTGCATAGTATATTCTATTCCTAACTCTAAATCATAAGTTGTCAGTTTTATCTCATTATCATTTGTTTGAATAAGTATACCCTCTAATATAGGCATAGTAGTTTTAGATGCTACTCCTTTAACTACGGAATTAAGAGCTTTTATAATTTTGTCTTTATAACAAACAAATTTCATTCATCAATCATCCTTTCTTTTGGCATATTTATTTTTAATATTAATATAATATATATAGTAGTAGTAGTAGTAGGTGCTGTGGAAACTGTGGAAAACTATGTGGAAACTTTATGTCCGTAGTGAAATAGATATGGATAAATCTGTGGAAAACATAGGGTACTTATCCACAGTTTCCACATTTATGTGTGGGAAATTAGTTATCAACACCTTATCAACACGTTATCCACAAATGGTATGTGGATAACCAATTAAGCTCTTCCGTAAGAAGAGAAAGATTTCTTTTTGTCGAACGAAAATTTTTACAAACATAAATTTCAAAAAAGTATATCAATATATTAATAAATAAATGAATTTTTAATTTTCCACATTTAGTATAATGTTTTTCACACTTTCCACAATTAATTTAGTATTTGTTTTTTCTTTTATTTCTTTTGCAATTTTTTTGTATGCATGCATTACTGTTGAGTGATCTCTTTTTCCAAAGTCAATACCTATTTGTGGAAAGCTCATATTAGCTACTTCCCTGCATAAATACATTGCAATTTGCCTTGGAAAAGCTATATCATTTGACCTTTTTTCACCGGCAAGTTCTTTCTTGTCTATGCTAAAATATTTAGCAACAGTTTCTTGAATATAATCTGAAGATATGACTTTTTCTTTTTTAGAAATAAATTCATTGATTACATTTTCAGCAAGTTCTATTGTTATTGGGCTGTGAGTAAGTGATGCTCTTGCAACTATTTTATTAAATACGCCTTCTAATTCACGAATATTTGAGTCTATTTTTGTTGCAATATCTGCTAATATTTCATCATCAATTATTATACTCTCATCTAATGCCTTTTTTCTTAGGATAGCTACTCTTGTTTCATAATCTGGACAAGAAATATCAGCTAAAAGTCCCCATTCAAACCTTGATTTTAAACGTTCTTCCAAAAATGGTAAATCTCTAGGTGGCTTATCACTTGAAATTATTATTTGTTTTCCATTTTCATATAACGTATTGAATGTGTGGAAAAATTCTTCTTGTACTCTTTCCTTTTTGGCAATAAATTGAATATCATCTATTAGAAGTGCATCAGCAGAACGGTATTTGTTTCTAAATGGGTCATTTTTTCCTTCTCTTATAGAGTTTATCAGATGGTTTGTAAATTTTTCAGATGTCACATAAACAATATTCATTGAACGATTATTTTGTAAAATTCTATTTCCTACAGCTTGCATTAAATGTGTTTTTCCAAGTCCTACTCCACCATATATAAAAAGTGGATTATAGGTTTTTGCCGGATTATCACCAACAGCTAAGGCAGCTGCATGTGCGAATCTATTGTTATTACCCACAACAAATGTTTCAAATGTGTATTTAGGATTTAAACTTTGGTTTGAATAATCAATTTCTTCATCGTTTTCCTTTTTTTGAGAAATAATTGTATTATTTTCATCATCCTTTAATTTATCTTTTTCTAAAGAATGTACGGAAAAGGTAATATTTCTATTTGTGATATATTGTAATGCATTTAAAACCAAACTAGCATATCTATTTTCTACCATGTCTTTTTTATAGTCTGCATCAATTTGAAAAACTATATTAGAATTGTCCATGCTTTCAATTATTAATGGATTTATATATGTGTTGAATGCAACAAAACTCATTTCTGGTCTTAATAAATTTCGAATTTGGTTCATTAAATCATTAGGGTCTAAATCTAAACTCATAAAACATCTCCTTTCTACTTGGTACCGTGTTTCTTTTCTGGC
>USCB01000047.1 GCA_900553125.1 uncultured Clostridium sp. | reverse complement strand
GTTAAAATTTGAAAATTTTTTTGAAAAATACTTGATTAATGTAAAAAAGTATAATCTCAAATTTGACACTTTTTTGAGATAAAAAAGCCCGTAGGATAGATTAATACTAGCTTACGAGCTTTTTGATATATACTGATTTTTGCACAATGTTTTTAATCTTTTTACATTTTTAAAAATTTTTTTATATTTTTATTTGAAACTATTTGATAATCTGTTCTAAACTCAAATGTCTTATGTAAATCATCTGTTATATCTGTTCTTTCATATATTGGAATATAGCCTTCTTCATCAATTTTTATCATATTCATATTTCTCAATGTATCAATAATTTCCGATGCAGTATATTTTTCTTTTAAGTTCTTTTCAAGGTACCTATGAAGTACAAGTGATAGGAAGCAAGTAGTGAAATGCGCTATTATTCTGTCGTCGCGACTTAGGTATATCGGTCGAGCTTTAAATTCACTCTTCATAATTCTAAAACTTTCTTCGATTTCCCATCTTCTTTGATTTATTTTAATAATTTCCTCTGCATCATCATCTAAATTGGTACAGACTCCATAGAAACCATCATATTGTTCTTCCTTTTCAATTTGTTCTAAATTTAGTGACAGTATCTTTTTATCAGCTATCTCACCATCTTTAGTTAATGATGTTCTTGAAACAAATCGTTTATAATCATTTTGATTACACTTTTCTAATTTGATACTATTGGTTTCAATAGCTTTTTGAGCTCGTTCAATTTGATTGTTTCTTATTCTTCTCTGATAGTCTTTATATTTTAAAGAATATGTTACAATCAATTTTTGTTCTAAGTCATTTTCCTTTATCCAACGTTCTTTATAAAATACCTTATTTTGGTAATATTGCTTTGTTTCTATAGTTTTTTCTAATTGACTTATATCATATTCTTTACTATCTCCACTTAAGCTCCAGCCTTTTGTATCCAATGCCCATTCCTTTAAAAATTTTTTTAATTTCTTTATTGATTGTGTCGTTATAAAGGCTCTGTCATGTCTATTATTAAATTTTCTGTTTGTTGTTGAAGCAAGCCCTGCATCTGTGCATACTATAAATTTAGATAATTCGAAATCTTTTAATATTTTTTCTTCTGTTGGTGTCAACGTGGTTTGTTCATTAGTATTTCCGGATGTAATATTAAAAGCTAGTGGGATGCCATCTCCATCCATAAAAAGTCCCATTTGTACTATTGGATTGGGTCTATGTTCTTTTGATGGTCCGTATTGTCTTAATCCATTCTCTTGTTCTGTTTCAAAGAAATAATTTGTACAATCATAATAAAGAATACCTGTATTACGTTTTGAATATTTTAAGCTATTTTTATAAAGCTCTGCTTGTATAAATTCATTTTCTTTAGATATAACTTCCAATGCTCTATAGATATGTTGAAGTTCGAAATTAGGTTGTTCTATAAATTTTTTAGAGAGATTATATGTAGCTAATTTGGATGATGGATATATTATTCTTCCATATAATAGGTTTTCGAGTATATTATTAAAATCATATTTAAACTTATATTTTTGAGATATTTTTTTACATATTTTATTTATTTTTAAACCGTAGTAAATTTTTTTTAAGAATAGGTATCCACAGTTAAAACTTATTTGATGATTTTTTTCTATAATTTTATTTGGATAGTATTTGACTATAATTTCTCTCTTATTATCTTTTTCTTTTTTATTTAATTCTTCAACATATTTTTTTGCCCATTCAATAGGGTCTTCTGGAAAGACTTTTAATTTTAGTTCCTCATATGTTCCAAGTTTTTCAACAACTTTATTCGAACGCTTTTTATTTATATATGTCGATTTCACTACATATAGGGATTTAGCATTTTTTGATTTTATAATTTGTAGTCTCATTCTTTTTTCCTCCAAAAGTATCATAACACATTGTGAAACATTGTGCAAGAGAAAAATAGAAGATTTTACAAAAAAATAAAGCATTACCAATGCTTTTAAAAAATTTTTCTATAACCAAGTGTCAAACCTCCGGAAAGCCCTGAAATATCGATATTATTTATTGATATACCACTTAAAATATTATTATTATTTATATTTATAAGTGAGAAAAATACAGAAAAAATAAGCAATAAAATTATAAAAAAAATAATTATAAATAATTTTTTCAAATTTTTATCCATTGTATACCTCTTTTTATTTACATTTTTCAACAAAATACTAACATAAAAAGATTTTTTTGTAAAGGAGAAAAAAATACAGATTTGTTAAAATTTGAAAATTTTTTTGAAAAATACTTGATTAATGTAAAAAAGTATAATATAATTGTGCCAGCAAAAGACAAAAAGGGAGAAGATGTGAAATGGAATTAACTAAAAATATATTTTTTAATACAGATAAGTTAATTGAAAATAGTAGAGTAAAAATATCATACACAGGAAAGTTTTATCAGGAAAACTGTGAAAAAGTAACAATACACTATGGTTTTGGGGAACAATGGAATAATGTAAATGATATAGAAATGGAAAAAACAGAATTAGGCTTTCAAACAGAAATAGATTTATTAGAAGGAGAAAGTTTTGAATTATGTTTTAAAAATGATAAAGAGGAATGGGATAATAATGATGGAAATAACTATGTATTTCCATTAGAAAAGGTATCTCAAGAATTAATTGTATTAGATGATGAGCCAAAAACAATAGGAGCTGCAAGAAATCTAAGAAAATCATATATTTGGAGCAAAAAAATAAAATTAGCAGTATATAAAATAATAACATATTTACCAAAAATAATCTCAGGAAATTATAAAAAACATTCACATAATGAAAATTAAAAAAATTATCCACATATTTGTAACAATATGTGGATAATTTTTTTAATTTATAATAAATCCGCCATTAACGGAAATTATTTGTCCTGTTGTGAAATTATCTTCAATAAGCCACTTTATGCACTTAGAGATATCTGTTGTTTTTCCTATTGTTTCAAGTGGCGTATCGTTTATTATGTTTTGTACATCTTCTTTTGAATAACATTTATTCATATCTGTATCTATAAAACCAGGTGCAATTGAATTAACTCTTATTCCTGAAGGACCTAATTCTTTGGCTAGAGATTTGGTCATTGCATCTATACCTGCTTTTGTAATGGAATATAAGCTTTCACATGATGCACCAACTTGTCCCCACATTGATGAGATATTTATTATACATCCTGATTTATTATGAATCATATTTGGAAGACAATTTTGTGTTAATTTAAAACATGAATATAAGTTGGTATTTATCATATTATTCCAGTCTTTATCTGTTATATCTGTAAATAATTTTGTTTGAGATATTCCAGCATTGTTTATTAGTACATCTATTTTTTTATATTTATTTAAAACGTAATTAGTTAGTTGATTTATTTCTGTACTATTTGATATATCTGCTTTGAATATGTCTATATTAAATTGTTCTTTTAATTCCATCGCAGATTCTTTAGATTGATTGTAGTTTGCTATTACTGTATAGCCACTCTTACATAAATCTATTGCTGTTTGTTTACCGATGCCTCGTGAGGCTCCTGAAATTAGGATTATTTTTGAGTTCATTTGGTTGCTCCTTTTTAAACATAAAAAAAGCCAACAATTAAGAGTTTTCTCAAAACTATTGACAATAATGGAGCCACTTGTCCGATTTGAACGGACGACCTACTGATTACAAGTCAGTTGCTCTACCAGCTGAGCTAAAGTGGCATATTTAATTTGAATGGTGACCCCTACGGGAATTGAACCCATGTCCCCGCCGTGAAAGGGCGATGTCTTAACCTCTTGACCAAGGGGCCACGTAAAAATGAATATTAAATTTTGCTTTAATATTCATTTTATATTTTTGGTGAGCTATCCGCGACTCGAAC
>USCB01000046.1 GCA_900553125.1 uncultured Clostridium sp. | reverse complement strand
AAAATATGATTTATACAAACAAATATATTAATTTAATTAGTTTAATTATTACAATAATAATATTTTCAATTTTAAATCTTTTTTTTATAAAAACTCCAGAGATTTCAGAAAAAGAAATCCCAAATATTATTTCGAAAATAGATTTCAAAAAAGAAGAAAAAAATATCAAGACAGAAACAGAAATTCCAGAGGAGGAACTAGAAAAGTGGTATGTAGAAATACCAAAAATTAATTTAAAAGCACCAATTGCAGAAGGAACAGAAAAGGAAACATTAGATACAAAAATCGGACATTTTACGGAAACAGGTCTAACAACTGGTAACGTGGGTTTAGCTGGACATAATAGAGGATATGAATATAATTATTTTGAAAATTTAAAAAAATTAAAAAAAGAAGATGAAATAATATATAAATATTTAGATTATAAAGAAACATACAAAATTGATAAAATAGAAATAATAAAAAATACAGATTGGAGTTATTTAAATAATACAGAAGAAAATAGAATAACATTAATAACATGTGTAGAAAATGAACCACAATATAGAAGATGTATTCAAGCTGTTCAAATAGAAAATTAATGTATATAAATAAAATTATTGAATAAAAATGTATTAATAAATTTATAAAAGAAAGGGTTTTATTTATGAAAATTAATAAAAAAATATTTTTTATAATAATATTAATATTATTAATAATTTTTGGATTATTTATTTATAAAAAAGTGATTAAAAAAAGCAAAATTGGAAACAATATGAATAGTCAAGAAATCGTAGATTATATTTTAAATGTAAAAAAATATAAAGCAAATGTTTCCATACAAGTTAACAGCAATAAAAATAAAAATAAATATATTTTAAATCAAGAATTTAATGGTGAAAATGAAAGTATTCAGGAAGTTATAGAGCCAGCAAATATTGCAGGAGTAAAAATAGTAAAAAAAGATGGTAATTTAAAATTAGAAAATTCAGGACTAAATTTATCAACCATTTTTGAAAATTACCAGGGAATTGGAGAAAATTATTTAGATTTAAATACATTTATTAGTGATTATAAAAATTATGAAAAATCTAATTTTGAAGAAAATGAAAAAGAAATAATAATGAAAACAAAAAGTAGCAATAAAAATAAATATACAGAAAATAAAATATTGTACATAAATAAAGAAAGTAAATTACCTACAAAATTAATAATTGAAGATAATAACCAAAATACGACAATAAACATACAATATAATAGTATAGAATTAAATTAGAAAATAAATTCTTATTTTCTTAAATCTATCTACGAATATATAGACTTTTAAAATATGCTAATAGTGGGAGTGAATATTATGACAATAAAAAGAGGAGATATGTTTTATGCTGATTTAAGTCCTGTTGTAGGTTCAGAACAAGGAGGAGTACGTCCTGTTTTAATAATCCAAAACGATTTAGGCAATAAATATAGTCCAACAGTAATTGCGGCAGCTATTACATCACAAACAAATAAAACAAAACTTCCAACACACATAGAAATAAATGGAGATGAACAGGGATTAAAAAATAATTCTGTTATTTTAGCAGAACAAATTAGAACAATTGATAAAAGTAGATTAAAGGAAAAAATAGGACATATAGATGATGAATTAGTTATGAGCAAAATAAATAATGCTTTAGGTGTGAGTTTTGGTTTAGAAGAATAAAATAAAAAAGAAAAATTAATTTTAGGTAAAATTAATTTTTCTTTTTTATATAAAATTATACTTTTAATTTTTTTATAGCTTTAGCCTCATCATATAATGTGTCTATTTTGCTTTTTCTAAGTGTATAAGCTGATTTATAATTTTCCAAAATATTAAAGAAATTACCAACTGTTTCATTTTCTTGTAAATAAATTTTCATATATTCTAAAAAGTAATTTTTTTTGTCTTCAGTTTTTGCTTGTATCATTTTATTATAATATTTTTCAACAGTTTCCAGTCTTTTAATATTTTCTTGTAAATAATCCACATAATCTTGTGTACAAGTTATTTCATAATAAATATCATCTAAAACAACTTTTAATAAAACTTTTACGACAGCAGGATTATTTTTTCCTAATTTTGTAATTCCAGGTTGATTTTTTGTTAAATCTAATTTTGCATTTGGATTTGGATGTGAATTTTCTATAAGTATTTTTAATGTATCGATAATTCCAATGTGGGTTTTATATTGACGTTTACTTACAATAGCATCATATTCATCTGCAACTCTAATAATTTGAGCCTCATACGGAATATCTTTTTTTGTTAATCCTTGAGGATATCCTGTTCCATTTAATGCCTCGTGATGATAGTAAGGTCCTGCAACATATGGTTGTAATTTTAAATCTTTCATACACATTTCATAACCAATAGTTGTGTGTGTTTGAATTATTTTGTATTCTTCATCTGTAAGTTTTCCAGGTTTTTGTAATACCTCTGGTGGAACGAAAATTTTCCCTATATCATGTAAATATGCACATATTGTGCAATATTCTGTAAAACCTTTTGAACAATGTAGGTATTCACATAAACGACATGTGACTGCTGCAACATTTTCACAGTGCTTTCTTGTGAAAACATCAAGGGCTCCTAATGCGTTTAGTTGGTCTTGCATTGTTTTGTCTAAATTGTAAGATTTCAATGAGGTTCTATCATAAAAATCAAAAAATTCTTTTTTCATAATGTATTTCTCCTTTAATTTTATCCTAGGTAAATTATACTATATTAAAATGTGAAAATCAATTTTTATTTGTAATATTTTTTTGGAAATTGATGTAATTTGTGAAAATTGAAATTTATTTATGTAGATAATATGAAAATGATAATATAGGGGTAGTAGTATATATTAAAGGAAGTGAGTTTGTATGGGTGCCAGTAGATGATGCAGTATTAGATAAAAATGATGAAACCCCAATAGCGAATTTACCAAAACAAGCGTCAAAGTGAAAAGGGAAAGCATCATATACACCAATGGCAGTAAAAGTAGGAGAGAATTATAAAGGAATTTTATATGATTTTTCAGGAAATAGTGCATACTTATGAGAGAATTTTCTCAAAGGTATTTTTATAAGGTATGCTTCTTTTGCTAATCAAAGATTTTACTTCCCACCATATTGACTTTTGAATCCAAAATTTATATAATTTCCCAAAAGAAGGTGATAAAAATGCCATTAAGAATTATCTACGGAAAATCAGGAACAGGCAAAAGTAAATTTATTTATAATGAAATAAATGAAAAAATAAAAGAAAAAAATAAAATATATATAATAACACCAGAACAATTTTCATTTACATCAGAAAAAAAATTAATGGAAAATAAAAAATCAGTAACAAATGCAGAAATAATTACATTTAACAGAATGGCTTATAGGGTAATGAATGAAATTGGAGGAAATATCCACAATAGTTTAACAAAATGTGGAAAGTCTATGCTTATTTATTCTATTTTGCAAAAAGAAAAAAAGAATTTGAATTTATTAAATAAATCAGATGAAAATATAGATTTAGCAATGAGAACAATTTCTGAATTTAAAAAAAATCAAGTTTCAATTGATGAATTAAAAAAAGAAACAGAAAATATAAATGATAATTATTTAAAAATAAAATTACAAGATTTAATTTTAATTTATGAAAAATTTAATAATAATATAGAAAATAAATATATTGATGAAACAGATTTACTAACAAAATTATCAGAAAATATAGAAAAAACAGATTTATTTAAAAATTCAATAATTTATATTGATGAATTTGTAGGATATACAAAACAAGAATTAGAAATAATAAAAAAATTATTAAATATTTCAAAAAAAGTAACAATAACATCTTGTATAGATAATTTAGAATTAAATTCTAATCCGGATACAGATATATTTTATCCAAATAAAATAACATTAAATAAAATATTAAAATTATTAAATAATGATGAAAAAATAGAAACAATAAATTTAAATAAATTGAATAGATTTAAAAATGAAGAATTAATTTATTTAGAAAATTATTTATATAATTTAAAAATAAAAAAATACGAAAATGAAATAAAAAATATTAATTTATTTTTATCAAAAAATCAATATTCAGAAATTGAATATGTTGCAAAAAATATAATTAATTTAATTAAAAATAATAATTATAAATTTAATGAAATAGGAATAATTACGAAAAATGTAAATACATATTCATCATTAATAAAAGCAATATTTGCAAAATATGAAATACCAGTATTTATTGATGAAAAAAAAGATTTAAATCAAAA
>USCB01000045.1 GCA_900553125.1 uncultured Clostridium sp. | reverse complement strand
TGGGGAAAAGGCAAATATCAAAAATAATACTTATGGAAACAATATTAGTAGGAATTATGTCATTAATTGTAGGCTTAATTATAGGTGTATTTGCATCGCAATTCATGTCTATATTAGTTGCTAAAATGTTTGAAGCAGATATGAGCAAATTTCAATTTGTATTTTCAAAAGATGCCTGTATAAAAACTGGTATATATTTTGCAGTAATGTACGTAGCAGTAATGTTCTTCAATACATTTACAGTTTCAAGATATAAATTAATTAATTTATTGAATGCGAGTAAGAAAAATGAGAATGTAAAAATAAAAAATCCTATTATATGTATTTTAGTATTTTTAGGAGCTGTAGTTATACTTGGATATGCTTATTGGAAAGTAACAGGAGATGTTAGTAGTTTAACAACAGCAGATAAAATCTTATCACCTATTTTAATGGGGATAATTGGAACAGTAGCAGTTTTCTGGTCTTTATCAGGATTTATAATACAAATAGTTCAAAAAATGAAAAATATTTATTTTAAAAATACCAATATGTTTGTATTAAGACAAATAAACAACAAGATCAATACAATGGTTATAAGCATGAGTGTAATATGTTTAATGCTATTTATGACGATTTCAATACTTTCTTCAAGCTTAGCATTAAGAAATACAATGCAAAGAGAATTAATTGAGATGACACCTGTAGATTTGAATTTGTATAAAACAGCAAATTTACCAGAAAAATATTTGCAATATGGAACTTATGGGAAAGAGATAACATCAACCCCAGAAGCAATGTCGGATTCAAAAATACCTATTGCTGAAACTTTAAAAAATAATGGTTTAGATATGAATGTCCTAAAAGACATTGTGGAAATAACAGTATATTCCACTGATGATTTGACTTGGAAAGATTTTTTTGGAGATAAATATATAGATATAATAAAAACTAAATATCCAAATCTTTTATATAATACAGCAGAACAGATAGTAAAAATATCAGACTATAACAAAATCGCAAAACTATATGGAATTAATCAATATGAATTAAATAATGATGAATATATTGTACTTTGTGATTTTGATTCACAAAAAGAATTAAGAAATGAAGCATTAAAGGATGGAAACAATGTTTTGAATATAGCTGGAAAACAATATAAATCAAAATATAATGAATGTAAAACAGGATATATTCAAATATCTACTAATCATACAAATACAGGAATTATATTAGTTCCAGATGATTGTAATTTAACAGAAAGTATGAAAGAACAATATTTATTAGCTGCAAATTATAATTCAGATACTAAAGAAGGAAAAGAAAAAATAGAAAAGATATTTGTTGATAATAATTCAGAACTTATACAAAATTTAGAGAAAAATGGTTTGAATATTGACGGAAAAACGAAAATAGCTCTTATGGAAGCAAGTGTAGGTCTAGCAACTATTGTAACATTTATAGCAATTTATTTAGGAATTATATTCTTAATTGCAAGTTCTGCTATATTGGCTTTAAAACAATTAACAGATAGTTCAGATAACAGACAAAGATATACTATTTTAAGAAAAATTGGTTGTGATGAAAAGATGATAAATAAGGCATTATTTAGACAAATTGGGATATTCTTTGGAGTTCCACTTGTTCTTGCAATTATACATTCTGTATTTGGAATACAATTTGCAATTACAATAATGTCTGGATTAGCAAGTAAAAAAGATTTATTACCATCAGCTATTGCAACTGTAATTATTATAGGTATAATTTATGGAGCATATTTCTTGGCTACATACTTAGGTAGTAGAAATATCATTAAAGAGGAATAATTTTTATAACAAGGACAAAAATTATTCTTTAACTATGAAACAAATGACAGAAACAGAATTAAAAAAATTTACTACAAGAACTTGTGGGTAGGATCTTGATAAGGGTTCTATTATTTTACTCCTATCTCTTATTGCACAAAACTTTGATGCCGCGACAGTTTTAAATATAAATAATCAATAATTTTGTCGTGAAGTATAGACAAATGTTTGTTCTTATTATAAAATATGTACAATAGTTCAAAAATACTAAAAATTGTAATATATAAGTACTAACAAATATACTAAGAATTAAATTTTATATAATAAAGGATGTGTTCGTATGGACGAAAAAAAGAATGAAATTATTTTATTTGAAAACCAAGGAGTAAAATTAGAAGTAAACTTAAAAGATGAAACTGTGTGGCTTACACAAAAACAAATGGCAGAATTATTTGGAAAAGATAGAAGAACAATCACTCGCCATATTCAAAATATTTATAAAGATGAAGAATTATCTGAAAGTTCAGTATGCTCATTTTTTGAGCATACTGCTGAAGATGGTAAAAAATATAATGTACAATATTACAATCTTGATATGATAATTTCTGTTGGGTATCGTGTAAAATCACAAAATGGTATTTTGTTTAGAAAGTGGGCTACTAGTGTATTAAAAGATTATATGCTAAAAGGTTATGCAATAAATCAAAAAAGATTAGAATACTTGGAAAAAACTATAAAATTAATAGATATTGCAAACCGCATTGATGAAAAACTAGAAGGAAATGATGCAAAAGAAATATTGAAGGTAATTGGAGGATATTCAAAAGCATTAGACTTATTAGATGATTATGATCATAGAACTTTAAAGAAAATTGGAGGAAATATAGACGATAGGAAAATTGAATACCAAGAATGCATAAATATAATTAATAAGTTAAGATTCAATGAAGAAAGTTCGCTTTTTGCAGTTGAAAGAGATAAAGGGTTAGAATCAATTATTGGTAACATTTATCAAAGCTTTGCACGGACAAGATATTTACAAGAGTATAGAAGAAAAAGGAGCAAATTTCTTATATTTAATAGTAAAAAATCATGTATTTGCAGATGGCAATAAAAGAATTGCAGCAACTTTGTTTATATATTTTCTAAATTTTTACGGAATATTATATAAAAACGGTAAACAAGTAATTGATAATAATACATTAACGGCTCTTACTTTATTAATTGCTGAATCGAATCCAAAAGAAAAAGATATAATTATAGATTTAGTGTTGAATTTTTTGAATGATGAATAAAATTCTTTAAAAGAATATATAAGAATAATTTCGCTAGTTTAGAAACCATAAATCCGTAGGTGCAAAATTTGTAATAAAAACGTAACGACATGAAGTTAAGCCATTTACAGCCATTAATCAGTATAAAAAATAAGATAAATAAAAAAATACGACAAAAACATAAAAACGCTTGATTTTTCAAGCGTTTTTAGTGATTTTTTCACTCTAATTTGATATAATTTACTTGAACAAAAAAACATATTTCTCTCACATATATTACATATGTGGGAGTTTTTCGTGTGCAAATATTTGTTTATTATTTTTGACAAAAATGCTTAAAAATGGTATAATAGAGATAGTTGATGGAAAGGAAAGTGATCGGTTATGGATATGATAGAAAGTTATACTTTAAAATATAATTTTGGAGAATGGAATGCTAGAATAGAGAAGTATTTAAATAGATTATTAAGTAAAAGTACAGATTACTTTGCTAATCAATTTAATAATGGCGAATTAGAAGATACAAATAGTGAATATGTTACAATGCTTGAATCAATATTTAATATTGAAGAATATTTATATTATAATAAAAATAACCCTAATTTCTATAATATATTAAAATCATTGGAAAATATAAATGTTGTTTCAGTATTACCTAAAAATAATAGAGGTATATATGGACAAGCAATTGCAGACGAAAATGTATTATTAATAAGTCCTGTTTTAAAACCAAGTAGAACTCTTACAAAACAAGAAAGGACAAGATTATATTTAGCACATGAATTAGGTCATTACATTAATAATGAATGGATGAAAACCGTTATAGATGATTTAAATACTAGACTTAGAAATGGAACACTTGAATTATCTCAAGCACAAACTATTTATAATGGATTTGCATTATTAGATGAATCCATTACTCAAAACAGAGCAGAAGAATTTGCATATAATATGGCTAATAAACCAAGACCATCTATGAGAAATGAAATTAGACAAAACCAATATGGAGAAGCCCTTTTTGATGGCAATGCATACAGAACTAATTATGATTATTATGGAGAATTTCAAATACCAACTGTAATGTTTGGAAGAACATTAAGAGGAATTGGAAAATTACAAAATGATACAGAGGTATTAAATGTATTGTCGCAAAGAGCATTAAATCCAAACTTTGCAAATAGGATTATTCAAGAATATAGTAAAGACGGGCAATTATCAAATTTATTTCCTTTGCTAGAAAGTATGGGAACAATAAAAAGTGCATCATATTATTTGTTTAGAGGAAATAATGATGTTAGAGCCTTAAATAATTCAAGAAATGCATTGAATTTAGTGTCTATTAAATCATCTCGTTTAAGAGATTATCGAGAGCCACTTGAATCAGAATATGTAGACAGATAAAAAATATATAATTAAGAGTAGATTAATTTCTGCTCTTTTTTTATTTATATTTTTTATTATTTATGTTATAATCACAAGCATAAAGAAAAAACGATAAAAAACCTCTTATATAGAAAGT
>USCB01000044.1 GCA_900553125.1 uncultured Clostridium sp. | reverse complement strand
ATTAATAAAACATTAAAATGAAAAAATTTAAAAATTTAATAAAATTTTAAATCTTTTTTATATTTTTTTAGGTTATATTATATGTAAGCTAGTTTATAAAAGAAAGAAAGGAGGTATTTACTTGGAAGATAAAAAATTAATCTATAAAATACAGCACGGAAATAAAGAATTATTAGAGATATTAATTGAGAAATATTATGATGATATTTATAGATTTTGTTATTATAAAACAGGAAATAGCTCACTTTCTTATGATTTAACACAGGAAACATTCTTGAAATTGATTAAATATATAGGAACTTATAAACATAGAGGAAAATTTAAAAGTTATTTAATTACAATAGCAATGAATGTATGTAACACTTATTTTGACGAGAATAAAGTGGAATTAGAAGAATTAGATGATAATCAAACTTATAAAGAAAATGATTCTAATGAATTATCAAGAATAGAACAAAAAAATTCAATTGATAAAGCATTAAAAGAGCTACCAGAAAAACAAAAAGAAGTAATTATTTTGAAGTATTATGAAGATTTGAAAATTAAAGATATATCTAAAATGCTTGATGAAAAAGTACCTACCATTAAATCAAGACTAAAGCAGGGAATAGAAAAATTGAGTAGGTATTTAGGAAAGGAGGACTTTTAATTAGATGGATAAGTGGAGAGAAATTTTAAACAAAAGAGAATTGCCAAGTATAGATGAAAATAAAAAAAGGCAATCAATAGAAATATTAAAAATGGAAATAGCAAATACAGAAATAACAGTAAAGGAAAGCTATTTTGAAAAGATAAAAAGATATATTCCTTTTATGAGTAAAATTACTTTTCTTTTCCAATTTATTCTATTATTGGTAGGAATATTAGTTATAAAATCTATGAATTTTGAGAAAACAAGGCTAATTTTATCACTTGTAATGCCAATATTAGCATTTCTTCAAATAATGGAGTTAGAGAAAAGTTTTAAATATAATATGTATGAAATTGAAATGAGTTGTAAAATGGACTTAAAAGAATCGATTTCAATTAAATTAATAATTAATACATTTATTAATTTATGTATAATGACAGTATTTGCAGTTATGACTGGAACTCATTTTGAACAGGAAAGTTATGTATTAATTCTTTATCTTTTAGTGCCATTTATGATAACCAATGTTGCTAACATTTTAACAATGCGTTTATTAAAAAATAAGTCAAACGACATTGTAAATATGACGATAATGTTATTAATCAATGCGATTTTATTTAAAATTAATATAAAGTTTCCTAGTGTTTATGAAACTTCAAGTGTTTTAGTATGGTTAGGTTTATTAATTATAACAGTATTTTATTTTATAAAAGCTGTTTATCAATTTTATGAAGAGGAGGATAATTATATATGGAACTTGCAATAGATAGGCTAACAAAACAATATAAAAATAAAATTGCAGTGGATAGAGTTTCTATAAAACTAAAACCAGGAGTTTATGGATTACTTGGTGCAAATGGAGCAGGAAAAACAACACTTATGAGAATGATATGTGGTATTCAAAATCCAACTTCTGGTCAAATTAAATATAATGGAACAGATATAAAAAAACTAGGGGAGGATTACAGACAAGTTCTTGGTTATTTACCACAAGATTTTGGATACTATCCAGATTTTACAGCTTATGATTTTTTAATGTATATTGCTGCATTAAAGGGATTATCAAAAGAAAAGGCTGAAATGAGAGTGAATGAGTTATTACAAATAGTTAATTTGGAAAATGAAAAAAAACAAAAAGTAAAGACATTTTCTGGAGGAATGAAACAAAGATTAGGAATTGCACAAGCAATGTTAAATAACCCAAAGATTCTAATTTTAGATGAGCCAACAGCAGGACTAGACCCAAAAGAAAGGGTAAAGTTTAGAAACTTAATTAGTAGTTTTTCACAAGATAAAATTGTAATATTATCAACTCATATTGTATCAGATATTGAATTTATTGCAGATGAAATTATTGTGATGAAAGCAGGTAAAAAGATATTAACAGGAACGCCAGAAGAACTTTTACAAGATTTAAGAGGCAGTGTATGGAAATGTGTTGCTTATGATAAAAAAGAAGTAGAAATGCTGAATCATAAATATTGTATTATTAATATTCATCAAGAAAATAATACAACAGAATTAAGAATTGTAAGTAGGCAAAAACCAACTGTGAATGCTGTTAATATAGAACCTAATTTAGAAGATTTATATTTAGCATATTTTCAAGATAATGAAAAATAGAAAAGAAAGGAATGAACAATATGGGAACATTAGTGAAATTTGAATTAAAAAAATTATTTAATAAAAAAATGAATATTATTGTAATCATAGTTTGTTTGTTTTTAATAACATTACTATTTTCTATGGCAGGTAAAGATTTTCTAGCAAGAGATAAGAGTGGAAAATCTTATAAAGGTAAAGAGGCTATTAGTGTTAGAAAAGAACAAATGAAAGAGATTTCTGGAACTTTAACAAATGAAAAGATTATAAAAGAAATAGAAAAATTACAAGAGTTGCATAATGATCCAAATAATCTTATTACAAATAGTGATGGAGAAAAGGATTTTAGTATTGAAATTTATAATGAATATTTATATAATAGACTTGATTTATTAACAAATATAAACCGTGTATATGCAAATTATAATACTAGCTATATAACTGAATTATTTAATCTAAATTTAAAAGAACAGAAAGATTTTTATGAAACAAGACAACAAAGAATAGAAGAAGAATTAAATCAAAGTTATGATGGAAAAAAATATACACCTCAAGAAAAAGAATATTGGTTAGAGAAGTCTAATAACACAAAAACACCATTTGAATATGATTTTTATTATGGATATTCTAATTTGTATAACACTTATGAATTACTTATATTTGGAGTAATTGCTATATGTATATGTTTAGCATCTGTTTTTGCAGGAGAGTATCAAAATGGTACAGATAAAATATTATTAACCACAAAGTATGGAAAAAGTAAAGGTGTAACTGCGAAAATAATCGCATCTTATATATTTGCAACATTAGTATTTACAATATATTTAATATTTGCAATAGGAACAATATTCTTAATGTTTGGTACAGATGGAGGAAATTTACCAATACAACTTTCTAACATATTAAGTCCATACGCACTAACATTCTTCCAGTCACTTTTATATAATATAGTGATTTCATATACAGTATTGTTTGGTATGGTGGGATTAACATTATTCTTGTCATCTAAACTGAAAAATCCTATGACAGTATTAGTAATAGATATTGCTATTATTATGTTACCAGTATTTTTGAGCATAAAGTCAGCTTTTGGAATATTAAATAAAATATTATTCTTAATGCCATATAATGCAATTTATTCAAACTTTTCTCAAATGGTATCATATAAGTTAGGAAATATTGTTATTGATTTACCTATGATGACTATAATTACTTATATTTTTATGATGGTTATAGCATTAATTTGTGCAAAGAAAACATATAGTAAACATCAGGTAGAATAAGTAATAAAATTAAATTTTATTTTAGGTTTATTCTGTTCAATTCAAGTGTTTTAGCTGAAAGTTTAAGAAACTATAGTCGTTCTTAAATATTATAATACTATTGTCAAAGATACAAATGTGTGAATATAGAGCTATATTCACACATTTGCATCCTTGTTTTATTAGAAAAAAATAATAAACTTCTAAATAATATAACTTGATATTTATAAGTTATATTTAAGGAGGTTTATTATATGTCTTTTTTATCATCACAAGATAAAAACCCAGATTATTTGAATTTTTATCTAAAATATATAAGATATATTTCATTATATGCAGAAACAACTGTAAATAAAATTTACAACGATATTAGAATATTTTTTAGATATTTAATTATGACAAAATAAGAGCTGTATAAAAAATTCAAAAATATTAGTTAAAAAAAGACTTATGAGAATCGTTTTTAAGCGTTTTTTATGATTTAGGCATATAGAAACAAATACAATAGAAATTCCTCAAAAAGTTTTTAAAGAAATTAGATGGCATTTAATTCATTTTTACGAATTAGATGATTATATAAAAAGACGTGAAAATTAACTTAGAGAGGAATTATTTGATTATTATCATTTTACAAATAAGAACTGTTTGAAAAATATAATATGAAGATAGAATTACATCAAATATCACTGAAAGAAATTATAAGATGATGTCTGAAAATTATCAAACAGAGCAAAATGAGATATTACAAAAACTTGAAAACATTGAAACAACAAGAAAAGAACAAAGCAAAATAAGTACAAATATTATTGAATTTGCTGATATTATTAAAGATTATACTAATATTGAAGAACTTACAGGTGCAATAGTTAATGCTTTAATAGATAGAATTGAAGTATCTGAAAAGTATCAATATGAAAAAGGAGTAATTAAGCAAAGAGTAGCTATAAACTATAAATATGTAGGAAATATTCAATCAGTATCTTATAAAGTACCAATAAATAGAGTATATTTTCCAATAGAAAATAGGATTTGTGTAGAATGTGATAAAGAATATACACCAAAATCAAAGGTTCAAAAATATTGCCTTGAATGTAAGAAAATAATTAGAAGAAAACAACAAAATGAAAGTAAAAGGAAGAGTAGAGAACTGGTTGAGCCTGATTCACTTTTAAGTAGCAATCAAAGGAATTTCCGTCGATGTATATCGGCGGTTTTCCTGATTTTTTATGAAGTATGAAATAATACTTCTTTTTATTTTGTCTATAAATAGACTGACTAATAAAACTAACCGACAGATTTAACTCAAAGAAATGGAAGAGGAATAAGACAAGGAAATAAAAGAAAAAATAGTAAAAGTTACAAATATTTTTTAATAATCAAAAATTTTATAATTATAAAAATAAATATTAAATGATAAATATAACTTTAATAAAACTAAAATTTAATCATAAGAGAATAATAATAATAATTTTTAAAATATAATCATTGCGAAAGCTAATTTAAAAAAACATAAAATAATAAAATAGTAAATTA
>USCB01000043.1 GCA_900553125.1 uncultured Clostridium sp. | reverse complement strand
CATAATAATATCCATCATTTACTATTTTCTCATAATTACTTATTCCATATGGCATCTTTTTTATATTCATTTTATTTCCCACCCTTCTTTTTGGCTATTTCCATTTTACTAAAAAAATAAGAAAATAGCAATCAATTTTGCCATTTTCTCCTACAATTTACAATAAAATTAAAAACTCCTAGAACTGCCTCCACCGCCAGATGAACCGCCTCCACCAGATGAGAAACCGTCCTCCTCCTGAAGAACCTCCGACCATAAAAGCCGTCCTCCAATACTCATAGAAATACCAGACATACCTGCTGCAAAAACTATAATATTAAATATCATTCCAATTATTACTAATGATAACTGATTTAAATTTGTACAATAGTAAAATATCGCAATAATTAACATATATATTATCGGTATTGCCTTTATATTTTTTCTTCTTCTTTTTAAAGCTCTTGTTCCATTACCAACAAAAAATGAAATTAATGGTATTATAACAAATTCTGTAGATTCAAGTAAATTTTCGTCAGTGCTTTCTGTTGCAACTGCATCTTCTGCACCAACACTTACATTATATTCATCAGATACAATTTTTAAAATTGCACTAAATCCATTTTTTATTCCATCATTCCAATTATCTTGTTTCAAATAAGGAATTATATATTCATCTTGGATTCTTCCTGTTTTACCATCAGGCAAAATTCCTTCTAATCCATATCCAACTTCAATTCTGAATTGTCTTTCTTCTAAAGCTAGTAATAAAAGTACACCATTGTTTTTGTCTTTACTTCCAATGCCAAAATTTCTAAATAATTCTGTTGAATAATCTTCTATAGAATTGCCATCTAAACTTGGAATTGTTACAACTACTATTTGACTACCTGTTTGGTTATATAAACTTTTATTTGTAGATATTATATAATTCTTAGTTTCTTCACTAAGTAAACCTGCATAATCATTTACATAAAAATCTGATGTAGGACTTACTATAGCATTTGAATTAGTTTTTAATATACATAAAACTACAATAAATATTATTAATATTTTAGTCAAAAAACTTTTTTTATTCAAAATTGACACTTGGAACCTCCTGGCTCTTTTCATCTGCTTTGAAGTATGTTGCTTTTTCAAATCCAAACATACCTGCTACAATATTATTTGGAAATCTTTTTATTGTTGTATTAAATATATTTACAGCATCATTATAGTCTTTTCTTGCGACTGAAATACGATTTTCTGTTCCTGCTAATTCATCTGATAGTTGTTTGAAATTATCTGATGATTTTAAATCTGGGTAATTTTCTACAACTACCATTAATGCATTTAGCGAACTTGTAAGTTCATCATTTGCTGTAGTTTTTTCTTCTACGCTGTTTGCATTTACTAATTTTGTTCTTGCCTCTGTTACTTTATCTATTATTTCATTTTCATGATTTGTATAACCTTTAACTGTATTAACTAAATTTGGTATTAAATCTGCTCTTCTTTGTAACATTACATCTAAATTTGAAAATGAACTTTCCACTTTTTCTTGTTTTGAAACCATTCCATTATAGCCACCAATCATCATAATTCCTATAATTACAATTATTGCAACTATTATAATTAAACCCATATTAGATTTTTTCATAATAAAATCCCCCATTTTTCCTTTGATATTTTTTATTTCTAAACTTCTTCAGGTGCTTCAACTGGACAAACCGCTCTGCATGTACCACAACTAATGCAAATAGTTTCATCTATTTCTGCTTTACCATCTTCACCTATTTTTATGCATCCCATTGGGCAATTATCAACACAAGCTCCACATCCTATACATTTATCTTTATCAATTCTAAATGCCATAATTTTCACCTCCCTTTCTTTCTTCATTTTCCATACGTTCTAATTCTTCAAGCTCTTTTTTATGTTTTTCTTCTTCCTCATCAATTACTTCTTTTTGGGTATCTTTAATGATTTTAATATCCTTCATATCATATTTTTTCTTGCTATAATCTTCACCGTTTTTAAATTTAACTCTAATTCTTTCGGCTAAAGTTTCAACAGATTCAACTTCACCTACTCCATCTGGAGTTTTAACAATTGCACCTATGTGAGGTAATCTTTTCATTTTTTCTTGATAAACCTCATCTTCATATTTTAAGCAACACATAAGTCTACCACAATTTCCTGATATTTTTGATGGATTTAATGATAAGTTTTGGTCTTTTGCCATTTTTATAGATACTGTTTCAAAATCACTTAAAAATGAACAACAACAAAGTTGTCTTCCACAAACTCCATTCCCTCCAAGGCGCTTTATTTCATCTCTAACTCCTATTTGTCTTAATTCTATTCTTGTTCTATAAACTGCTGCTAAGTCTTTTACTAATTCACGGAAATCTATTCTTCCATCTGCTGTAAAATAAAACAATACTTTTGAATTATTAAATTTAAATTCAACATCTGTCAAATTCATTTTTAATCCATATTCTTTTATTCTTTTATTACAATATTTAAATGCCTCTTTTTCTTTTTCTTGACATTCTTTGTAATGTTTTAGGTCTTTTTCATTTGCAATTCTAAGAACTCTTTTTAATTCTTTTTGAACCTTTTCTTCATCCAATGTTCTATTTGGAATTGCAACACTTCCTATTTCTTCTCCATCATCAGTATCTACTATTACCATATCGCCTTTTTTTAATATTAGATATTGTGGATTAAAAAAATATATTTTGCCTAGTTTTCTAAATCTTATTCCAACTATGTTTTTCAATGTATTTCCTCCCATATTGTCATAATCATATTATCAATTGTCATATTGTAATTACTATTTGCTTTTAATCTTTTTTTTGCATCTTCTACAATATTTATACAATTTAAATACTTTTGATTTTGTTTTGCCTTTTTAAATAGAATAATATTTATATATTCCAATATATCTTGCTTATCTTCTTGTGATTTATAAATTATATCTGCATTTTTTAATGTATCTATTAAATCCATTTGTTCAATATTATTTATTACCTTATCTACAGAAACATAAAGTTCTTGTTTATCTTTTAGTATTTCTGCTTTTCCTATACTTCCCGCTGATGCTAAGATTATGCTTTCTGAAATTTCTTCAATTTCGTATTTTTGTTTTATATAATTTTTAACCTGTTCATCTGAAATTGGATTAAATTTGATTATTGTACATCTTGATTTTATTGTACTTAAAAAATTTGATTCATTTGAACCTATTAATATAATATTTGCAAATTCAGGAGGCTCTTCTAATGTTTTCAATAAACAGTTTTGAGCCTCTTTTGTCATTAAATCTGCATCATCTATTATATACACTTTTTTTGTTGATATAATAGGCTGTTCTACAATTTTTCTTTGCATTTCTCTTATTTGTTCAATTTTTACATTATTGCCATCTGGTACGATTTCTGTAAAATCAGGATTATTATTCGAGTCAAATTCTAAACAAGATTTACATTTACCACAATATTTTTCTTCTCCCTCACATAATATCATTTTAGCAAATTCTCTTGCTATCATTTTTTTTCCTATCCCAGATATTCCTAAAAATAAATAACTATGTGAATATTTTCCTGATTTTATAGAATTACTTAATTCCAATTTTATTTTATCATTTCCTAAAATTTTATCAAACAAATCCTTACTCCTATTTATCTATTTTTCCAAATAAATTTAATGGCCATATTCTAATCCATACCTTACTTTCAATTCTTTCAAGGGGTATACATCCAAAACACCTACTATCTGTACTTTGACTTCTGTTGTCACCCATAACAAACACAGAATTTTCAGGTACAACTACATCTGTACAATATCCCTTGCCATTATCAGTTACAACTCCTGACTGTAAATATGTTTCTTCTTGTAACACATCATTTACATAAACTTTTCCATTTTCAATCATTACATGGTCACCTGGCAATCCTATTACTCTTTTTATATAGCTAATTTTATTTAACTCCAATACATAATATGAAAACTTACCAAATACTCCTGTAGGTTCTTCTTCATATCTCGCAAGTGCACTCTCATCTATTTCAGACAAAGAAAGTGTTGTTGTTGATGGTGCCTCAAATGTTATAATATCACCCTTTTTAGGCATTTTCTTTGTTGTCCTTCCCCATCTATTTAACCATAATCTTTGATCTTCTTTTAAAGTTGGATACATTGACGGTTGTTTTACTATTGTTGGTGTTCCAATATAATATCTAAATAATATTGCAATTACCAATGCTATAACTATACATACTATCCATTCCATAGCATCTTTAAGTCTACTAATTTTTTCTTCTTCCAATTGTTTTTCCCTCCATATTTATCCTATAAAACAATCTATTCTAGGTACTACTTGTTTTTTTCTTGAAACTACACCTGGTAAAAATGCTGTATTGTCTTCTAATTTTACATCAAAAGCTTTTTCCACAATATCTTGTTTTCCTAAAGCTATAACCTGTGAATTATTTCCTATTATATCTGTTATTAAAAATACAAATAAATCCATTTTATTCTCATTCATAAAATTAGACATTGCATCTTCTATATTTTTCTTATCTTTTAATACATCTTCTATTGATGCAGTATTTACCTGTGCAACTTGGTATTTTACTTCCTTTGTACAAAAAGGTTTTGAATCAATATTAATTAATTGCTCAGCTGTATAATCACTCAAATCTGTTCCTGCTTTTAACATATCTAATCCATATGTATTCAAATCTACTTCAGCAATCTTAGCCAATTCCTCTGCTACTTCTTTATCTTTTTCTGTGCATGTTGGTGATTTTAATAATAATGTATCAGATATTATTGCACTTAACATAAGTCCTGCTGTAACTTTATCTATTTTTATACCACTTACCTTGCACATATCGCACAATATTGTAGCTGTACATCCAACAGGCATTGCTAAATAAAATAATGGTTCATGTGTTTCAAAATTTGCTATTTTATGATGATCTACTACTCTTATTATTTTTGCTTTTTCTATTCCCTTAACACTTTGACCAAATTCATTATGGTCAACTAACATGACCTGTCTTCCTTCTTCAACTTCTTCTAATAATTCTGGTGCTTTAACTCCAAAATAATCTAATGCATATTGAGTTTCCTTATTTACATCACCTAATCTATATGCTTTAACTTTGTATATTCCCATAGTTTTTTCTATTGCCTCTAAAACTAGAGATGATAAAATTGTATCTGTATCTGGATTCTTGTGCCCAAATATGTATATTTCTTTCATTTTTCTTTTCTTCCTTTCGTTTTTGTTACATTATAACATAATTTTTTTTATTTTCAATACTTTTTTTGTATTGGGGACGGTTCTTTTCGCGAAAAGAACCGTCCCCAATACGA
>USCB01000042.1 GCA_900553125.1 uncultured Clostridium sp. | reverse complement strand
TGATTATATAATACCTGCTTATCACATGAATAAGGAACATTGGAATACAATTATTATAGATGAAAAGGTGGACAATAATTTAGTAAAAGAATTGATAGAACAAAGTTATCAATTGACAAAGTAAAGTTAAATGCAAATAGTAATTTGTAGAGGAGGAATATGTATGCAATTAATAATATATCCGTTTATTGTTTGTGTGGGAATTTTTTTGATACAACTTTTTTCATAATAAGAAAAAACAAAATAGTATATAATGATATTCAAAAAAAAGATAAAAAACATTGGAAATTAGTTATAAAAATATTAGTAGCATTGATAATATCAATAATTGTAGGAGTTTTATCCTTTTACATATTAGGCATATATGTTTTAATAGGCTTAAATGCAGGACGCTAAAAGATTTATACAAATTACAATAAGTAGGGCAAGTGATTAAGTTGAAAATTACTTGTCCTTTGTGATATAATCAAAATGCAAGATAGTAATTTGTAGGAGGAGTTATGAAAGAAAGTTTTGTTATGATATTATTATTAATAATTGTACCAACAATATTACCATTTTTTATTATTATGATTGCAGGAAATTTAAAATATAACAAAAAAATAAAAAAAGTTATTATGATTATTCTTTCAATAATTTATAATGGGATTATTGGTGTGATAAGTCCATTGTTATGTTTTGGTATATTGTGTATAACAGAAGTTAATTATATATGGATATTCTGTTCTATTATTGTATTTATAATATTATTAGTACCATTAAATATATTTATGAAAAGAAAAGGAAATATAAATAAATACATATATATTATTGCTAATGTAGTAGCATTTCTAATAACTTGTTTAGGTTATATTAGTATAATGAAAGGACAATTTGACTTATAAATTACAATTTAGTAATTAGTTAGAAAAATAGTAATTTATCGAGGAGGTATTTGTAATGAAAAATAAAAAAATTGGTATAGGTTCATTGTCATTGTTACTAGTAATTATTGCTTTCGTTTGGGCTTTTAATATTTTTGGAGTTTGTGTTGGAGATCACATTTTAGCAACATTGAACATACCTACTTGGTCTAATATGGCTAATGCGACTGGAACACATTACACTATTTTTTATTCATTTATATTTTTAATACCAGCACTAATATTATCTATTAAATATAAAGATAATTTGTTTACAAAGGTTGGAAAATGGTTATCAATTACTTTTATTGGAATACTTTTACTTGGATTTATATTTATGGTTGTATAGTAACAAATTACAATTTAGTAATTTGTAGAAATAAGTAAGGATGTGGGTTTATGGGTAGTTTGAGTGCAATACCTATAGTTGGATTTTTAGGTGTATTATTTATAATTTTTAATGTAATCATTTTAATTTTACTAATATTAACAATTATATTTGGAATTATAAGATTTACTAAAAAGAAGTTTAAAAAAGTATTTGCTATTTTATTAGTTCCTACTATTTTACTTGGAATTAAGGATTACCAAATAATAAATGAATTTGTAAACTATGATGAAGTTCAGCATCAAAATTTAATAAAAAAAGAAGGAAAAGAATTAGTTGCAATTAGAGATAACAATTATAGTCAGGTTGAGGAATATTTAAAAAATGGTTGGAATCCAAATGAAAGTACAAAATCAGTATATTATGCTATAAAATATAATCCAGATAGTAACAAGGAAAAAGATGAGTGGAAAATGTTAGAACTATTACTAAAAAATGGTGCTAAAACTGATGTTCAGATTTCTGAAAGCCCAAAAGGCGTAAATACTCCATTAACATATACAACAGAATGTGGATATTATGGTGCAACAAAACTTTTATTGGAATATGGTGCAGACTGCAACTATCAAGAAAATTATATGAACCAAAATGGACTACTTGCTCTAAGGTTTTATGAAAATAATAATGCTGCTAAGACATTGCAACTGTTGCTGGATTATGGAACAGATTTAGATGTAAAACAAATAGATAATAAAACTGGAAGAGAAAAATTAAAAAATTTTCAAAACGATTATATTAATATAAAAGATAAAGTTCCAAACTATGATGAAATAGTAAACATCATTGACGGACTTGGATTATAGATAAATTACAATAAGTAAGGTAGATAATCAGTTGAAAATATCTATCTTTTATTATATAATTGTAACAAGAATTAGTAAGTTATGGAGAAGATTAAATGAAGAAATTATTAAAATATGGAATAATAGCTATTATTTTAATAACTATTATTGTTTTAGGAATAAATTTATATGTAAGAATATCCACAAATAAACAAATTATTAAAGAAAATGACTATACAGCATTATCTGATGTAGATTGTATAATAATTCTAGGAGCTGGAATATGGAAAGATAAACCTAGTCCTATGTTAGAAGATAGATTATTAGAAGGTATAAAATTATACCAAAATAGTGTGTCAGACAAGATAATAATGAGTGGTGATCACGGAAGAAGAGAATATGATGAAGTAAATATAATGAAAAATTATGCGATTGAAAAAGGCATACCATCAGAAAATATTTTTATGGATCACGCAGGATTTTCTACTTATGAAAGTATATACAGAGCAAAAGATATTTTTGAAGCAAAGAAAGTAGTAATAGTAACTCAAGAATACCATTTATATAGGGCATTATATATTGCAAATCAGTTAGGGTTGGAAGCCTATGGAGTAGGAGCAGATCCAAGACAATATGTAGGAGCAACATATAGGGAATTAAGAGAAATATTAGCGAGAGATAAAGATTTTATAAAATGCATATTTAAGCCAGAGCCTACTTATTTAGGAGATACAATTCCTGTAAGTGGAAATGGAGATATTACAAATGACGGTAAACAAGATATTTAAGAAATATTGGAGTTAGTATGAAAAAAAGAATTTTTATAATTGTTATATTTATAATTATTAGTGTGATTTTAGTAGCGTTATTATATTTTTTTTACACTATTCCACACAAACAATATTCTAATAGCGATTTTGATATTGAAACTTATATTAGTAGTGTTGATAAAGACAATGATGGAATAGATGACCAAACAGATATATTGAATAATGTAAGAACTTATATTGCTAAAAAGCCAAAATATAAAAGTAAATATTATGAAACTGGATATCCAGATGATGAATATGGAGTTTGTACTGATGTTGTTGCAAATGGATTAAAAGATGCTGGATATGATTTAAAGGAACTTGTAAACGAAGATATTATAAATAATAAAGAAAAATATAATATTGAAGTTATAGATAAAAATATAGATTTTAGGAGAGTAAGAAACCTAGATGTATATTTAAAAAATAATAGTATTTTTCTAACAAAGGATTTATCACAAATAGAAGAATGGCAAGGTGGAGATATAATTGTATTTAAAGACCATATAGGAATAATATCAGATAAGAGAAATAAAAAAGGTATTCCATTTTTAATACACCACGCAAATCCAATACAAGTAAACTATGAAGAAGATGTTTTAGAACTATACGGACAAGATTATATTATAGGACATTATAGAATCAGTTAAACAAATTACAATTCGTGGAGAAGAATAATAAGTTGAAATTATCTGTCCTTTATTATATAATCGTAACATGAATAGTAATTTATAAAAAGATTGGAGATGTAATTATGGGATTATTTGATAAATTTAAGAAAAAAGAAAATAATAACTGGGAAAATGCTTATATAGGAAAGCCAAATTTTTATAATGGTAAAGATAGTAAGCCATTTGGTGCATTTGCACTAACAGAAGGTACTTTAACTTCCTTTCCTAAAAATCCGAGATTATTGTATAAAGTAGATAATACAGAAATTGATGAATGGAAGTTAATGCTTGTTAGTACAACGAATAATGGAATTTTAGGTGATATAGACTATTATGATGCCATAAAAAAACTTATGAAGTATGTCATTGATGAAAACGATAATAACATATTAATTAAAAAATTATCACTAGAAGAATTAAATGAAGTGTTAAAATAATTGTAAATGATGAATTTATAGTAATAAATTGGAGAAATTATGAAGAAAAATGAATTTAAAAAAATGATGAAAAAAGAAAATAAGGCATTTAAGAACTACTATGTTTATGAAATGATCCTTATATTGTTATTAGCAATTATAGTTATACCCAATATTATATTGACAGTAAATAATATGATCCCACTTAATATAACAATCATTAATACACTTTTAATTATTATTGTAGCACTTCCTATTGTAGTGTTTGATATAAAGAATGATTTAGATATTAAAAGTATGCATCAATATTATTTAAAGGAAAAGAAAATACCAGAATACAAAGATAAAACAAAGATTTTAAATGTGTATTTGATGATTAGCATAGTAGTTTTAATTGTTTGGGCTATTATAACAATACCAAATATTACAAAAACTGAAAATTTAAGTGAAATTGAAAATACATTGGTCATTACTACTAATAAGGGTAATAACATTGAAACACAATATGAAATGTTTGATGGATTTAAAATAAAGATTCCAAGTGAATTTAAAATAATGAGTGATGAAATTGTGAATGTTAAATATCCAAATGGAAATGCACCATCACTTGTTTATACAAATGACAAAACAACAATTAATGTAGTATTAGTTATGAATGATGTTACAATGAAAAATAGTCAGATAGAAGAATATGTCAAAACAATGGAATCGACTTATAAAAATTATTCAAAAGATGTAAAATTAAATTTTTGGGAAAGAAACAATCATAAAATTGGTGAAATGAAATTTACAACACAAGGATCAGATACAGAAATCTATAATCATATTATTGCATTTTCTGTTAATGATAAATTAAGATTAGTTAATTTTAATTGTACTAAAGAACAAATAAGTGAATGGCAAGAAGTTAGTAAATTTATTGTGGACTCAATAATGTTTGAGTAATATAGGAGGAGAAATGAAAATGAAAAAAATATTATTTGCAATTTTACTTTGTGGAGTTATGGCTTTAGGACTTGCTGGATGTAGCAATCTAGTTAGTGATTCTAAAAAAGAATTAGAAGATGCTAAAAATGATTTAGAAGAAACTTATAAAAAATATGGATGGGTTGAGAAAGAAACTGTAAATACTATTCTTGCTAAATTTAATACTGAAATAATGGATGGTGGATTAAATACACCTGCTAGTGATGATTATATGGTTGTGGATAATGGTAAATATTGGTTTGCACTAACTGATGATGTTGCATTCTACCTAAAACCAGTTGAATCATCTGGAAATAAAGAAAAAGATATTCTTGATATGAGTGCTATTTATATGGATAATGACAAGTATGATGAAACTACAGCTATAAAGTATACAAAACTTTTAATTAAAGCCAACAATGAAGAAATTACTGATTCTGAAATTGATGAATTGTTAAAAGAAGCCAAAGAAAAATCTTCTTCTAAAGAAACAGCTAATAATGGTAGAGGTATTTCAGTAGGAATCTCAAATGCCAATGAACATTATGAATATCAAGTTATTAGATTATATAAATAATAATAAATTACAATTTAGTAATTAGTTAGAAAAATAGTAATTTATAAAGGAGAATATTGATGAAACTATTTTTATGTTCGCACTTTTCAAGTGTAGGAAGTCTGATAAAGGAAGAAATTGA
>USCB01000041.1 GCA_900553125.1 uncultured Clostridium sp. | reverse complement strand
TTATAAATTACAGGAAATTTATTTAAATAAAAATATTAATATTTTTTATGGAGAAAATGCTCAAGGAAAAACCAATATAATAGAATCTGTATTTTTAGCTAGTATAGGTAAATCATTTAGAAGTTCAAAAGATAGTGAATTAATTAAATTTGGGGAAAATTATGCAAAAATAGAAATTGATTTTCATAAATCAGATAGAGATGGAAATATTGAAATTGGAATTTCAAATAAAAAAAATATAAATATTAATAAAATTAAAATAAAAAAATTAAGTGATTTATTAGGAAATATAAATACTGTAATTTTTACACCTGATGATATAAATATTTTAAAAGGTGGACCTCAAAATAGAAGAAAATTTTTAGATGTTATGATAAGCCAATTAAAACCTAATTATATGTATGCTATTAATTTATATAAAAAAGCATTAGATGAAAGAAATAATTATTTAAAAAAAATAAAATTAGAAAATGCAAATGAAAATTTATTAGAATTATGGGACGAACAATTAATTAAATATGGAAATATTATTTCTAATTATAGAAATGAATTTATTGAAAAAATAAAAGAAAAAATAAATATTATTCATAAAAATATTACAGGAAACAAGGAAGAAATAAAAATAGAATATATTAGTGATTGTTTAGATAAAAATAATTTTAAAGAATTTTTGAAGGAAAGAAAAAAATTAGATATTATAAAAGGATATACAACAAGGGGAATTCATAGAGATGATTTTCAGATTTTTATAAATGATATTTTAGTAAATGTTTATGGTTCACAAGGTCAACATAGAACGGCTGTATTATCTCTAAAAATTTCAGAATTACAAGTTATAGCGGAGGAAATTGGAGAAAATCCAATTTTATTATTAGATGATTTCATGTCTGAACTTGATGAAAAAAGAAGAAATAATTTTATGGAAAATATAAAAGATACGCAGGTAATTATTACATGTACAGATAATTTATTATTAGATGGCATAGATAGTAAAATTTTCTATGTTAATAATGGACAAGTATTTGAGAAAATGTAAAAAATTATTTGACAAATTTTAAAATTACAATTATTATATATAATGTAATTATATCGAAGAAGGGAAGGACAAAATAATGGAAAAATATGAACACGAATATGGGGCGGAGCAAATACAAGTTCTTGAAGGGCTTGAACCCGTAAGAAAAAGACCAGGTATGTATATTGGTAGTACATCAGTTAGAGGTCTTCATCATTTAGTATATGAAATTGTAGATAACTGTGTTGATGAAGCATTAGCTGGATATTGTACAGAAATAGATATTGTAATTGAAAAAGGAAATATAATATGCGTAACAGATAATGGTAGAGGAATACCAGTAGAAATACATCCAAAAACAAAACTTTCTACATTAGAAACTGTTTATACAGTTCTTCATGCTGGAGGAAAATTTGGTGGAGATAGTGGATACAAAGTCGCTGGAGGACTTCATGGTGTTGGAGCATCTGTTGTTAATGCTTTATCTGAATGGACAGAAGTGACGGTTAAAAGAGATGGCGGAATTTATACAATGAAATTCGAAAGAGGAAAAACTGTTCAGCCAATCAAAAAAATTGGGGAAACAACTGAAACTGGAACAAAAGTTAGATTTTTAGCTGATAATACAATTTTTGAAACAACAGAATATAATTTTAATACATTAGAAACAAGATTTAGGGAAATTGCCTTTTTAACAAAAGGTTTAAAAATTAATATTGAAGATCAAAGAGGAGAAGAACCAAAAAGATCGGAATTTTGTTTTGAGGGTGGATTAATTTCATTTGTTGAATATTTAAATAAAAACAAAGAAAAAATAAACGCAAAACCAATATATATTGAAAAAGATGGAGAAGTTCCGGTAGAAATCGCAATTCAATACACAACAAGTTATTCTGAAAATATTTATACATTTGCAAATAATATAAATACTGTTGAAGGTGGAACTCATTTAGAGGGATTTAAGCGTTCTTTAACAAAAGTATTTAATGACTATGCAAGAAGTCATAATATTTTGAAAGAAAAAGAATCTAATTTACAAGGAGAAGATATAAGAGAGGGAATTACTGCTGTAATTTCTGTTAAAGTAAAAGAAGCACAATTTGAAGGACAAACTAAGACAAAACTTGGAAACAGTGAAGTTACAGGTGTTGTAATGAGTATGGTAAATGAAGCTTTATCAAACTTTTTAGAAGAAAATCCATCTGTTGCAAAAGCTATACTTGAAAAATGTATGAGTGCTTCAAGAGCTAGGGAAGCAGCTAGAAAAGCTAGGGAACTAGTAAGAAGAAAGTCAGCGCTGGAAACAACAACATTACCGGGAAAACTAGCAGATTGCAGTAGCAAAGTTTCTGAAGAATGTGAAGTTTACATAGTCGAGGGAGATTCAGCAGGTGGTAGTGCAAAACAAGGTAGAGATAGAAGATATCAAGCAATTTTACCTTTATGGGGAAAAATGCTTAATGTTGAAAAAGCAAGGGCTGATAAGATTTATGGAAATGATAAATTAAACCCTGTTATCATTGCAATTGGTGCAGGTATCGGTCCAGAGTTTGATGTTACAAAAATCAGATATGGAAAAATTATAATAATGGCTGATGCCGATGTTGATGGTGCACATATTAGAACTTTATTATTAACATTTTTCTTTAGATATATGAGACCTTTAATTGATAATGGTAATGTTTATTTGGCTCAACCACCTTTATATAAATTGTCAAAAAAAGGTATGGAAGATGTTTACTGTTATACTGATGAAGATTTGGAAAAGGCTTATAAAACTTTGGAAGAAAAAGGAATTTCTAGAGACCAACTTGGACTTCAAAGGTACAAAGGTCTTGGTGAGATGAACCCTGAACAGTTGTGGGAAACTACAATGAATCCTGAAACAAGAACTTTGATTAAGGTTACTATGGATGATGCAATTAAAGCTGATGAAACTTTTTCTATTCTTATGGGAGATGAAGTTGCTCCTAGAAAACAGTTTATTGAGGAAAATGCAAGTAAGGTTACTAATTTGGATGTTTAATAAATGGGTAAAAAGCATATCGCGTAAGTGCGATATGCTTAATTTACCCTCAAGTAAAGCTAATAACAATTTTCTGCTAAAACTATCAAACCTAATTTTCTAACCTAATATATATTGCTATATAAATAAGCTATGAATCAAATTGGATAATCAGTTGCTCGACTAAGAATACACTTTTAATAACTTTGTTCGTCCCGGTAGGACTAGTGAAAACCATTAAGAAATATAAAAATAATCTTATCTCGAATATATTACCTATATTGTAACCATAGTTTGTATAGCTTGCCTACAAATAATATATTTTTATCGCCGACATATATTAATCTAAATTTTTAAACTAGTATACATCTTTGCCCGAAAATTATTAAACTAATATATATTTAATCTAATAATCCTCTTGGAACAACTGTTATTAACCTTACTGATTATATTGTGTGCAGATTTGTTTTTTTTATTCAAAAATTTTTAAAATTTTTGCTTTGTCGAAGTTTGTCGAACGATTTTTCTTGACTTTTGAGGATTTTGTAATATAATGTTGAAAGAAGGAGGGAAGATGAAAGAAAAATTTGAAACAACACAAGATTGGATTTTAATAGACAAGATTTTTGATAATGGAATTGTAAAATTAAAAAATAGTAAATTTGTTAAGATTATGAAAGTAAGTCCAATTAATTTTAGTTTAAAGTCTAATTTAGAAAAAGATGCAATTTTAAATTCTTACAAAATTTTTTTAAAAACTTGTAATTTTAATATTCAAATTTTAATTCAGAGTAGTAATGAAAATTTAGATAAAAATATTCAAATTATTAAAAATAATTTAGAAATAGAAAATAAAAAAAATTTAAATGAAATTGCAGATGATTATTTTGAATTTATTCAAAAATTTAATTCTATAAAAAATTCATCGAGTAAAAATTTTTATATAATTATTTCAGAAGATGAAAAAAATCAAAATGAAAATAATATTTTTCAAAATTTGAATGAAAAATATTTTAAAATAAAAGAATGTTTATTTAGGTGTGGAAATATTGTTCAAGAAATTAGTTCTAAAAGTGAAGTAAAAGAATTATTTAATTTATTTTTTAATTCTAGAATTTTTTTAAATTAGTGAGGTGAAAATTATAAAAAATTTATTTAATAAAGAAATTGAAAAAAAGGAAATTAGTTTTTTAGATGGGAGTGTAAATATTAAAGATGAAATTGCTCCAAGTTATATTAATATTAAAAATCCAAAATATTTAGAAATTGATAATTTATTTTTTAGTGGATTAATTGTTGTAAATTATTATAGAGAACAAAATGATATTTTATTAAAAACTCTTTTAGATACAAATATTAATATGAATATTTCTATTTTTTATGAAAAGCAAGACCAATATAAAACAATAAAAGATTTAACATATCATATTGGAAATGTTGGTGTGGATATTAATGATAAAAATAAAAACAGGGAAGATATTGATATTGCAATTTATACTTATAATGATGCAAAATATATAAGAAAAGAGATGCAGGTAAATAATGAAGATTTGTATTTTTTATATATTTATGTGAATGTGTTTGCAGACAATCTTAAAGATTTAAATTTTTATTTAAACAATATTGAAGGTTTAATGCAAAGTAAAGGAATGCAAACAAGAAGAGCAAACTTTAGGGAAGAGCAGGTTTTTAGGAGTTGTTTGCCAATGGCGGAAAATGATGTTGATATTAAAAATTCGGCAAGAAGAAATGTTTTAACAAGTGGTTTAATTTCAACATATCCTTTTATTACATCAAGTATTTTTGATGAAGAAGGTATTTTTATTGGAAAAAATATTTATAATAATTCTTTAATTTTTGTAGATAGATATAATACAGAAAAATATAGAAATGCAAATATGTGTATTTTTGGAACATCAGGTGCTGGAAAATCTTTTTATACAAAATTATTAATTTTAAGATATAGATTAATGGGAATTGAACAATATGTAATTGACCCAGAAAGAGAATATGTGAATTTAGCGAAAGAATTAAATGGAACTGAGATAAAAATAGGACCATCTTCAAATACTTTTGTAAATGTTTTTGATATAAGAGAAGAATCGTTAGAAGATGGAGAAAAAGGATATTTGGCTACTAAAATTGCAAAATTAATTGGATTTTTTAATTTAATTTTTGGGGAATTAGATGAAGAAGAAAAAGCAATTTTAGAGGATAAAATAATTAAATTATATAATTCAAAAAATATTAATTTCGATGATGAAAGTTTATTTATTGAAAACAAAAATAATATTATTTCTAAAAAATTTAAATCAAGTTTTGATATGCCAATTTTAGAAGAATTTTATGATATTTTAAAAAATGATGAAAAAACAAAAAAATTTAGTATTAAATTAATTCCATTTATAAAAGGGTCTTTAAATTTTTTTAATAATTATACAAATATAGAATTAAATAATAAATTAATTATTGCAGATGTATATGAATTAGGTGAGGAAAATTTAAAATATGGAATGTATTTATTTACAGAATTATTTTGGGACAAAATTAAAATAAATAGAAAAAATAAAAAGGCTCGTACGTCGCAAAACGTACGAGCCTTTCTTCATGTACCTGGCTAAAAGCCGAGAAATA
>USCB01000040.1 GCA_900553125.1 uncultured Clostridium sp. | reverse complement strand
CAGTATTCATCAGGACACTGGCTCCACAGTTTTAGATTTTATTACGAATTACAGACATATATCATATTAAAAATACAATACATGTTTTTTATAACTATATTTCCATTTGACTTCCCAAAAAAGTTGCTGCTGATTGTGCTAATTTATTTTCAACATCATTCATCTGTGTATTTGCATCTTTTGAAAGAAGTATTACACTTCCTATTGTATCTCCATTTGAAATTATTGGATATACAACTTGACCATTTGATTTTTTTTCATTTTTTCCATTTTTTGTTATTGGCATTGCTACTCCACTATTTTCTTTACTTATATATACTTCTTTATCTTCCATTAATTGTTCCAATTCTTCACTTACATTTTGCTCTAAGTATTCCTTTTTTGAACCTCCAGAAACTGCAATTATTGTATCTTTATCTGTTATAAAAGCTATATGTCCAGTTGTTTTAGATAATGTTTCTGCATATCCTGTTGCAAATTCTGTTAATTCTCCAATTGGTGAATATTTTTTTAGTATAACTCCACCTTCTTTATCTGTAAAAATTTCAAGTGGGTCCCCTTCTTTTATTCTTAATGTTTTTCTTATTTCTTTTGGGATGACTACTCTTCCTAAATCGTCAATTCTTCTTACAACTCCTGTTGCCTTCATTAATTTTTCCTCCTTAAAATTGTTTTATAATCTTATTATGTCAAATAAGGAAAAATTTATACAAAAAATTATAATAAAAAACATGCTATTTCTTAGCATGTTTTTTATTATTTTCTTTTAAAGAAATTTGCTATTCCTTTAAAACTTACTTCTTGATGTAAAAATTCATTAATCTCATCTTCTACTTTTTGTTGATATGGAGTTAATTCAACTTTTATTGGTGCATATAAATCAATCTCTTGGAATAAAAATGCTTTTACTTTTGTCCATAAACCTTGTTTTGTAATAGCTTTATCTTTTTGAATTGGTTGGAATGATTTTCCTTGATATATGTTATCACATTTTTTCTCATTGTTGCAACCATCTTCTACATTTGTAAAACTACCAAATATACCAGCATTTTCTTTTGAACAATTTGTATCTGAATTTACCATTGTTCCTTCAAAGAAAGATGTAGTATCTGCTTGATTTTTGTTTCCATTTAATTTAATTTCACCAAAAACTCCATTTTGATTTCTATTGAATTCAGCCATTTTTTCCTCCTTTGTATTTTTTAAATACTCTACATCTTTTATACTACAAAAACTTAAATAAATCAATAGTTATTGCCAATTTTTAATATTACATTTTTATTACATTTATGTTACATTTTTCAAAACCATTTTGGTACATATTCTTCTTCATTTTCTCCAATGTCTTGAATATAACCATTTTCAATGTCTAATGAGTATAAAAATTCTTCAATTCTTTTATATTCGTTTTTTGTTATTTTTCTATTTAAATCTTTTATTTTTTTTGCATTATATGTTGGAAAATATTGTGCCATTATGCTTACAAATATGTCTTTTGGCAGATTTGAATTTATCCAACTTAACACTTTTTTGCTGTTTTCTATATGGTTTGGTAAGATTAGATGTCTTATTATTACTCCTTTTTTTATTAGTCCTTCTTCATCAAATTCAATTTTTCCAACTTGATTATACATTTCTTTTATTGCTGATGAGGCTATTTCAAAATAGTTTTCTACTTTTGAATATTTTTTTCCTAAATCATTTTCTGCATATTTTAAATCTGGTAAATATACATCAATATATCCTTTTAGCAATTTTATTGTACTTATATTTTCATATCCATTTGTATTATATATTATTGGAATATTAAGTCCTTTTTTCTTTGCAATCTTTATTGCCTCTATTATTTGAATTGCATAACTTGTAGGTGAAACTAAATTTATATTATTTACTTTATTTTCTTGTTGCTTAATAAATATATCAGCCAATTCTTCTATCGTTATTTCTTTACCATAACCCTTTTGACTTATTTCATAGTTTTGGCAAAATTCACAAGACAAGTTACAATTTGAAAAAAATACTGTTCCTGAGCCATTTTTTCCACTTATGCATGGTTCTTCAAATTTATGAATCGAAAATTTTGCAATCTTTACCGTATCTTTTGATTTACATCTTCCAATTTGATTATTGGTTCTATCTACTTTGCATCTATGTGGACATATTTCACATCTTTCTAATTTCTCTATCATTTTTTCCTCTTCTAAAAAACTGAAATATATAAATATATTTCAGTTTTTATCTTTAAAATTCTGGATTTTCTAATTCTAACTCTTTTTCTATTATTGTCATTATTATTTGAACTGTTTTTTCTAAATCATTATTTTTTAGTACATAATCATATATTCCTATTTTTGATTCCTCATAATCAAATCTATTTAATCTTAATTTTATTTCTTCTGGAGATGGTTTTTCTATTCTTTCTCTTAATCTTCTTTCTAGTTCATCCTTTGGAACTCTTAAAAAGATTGTAACTATTTTGGTATCATTTTTTAATAATTTTATTAGATTTTCTGTTCCATTTACATCTACATCTTTTATTATTACTTTTCCACCTTTTATTTTTTCATTTAATAATTTTTTTGGAACTCCATAATAATTATTGTGATGTATATCATATTCGTAAAATTCATCTTTTTCTATCATCTCTTCAAATTCTGTTTTTGTTACAAAATTATATGTCTGTCCTGGAATATCTCCTTCTCTTGGTTCTCTTGATGTATAAGATGGTAATGATTCTACAAAATCCATTCTTTTTATGATTTCTTTTTTTATTGTATCTTTTCCTGCTCCTGCTACTCCAGATAATATAACAATCATTTTATTTTCTCCCTTTTTTATTTTATTTTGGATATTTCATTCATTACCGTTTTTTTCTACTGTATTTTCTAATATAGAAACATCTTCATTTTCGTCTTCATCTTCTACTTCGTCTGCTTTGTATATTTTTACTTTTCCTTCATTTATTTCATTTGCTGCAAGTGTTACTGGTGATTCTTCATCCACATTTGTTAATTTTTTTTCACCATCTGCTATTTGTCTTGCTCTCCTAGATGTTGCAATTACTAATGCAAATCTATTTTCTGCATGCTCTAATAATTCCTTAACTGTAGGTTTTACTATCATCAACCTCATCCTTTCTATTTTTTTATTTATTATTCCTTTGGTATATCTTTATCTATTCTATCTGCTATTGTTTCTGCTTGAACAGCTGATAATACTATATGGTCTGAATCCATTACTAATACTGCTCTTGTTTTTCTTCCAAATGTTGCATCTATTGCTGTTCCATTATCTTTTGCTTCTTGTACCATTCTTTTTATTGGTGCTGAATCTGGGCTAACTATTGCTACTATTTTGTCTGCTACAACTGTATTGCCAAAACCTATATTTACTAATTTCATAAAATTTTCCTCCCGTTTATGAATTTCTTTTCTATTTTATCATATTTTTCTCATAAAGTCTAGTAAAAATCGGCTTTTCTACGCATTTTCTTCAGTATTTCTTTTCTTTGCTGCTTTTTTCACTGGTTCATTATTTAATATTTCGTGTATATCACTTAAACTATTCAAATATTTCCTTTTCTCTATTGTGTATATTACTATACATTTTAATATATAGTATATCGAAAATGCATATGTTGAAACTAATATGTATATTTGAAATTGTAATTTAAATTTATTTATTGTAGTCCATATTGTTAGTGTTTGTATTGCTAAAACTAATATCTCTATTCCTGTTATTGCTATTTCTCCACTATCTTTATGGTATGCAATTTCAAATGATGCTATACTTATTCCTAGTATTATTAGACTAACTATTTTTATTCCTTGTAATAATGTTTCTTCTTGTATTCTCATATTGGCAAAATTTATTAATATAAAGTATAACATTACTGATATTGCTATTATTAAATTTTCGAATACTTTTTTTCTTATTATTTTATTATTTTCTTCCAATTTATTCTCTCCTTTTTGTTCATTTGGGACCGGTTCTTTTGTGAACATGTTCGTTTGGGACCGGTTCTTTTTGGTACATTAAAAAAATAAAAGTAGAATAGGTGATTCCTTTTCTACTCTAATGTATAATTCTTTTGGTGACCCCTACGGGAATCGAACCCATGATTTGGCCTTGAGAGGGCCACGTCTTAACCGCTTGACCAAGGGGCCATGAATACTACCTTTTATTTATACCATTTTTTTTTGATTTAGTCAACTATTACTTACAATCTTTTTTGCATTTTTTTGTATTTATTGTTCACAAACTTACAATTATAATTTGCAATAAAATCTGAAACATAAGTAGGGGCTGCATGTGGGGTACTAATTAATTCAAGATTATTAATGTGTAACCGGAATAATTTTAGAGCTTATTAGTATAATTTTTGGAAAGAGTTCGTGCTCCGCCACGGAAGGGTGCCAAAAATTATGCTTATAAGCTCTTAAATTATGTAGGGAGCCATTAATAATCTTGAATTAATTAGTACCCCACATGCAGCCCCTACTTATATTTCGGATTTTATTGCAAATAGTAAACATCTAATCTTCATCTTTCAATGAGTTTATTTTCAATAATTTAAATATTTCAACAATAACAATAGGTGCTAAAACCAAACAAATAACCTCAATAATATTTCCAGAAGGTAACACTGGTATACTAAATATAGCCCTTAATGCTGGAACAAATAATATTACAAGCATTAGTAATGCAGATGCTACAATTGCTCCAATAAGTTTCATATTATCAAATATTCCTGTTTTAAATATTGATTTTCTATTATCTCTAACATTAAATACATGTACAAGTTCTGATAATGCAAGTACAATAAATGCCATGGTTTGTCCAACTTCTATTTTAGATTCATCTAAAGACAATCCATCTATTGGAGTATTTGTTGTAGCTAAACCTATCATAAATGCTGCTAATGTTAAAATTCCAATCATAATTCCTTGGTAAATAATTCTAAATGTCATTGATTTTGTAAATATTCCTTTTCCTGTTTTTAAAGGTCTTCTTTCCATTATATTTTTATTTGCTGGGTCAAATGCTAGAGCTAATGCTGGAAGTGAGTCTGTAACTAAATTTATCCATAAAATGTGAATAGGCATTAATATTTCTAAATGTGCTATGTCTGTAATTCCAAACCATTTTGCAAATAATCCTGTTCCCAGTGTTGCTAAAAGTAATACTACAATTTCACCGATATTACTTGATAATAAAAATTGAATTACTTTTAAAATATTATCATATATTCTTCTTCCTTCTTCAACTGCTGATACAACTGTTGCGAAATTATCATCTGTTAAAATTACATCTGCCGCTTCTTTTGCTACATCTGTTCCAACAATTCCCATTGCACAACCTATATCTGCTTGTTTTAAAGCAGGACTATCATTTACTCCATCACCTGTCATTGCTACAACTTCGCCATTTTTTTGCCATGCTTTTACAATTCTTACTTTGTGTTCAGGTGCAACTCTTGCATATACAGAATATTTTTTTATATCTTTTTCTAATTGTTCATCAGATATTTTATCAAGTTCAGTTCCTGTTATTGCTTCATCTTCTTTTTCTAATATTCCTAATTTTTTAGCTATTGCTGTTGCTGTAATTTTGTGGTCACCTGTAATCATAACAGTTTTTATTCCTGCTGTTTTACATTTTTCAACTGCTAGTTTTGCCTCTTCTCTTGGTGGGTCAATCATTCCATACATTCCAACAAATGTTAAATTGTTTTCTAATTCTTGTACGGCTGGTTTATAGTCTAATTCTTTATAGGCAAAACCTAAAACTCTTAATGCGTCTTTTGCCATCGTTTCATTTATTTCATTAATTCTATGTTTGTAACTTTGTAAATCTGTTTTTTGTTCTCCATCTAATATATAAGAATTACAAATTGAAAGTAATTCATCTATTCCACCTTTTGTAAATACAATGTATTTATTATTTACTTGATGTACTGTTGTCATTAATTTTCTATCAGAATCAAACGGAATTTCATCTACCCTTGGCATATCATCATATATGTTTTTTGTAAATCCTAATTTTAAAGCTATATCTACAAGTGCGGTTTCTGTTGGATCTCCTTTTAGTTCTCCATCATCTGATATTTTTGTATCATTACATAGCATTCCATTATATACTAATAACTTTATTTCTTGGTTTGCATTTTCATATTTTGTTATATCTTCAATATTTGTCATATCATATGTTACATCATTTACATACATTTTTTGAACTGTCATTTTGTTTTGGGTTAATGTTCCTGTTTTATCTGAACAAATTACTGAACTACTTCCTAAAGTTTCAACTGCTGGTAAATGTTTTACAATTGCATTTTTCTTTACCATTTTCTGTACACCTATTGCCAAAACGATAGTTGAAACTGCAGCCAATCCCTCTGGAATTGCTGCAACAGCCAAACTTACCGCTGTCATAAACATTGATACTGCTGGTTTTCCTTGTATCAAGCCTGCCACAAATATTATTACACATATAACAATTGCTACAATTCCTAAAGTTTTTCCTAAATTATTTAGTTTTTCTTGAAGAGGTGTTTCTTTTTCTTCTTGATTTGATAACATTCCTGCTATTTTTCCAACTTCTGTTTTCATTCCTGTTTCAACAACTATTGCCTTTCCTCTACCATATGTTATCAAACTTGAAGAAAATAACATATTTGTTCTATCTCCAATTGGTACTTCTTGCTCTTCTATCTTGCTTGCTTGTTTCTCAACAGGTACTGATTCTCCTGTTAATGATGCCTCTTGTGCCTTTAGATTTACTGCCTCTATTATTCTTAAATCTGCTGGTACATAATCTCCTGTTTCTAATACAACAATATCACCAGGTACTAAATCTTTAGCTGAAACAGTTTGTAAATTTCCTTCTCTTATAACTTTTGCCTCATGTCCACTTAGTTTTTGTAAAGCCTCTAATGATTTTTCCGCTTTTGCCTCTTGAGCTACACCTATTATGCTATTTACTATTACAACAATTAATATTATTATAGAATCTGTTATTGCCTCTCCTTGTGCAATTGATATTGCTCCTGATATTATTGCTGCAAATATTAGTATTATTATCATAAAATCTTTAAATTGCTCTAAAAATTTTACAAATAGTGATTTTTTCTTTTGTGCCTGTAATTCATTTAGTCCATATTCAGCCAACTTTTCATTTTGTTGTTCTTGTGTAAGTCCTGTTTGGATACTTGTTTTTAATTTTTTTTCTGTTTCTTGAACAGTTTGATTAAACCATTTATTTTCCATCTTTCTACCTTCCTTTTATTTGTTCTTTTGGGACCGGTTCTTTTGCGAACATGTTCTTTTGGGACCGGTTCTTTTAAAAACAATTATTTTTTATTTCCCTTAAAAATTAAAATCTTACTAAATACGAAGTTTAATATTATTACAACAATATTAGATACGATTTTCATTATTATGTCATTTATGTTAAACCATACAGCTGCATTCATCATTAAAATACTTATTAGTTCAGTTGCAATTCTGCATCCTATAAATGATGCTATTTCTTTTGCAAGTTCTTTGAAACCATTTGTTTTACTATTAAATACATAAAATTTATTTGTTATGTAAGCAAATGCAACAGCTGCTATAAAAGCTGCAATTTCACTTATATTTACTTTTAGAGTTTCGTTTGCCATATCTTTTAAGAATACTACTGAAAATATTGTATATACTACTATATTTACTATTGTTGATAATATACCAAATACTAGATATCTCATTCCTTCTTGATGTTTTCTATACCAATTTGCAAGCGCTTTGAGTCCTATTTTTTCTAATATTTTTAAGCAAAATTCTTCTACTTTGTCTATTATCATTTTATTTAGCTCCTTTTTCTATTTCCTTTAGTTCTTCTATTGAAAAATTATATTTTTTATGACAAAAATGACATTCTGCCTCTAGTTTTCCATCTTCTTCTATTATTTCTGAAATTTCTTTTTTTCCTAATGATATAATCCCTCTCTCTATTTTCTTTTTGCTACAATTACATTTATAAATAACATCTAAATCGCGTTCTAAAATTTCTATACTTTCATCACCAGTTACTATTTTGGCAATTTCTTCTAAGCTTTTACCTTCATCTAACATCTCTGAAATTGGTTTAGCATTTTTTATTGCCTCTTCAATTTTAGATATATCTTCATCTGTAGCATCTGGCATCGGATTTATTATATAACCCCCTGCTCTTTTTACTCCATCTTTATTTACTAGTACACCTAAAGCAATCGCTGTTGGTTTTTGTTCAGATTTTGCAAAAAATTCTGTAAAGTCTTCTGCTATTTCTCCTGACACTAGCGGTATTAAACCATTATAATTACTATTTGTCAATTCATTTTGCTTTATTACATTTAGATATCCTTGCCTACCTACTGCCCCTCCAACATCTATCTTTCCATTTGGTTTTAATGGTAACTCTACATGTGGATTTTGTACATATATTTTTATATTAGCCATTTTTTTATTTTCTAAATCTGCAACAGAAACTATACTACCGATTGGTCCTGTTCCTTTTATTTGAATAGTTATATTATCTGTTGTTTCTTTTATTTCTAAATGTGCCATCATTGCAGCGACAGTTGCAACTCTTCCAGCTGCTGCTGTTGCTGTTGGTGTTAAGTCATGTATTTTTCTTATTTCTTCTACAAGTTCAGTTGTATCAATACACATTACTGATACTTTTTTATTATATGCTAAAAATTTGATTGCTTTGTTTTTCATCTTTATCTTCCTTTCCTCTTTAAAATGAACCACGTTTTCTGAACATTGCACCAAAAAGTCTTAGTTCAATAGCTCCAATTATACTCTATTTTAAGAAAAAAATCCAGACTTTTTTTGGAATTATGTCCCCAAAAAGTCCAGATTTTTAATTTACTTATTATTATTCAGCTGTTTCTTCAGCTTCTACAGAATTATATTCATCAAATATAGCTTTTTCTATTTTTTCTCTTGTTTCTTGATTGATTGGATGAGCTATATCTTTGAATTCTCCTGTTGGAGTTTTTTTGCTTGGCATAGCAATAAATAATCCATTTTGGCTTTCGATAACTTTGATATCATGAATTACGAATTCGTTATCAAATGTTACTGAAGCAACTGCTTTCATTCTGTTTTCTGAATTTACCTTTCTTAAACGTACATCTGTTATTTGCATTTTAAGCACCTCTTTCTTTAAGTTAATATTATTTTGTACATATTCTTTTGTTTTATGTACTAATTATATATTCTTCATAAATTTTATTTTTCCTTCTTTTTTTTACATTTTTTTGATATTTTTTTAGCACTAATACTGTAACTAAATTTCCTCTACAAAAATCTCATTTCCTGCAACAACCATAGTATATTTTCTAAGTCCCTCTATAT
>USCB01000039.1 GCA_900553125.1 uncultured Clostridium sp. | reverse complement strand
TTTATGTTCAAGAAGGTTACTTGTAAATTATATATTAATAAAAAATGTAACTAATTATGTAAAAAAACAGAATTTTAATATAAAAAAAGTTATCCACAAAGTTATCCACATGTGTTGATAACTTTGTAATATTTTAGTAAAAGACAATGCTATTTCCGAACATAATTTTATAGCTTAAAAGCTAGTAAGCGAAGTATGTTAGGCTTTTTTACAAAAATAAAACATCACTGTAAAAAATGTTCACACAAACTGTTGACAACATGTGGAAAACCTGTGCATAACTTTTTTAAAATTTACATTTTTTTCAAATATTATACTGATAAAAGTGTTATACAACATTTTTTTTGAAAATGCAACATAATTTGAAAAAATTATATAAAAAAAACGCTGAAAACCTTATTTCCTTAAGGGAATGAAAAAAAATTCGAAATTTCATTGACTTTTTATAAACTTTAGGATATAATATTTTCACTTGCGTTTCTATGGATAAAATAGGCGTATGTAAAATAAGAAATATATATTCAAATATATAAAAGACTATTAAAGTGGAGGTGTTTTAAACATGAAAAGAACTTTTCAACCAAAAAAAAGACAAAACAAAAAAGTACATGGATTTTTTGCAAGAATGTCAACAAGAGCTGGAAGAAATGTATTAAAAGCTAGAAGAGCAAAAGGAAGAAAAAGATTATGTGCTTAATTTTAAACACACATTTGGGCTATATAAGCTAGAAAAAGTTTGAAAATCGAACAAAAAGCTTATTTAGCCAAAGGATGTGAGGAAATGAAAACAACAAAAATGTTAAAGAAAAACTATGAATTTAAGCAAGTATTAACAAAAGGAAAATACTATTCAGGGCAATATATAAAGGCTTTTATAATAAAAAATAAAAAGCAAAATAATTTTTTAGGACTAGCTATAAGTACAAAAGTGCGGAAAAGCAAATAAAAGAAATAAAATAAAAAGATTATTAAGAGAAAACTATAAAAACCTTGAAGAAAAGATAAAAACAGGATATAGCATAGTATTTTTAATAAAAAAAGAAGTTAATATTGAAGAAATAAATTTCGCAAAAATAGAAAAAGACATGTATAAAATAATAAAAAAAGCTGAACTCATAGTATCGGAATAAAAATGAAAAAAATATTAATAAAAATAATCAACTGGTATCAAAAAAATATATCATTATGGTTAGAAAGTAAAAATATAAGGTGCAAATATTATCCAACATGCTCAGAATACACAAAACAAGCAATTGAAAAATATGGAGCCTTAAAAGGAATATGTTTGGGAATAATAAGAATTATAAAATGTAATCCTTTTTCAAAAGGAGGATATGACCCATTAAAATAAGCATATTTCATAAAAGTGGAGGGATTATATGATATCTTTTTTTGCAAACTTGTTTGGATATGTTTTAAACTTTTTGTATGAATTTGTAGGAAATTACGGTTTAGCAATTATATTATTTTCAGTATTAATAAAAATAATAATGTTACCAATTTCAATAAATCAGCAAAAAACAATGAAAAAAAGTCAGAAAATTAATGACGAAATGAAACAAATTCAGTTCAAGTATAAAAATGACCCTGAAAAGTTAAATCAAGAAGTAATGGCTTTATATAAAAGGGAAAAGTTAAGCCCATTTTCAGGATGTTTTAGTGCAATAGTACAGATAATATTGTTATTTTCAGTATTTTACTTAGTTCGTTCGCCACTTACATATATGAAAAAAGTTGATGGAAATGTAATTGAAAAATTAGAATCAGTTGTTCAAGAACAGGGAAATACAAGTAACTATAAAGAAATAGCTGTTATAAATTACATGAACAAGCTAGAAAGCGAAAGTCAAGTTTCCGTAAGTGAAGAAGACCAAAATCAGGAAAATCAAAATAATGAAAATACAGAAAATCAAGAACAAACAAGTAATGAAGAAAATACTCAAACAGAAGAAAAAGATACATTTAATATAAATGATTATAAAGATAAAGCCTATATAAATATGGAATTCTTAGGATTAGATTTAAGTAAAGTACCAACTGAAGACTTAGGAGATTTAAAAGTTCTTATAATTCCAATGTTATATGTAATTTCATCATTTGTTTCTATAAAATTATCAACAAATTCAACAGGTAAAAAGAAAAAAGATGAAAAATTAATTGGTGATGGAAAGGAAACTAGGATTGAAGAAGAATATGATGCAATGGAACAGGCAAATAAAAGCATGTCATGGTTTATGCCATTAATGTCAATATCAATTGCATGTATTGCACCTCTAGGACTTGCATTATATTGGCTTATAAATAATATTTTAATGATTTTTGAAAGATTATTCTTAAATAAATTTTTAAAAGATGAAAAAGAGGAGGCAAAAAATAATGCCTAAAAATAGTATTATTTCAGAAGGAAATACAACAAATGAAGCAATAGAAAAAGGATTAAAAATCCTTAATGTTTCTAGAAATATGGTAAATATAAAAGTATTAGAAAATGAACAAAAAAGAAGTTTTTTTAGTATTTTAGCGCCAAGAGTTGTAAAAGTTGAATTAACCTTAAAAGAAGACAAAGAAGAACATAAAGAAAAAGATGAAAAGGTTAATGAAAAATATTTAAGAAAAGAAAAACAACCTGTATCATCTGAAAGCCTTGAAAAAGCTGAAAAAAATGTAAAAACGTTTTTAGATGAATTTTTAAAACAATTAGGAAATGATACAAATTATAAAATAAAAAAGGACGATTTCGGATTAGAAATAGTAATAGAAGGAGCAGATTCAGCTATACTTATAGGATATAGAGGAGAAACTTTATATGCACTTCAAACATTAATATCGTCAATGGCTGGAAAGAATTCAGAGGAAAAGATAAGAATTTTACTTGATATTGGAAATTATAAAGAAAAACGCGAAAAAACACTTGAAAATCTAGCATTAAAACTTGCAAAGTCAGTTGAAAAAACGGGAAAACCAATTAAACTAGAGCCAATGCAAGCATATGAAAGAAAAATAATTCATTCAGCCTTGCAAGAATCAAAGACTGTTAAAACTGAAAGTATTGGTGAAGAACCAAGAAGAAGAATTGTAATTAGTTTAAAATAATTAAATAAAAAATCAGAAGTCAAAGTTCCGATTTTAATCGCAAAAGATTAATGGAATTTTGACTTTTTTTAATTTTTGCGTTGGGACCATTGAGGTCGGTTCTTTTTGGTCCCATTTTCAATTATTAAAATAATTTGACAAAATGGAACCAAAAAGAACCGACCCCAATGGTCCAGCAAAAGAAAGGAGAAAAATAATGAGTACAATAGCGTCAATATCTACGGCTCCACGGTATTGGGGGAATAGGTATAATTAGAATGAGTGGTGAAAAAACATTCGAAATTCTGGGTAAAATATTTATTGCAAAATACCCAAAAGACATATCAGAAATTCCAGGTTATACAATGCAATATGGAAATATAGTGGATGATGGAAAAGTAATTGATGAAGTTTTAGTTTCATATTTTAAAAGCCCTAAAAGTTACACAACAGAGGATATGTGTGAAATAAATTCACATGGTGGAAATATAATTATGAGAAAAATTTTGCAAATTTGTTTGAAAAATGGTGCTGATTTGGCAGAACCAGGTGAATTTACCAAAAGAGCTTTTCTTAATGGAAGAATTGATTTATCTCAGGCAGAGTCTGTAATTGATATTATAAATGCTAAATCTGATAGAGAGGCAAAAGAGGGAATTAAGCAATTAGAGGGTTATTTAGCTATATCAATTAGAAAAATTAAAAATGAAATTTTGGATGTTATGACAAATATTGAAGTTTCAATAGATTATCCAGAATATGATACACCCGAGGTTTTGGATGATGAACTAAAAGCTAAAATGATAGATGTTTTAGATAAGTTAAAAAAACTAGAAAAATCTTTTGATAATGGTAAATTAATAAAAGAAGGGATAAAAACTGCTATAATAGGTAAGCCTAATGCTGGAAAATCTTCACTTTTAAATGCAATTTTAAAGGAGGATAGAGCTATTGTTACAGAATATGAAGGAACAACACGTGATACAATTGAGGAATTTGTAAATATTAATGGAATTCCTTTAAAATTAATTGATACAGCAGGTATTAGAGAAACTGAAAATGCAGTTGAAAAAATTGGAATTGAAAAATCTATAAAATATGCTAAAGAGGCAGATTTAGCAATTGTTATAATTGATGGAAGTAAAGATTTAAGTAAAGAGGATATTGAAATTTTAGATATTGTTAATCCTAAAAAAACGATTATTATATTAAATAAAATTGATTTAAAACAAATGATTAATGAAAATACAACCGAAATTTCAAGATTTAATAATATTCTTAAAATTTCAGCATTAAAAAAAGAGGGAATTGATAAATTATATGAAAAAATAAGCGATTTATTTAATTTAAATCAAATAAATGTAGATAATGACATTGTAATTACAAATGAAAGACATAAAATACAAATTCAAAAAGCTATTCAAAATTTAAATAAAGCAATGGAGAGTTTGGATATGAATATGCCAATTGATATTATTGCAATTAATTTGAAAAATGTTTTAAGTGATTTAGGAGAAATTACAGGAGAGGAAACAAGTGAAGAAATAATAAATGAAATTTTTGCCAGATTTTGTTTGGGTAAATAATGGACAAACGTCTTTTGAAAATCAAAAATAAAGGATTTTACATATAAAAATGATACAGTTTGTTATAAAAAAACAAAAAAGCTAATTTTTGATTTTAAGGCGAATTACAAATGATTTATAATTTAAAACTAAAATTATAAACAATTAATGTCTAATATAAATCATATAGTCTAATTTATGATTGCAACAAAGTAAGTTATGTAAATAGAACAAAAATTCTTGTTCCACGACAAAAGAATTGGAAAAATATGGTATATCAAAATGTACTAAGTACAGTAAAATGTACACATACAAAAAATATAAAATATAAAAAGGAGGAATGTTCCACAATGAGTTATGTAGCAGGAAACTATGATGTAGCAGTAATTGGGGCTGGACATGCAGGATGTGAGGCAGGTTTAGCAACAGCAAGAATGGGAATGAAAACATTGGTATTTTCAATAAGTTTAGAGGCAGTTGCAAATATGCCTTGTAATCCTCATATAGGAGGAAGTTCAAAAGGACACCTTGTAAGAGAAATTGATTGTTTAGGTGGAGAGATGGGAAAGAATATAGATAAAACTATGATTCAAATTAAAATGTTAAATACATCTAAAGGACCAGCTGTTCATTCTTTAAGAGCACAAGCTGATAGAAAAAGATATCAAATGGAAATGAAACATACATTGGAAAAACAGGAAAATCTAGAATTGAAACAAGCAGAAATTGTAAATATAGAAGTTGAAGATGGAAAAGTTAAATCGTTAGAAACAGATGTAGGAGCGATATATAATGTTAAAAATATTATAATTGCAACAGGTACATATTTAGAGGGAAAAATATTTATTGGAGATTATTCAAAAGAAAGTGGTCCAGATGGAGTATTTCCTTCAAATAAGTTAGCTAAATGTCTTGAAAAATTAGGTGTGAAATTAATTAGATTTAAAACTGGCACACCTGCAAGAATTAATAGAAAAAGTATTGATTTTAGTAAAATGGAAGTTCAAAAAGGAGATAGTGATATAGTACCTTTTTCTTTAGAAGATGAGGTTAAAGATTTTGAGCAACAAGATTGTTATTTAACTTATACAAACGAAGAAACACATAAAATAATAAGAGATAATTTACATAGGTCTCCATTATATGCAGGAAAAATTGAGGGAACAGGTCCAAGATATTGTCCATCAATTGAAGATAAAGTTGTAAGATTTAGTGATAAACCAAGACATCAGGTTTTTATTGAGCCAATTGGACTTGATACTGATGAAATGTATGCACAAGGAATGAGTTCATCACTTCCAGAAGATGTGCAAATTGCCATGTATAGAACTTTACCAGGTCTAGAGCATTGTGACTTTACAAGACCTGCTTATGCAATTGAATATGATTCCATTGACCCTTCAAAATTAAAATTATCATTAGAATATAAAGATATAGATGGTTTATTTTTTGCAGGTCAAACAAATGGAACTTCTGGATATGAAGAGGCAGCTTGTCAAGGTTTAATTGCGGGAATTAATAGTGCTTTGAAAATAAAAGGAAAAAATCCTGTTATTTTAGACAGAACACAAGGTTATATTGGTGTTTTAATTGATGATATTGTTACAAAAGGGACAAATGAACCATATAGAATGATGACATCGAGAGCGGAATATAGGTTATTACTTCGTCAGGATAATGCAGATTTAAGATTAACTGAAATTGGACATGAAATAGGTCTTATATCTGAAGAAAGATATCAAAGGTTTTTACAAAAGAAGGCTAATATTGAAAAGGAAATAGAAAGACTAAGACAAACAGTTGTAAAACCTACTGAAAATGTAAATGAATTTTTAAAAGAAAAAGGGACAACACCATTATCAACAGGTTCCAAACTTTCTGAATTATTAAAAAGGACAGAAATTAGATATAAAGATTTATCTAAGATAGATGATAATATGCCAGAACTTTCAATTCAAGAAAAGGAAGAAGTTGAAATTCAAATCAAATATGAAGGATATATAAAAATGGAAGAAGAGCAAGTTGATAAATTTAAAAAAATGGAGAGTAAGACTCTTTCTGAAGATATAGTTTATCAGGATATCAAGGGATTAAGTTTAGAGGCAAGGCAAAAACTTGATAAAATAAAACCTTTGTCAATTGGTCAAGCCTCAAGAATTTCAGGAGTATCACCTGCTGATATAAATGTGCTTTTGATTTATTTACAGATGAAAAACAAAGCTTAATAGAAAGGAAGATTTGATGGAAAATAATTTTGATGAAAATTTAAAGAAATTAGTGAATGAAATTAATGTAGATATAACAGAAAATCAAATATCTAAATTTTATGATTATATGAATTTGCTTTTAGAATGGAATGAAAAAATTAATTTAACAGCTATAACTAAATCTGATGAGATTATTTTAAAACATTTTGTAGATTGTCTTACAATTCAAAAATATATAGGCAATAATAAGAGACTTGTTGATATTGGAACAGGGGCAGGATTTCCAGGAATTCCATTAGCAATAATAAATGAAAAAAATAATTTTGTTTTAGTAGATTCCTTAAATAAAAGAATAAACTTCTTAAATGATGTTAAAGAAAAATTGAAATTAGAAAATGTAGATACTGTACATTCAAGAGCAGAAGAATTTTGCCAAAATAAAATTTATAGGGAAAAATTTGATATTGCTGTTTCACGAGCTGTTGCAAATTTAAGTGTTTTAGCAGAATATTTACTTCCTGCTGTAAAAGTTGGAGGAAAAATTATTTGTATGAAGGGAAACCAAATAGAAGATGAATTAAATGATGCGAAATTTGCTCTAAAAGAATTAGGTGGAAAAGTAAAATTAAAAGAAGAGTTTTGTTTACCTGGAACTGACATGAAGAGAAATATTATTATAATTGATAAAGTAAAAGAAACACCTAAAAAATATCCAAGAAAAGCTGGAACACCTGCTAAACAGCCTTTGAGATAGATGGCTAAAAAATTGATAATATTCCATTTAGTGTGGAACATTATCAATTTTTTTGTGGAACAATTTTTAAAGTGTTCGGTTTCCGTAATGTTTGGGGGTATTTTTGTCGTATTTTGTCGAAAAATGTCGAATGGTGTTACCATGATTTTAGATTTTATTATGAATTGCAGAAAAAAATTAAAATTTTGTATTGACATATTAATAATATTTGTATATTATTAGTTATATTAAAAAGGGTAAAATAAAAAAAGTTAACATAAAGAACAAAATGTACCCAAAAGACCCGGCTCTTTTGGTACAAATGGAGGAAGAAAATTGGGAAAAATAGTATCAGTAGCAAACCAAAAAGGTGGAGTTGGAAAAACTACCACAACAGTTAATTTAAGTACAATTTTAGCAAAAAAAGGAAAAAAAGTATTATTAATAGATACAGACCCTCAAGGAAACGCAACTAGTGGTCTTGGAATTGAAAAAGAATCAGATTTATCAACTTATGATTTATTGATAACAGATGTTGCTGCAGAAGACATAATACAAGAAACAGCAATCAAGAATTTATATATTTCTCCTTCTAATATGAATCTTGCAGGAGCAGAAGTACAGCTTGTTTCAATGATGTCAAGAGAACAAAGATTAAAAGAAAAAATAGATGTTATAAAAGATCAATTTGATTTTATATTGATAGATTGTCCACCATCACTTGGATTAATTACATTAAATGCATTTACAGCATCAGATAGTGTGCTTATACCAGTGCAATGTGAATACTATGCATTAGAAGGATTAGGACAACTTTTAAATACAGTTGAATTAGTAAGAAAACACCTAAACAAAAACTTATATGTTGAAGGTGCAATTTTAACAATGTATGATATAAGAACAAATCTTGCAAATCAAGTTGTTAGAGAGGTTAAGAGATTTTTTCAAAATAAAGTATATAAAACAGTAATACCAAGAAATGTAAAGGTAAGTGAAGCTCCAAGTTATGGAATGCCAATTACAATATATGACCCAAAATCAAAAGGTGCTAGAAGTTATGAAAAATTTGCAAAAGAATTTTTGAAATGGAATGAACTAGAACAAAAAGCAAGAGCATCAAGATAAATATAAGAGAGGGAGGAATAGTACAAATGGTAAAAAAGACAGGATTAGGAAAAGGATTGGATGCATTATTTTCAATGCCAGTAGTTGAAGAAGAGAAAATTCAATCAGATGATTCTTTACAAAGTTTAAAATTAATAGATATAGAACCAAATAGAGAACAACCAAGAAAGTTCTTTGATGAAGAATCAATTGGAGAGCTTGCAGAATCAATAAAAATGTATGGAGTTATTCAACCAATAGTAGTCACAAAAAAAGAAGGATATTATGCAATTATAGCAGGGGAAAGAAGATGGAGAGCCGCTAAAAAAGCAGGTTTAACAGAAATTCCAGCAATAATTAGAGATGATGATGACAGAAAAAATAAAGAAATTTCTTTGATAGAAAATATGCAAAGAGAAGACCTAAATGCATATGAAAAAGCAGCAGGAATAAAAGCATTAATGGAAGATTATAATATGACTCAAGAAGAAATTGCAAAAGTTTTAGGAAAAGGAAGAAGTAGTATTGCAAACTCTGTTAGAGTTTTAAATTTGAGTCCAGATGTATTAGAATTTGCTAAACAAGGAAAGCTTACAGAAGGACACTGTAAAGCACTTCTTGCAATTACAGATCCTAAAAAACAGTTTGAAATGGCTAAAAGAATGATTGAAAGAGGGGAATCTGTAAGACAAGCAGAAAAGAAAATACATCATCAAAAAAATAATAAAAATACAGCTGAAAAATATGCGGTTGTATATAAAGATATAGAAGATAAATTTCAAGGATTTTTTGGTACAAAGGTAAAAATTGATGCAGGAAGACGTAGTGGAAAAATAATAATTAATTATACGAATAATGATGATTTAGAAAGAATACTTGGATTGATAAAACATGATTAAGGAACTAGGAGGATTAAATTGAGTTTTTTACATAGTGATTTATTTTTAATAATTATATTTATATTGAACATTATTTTATTAGTTAGTTCAATTATAAGTAATATTAGAATAAAAAATATATACAATAAAGATAAAATTTTTATGGAAAAACTAGGGGATGGAAAAAATATAAAAGAAGATTTAGATAATTATATGAAAAGAGTTTCTTTGTCAGAAGAAGAAATAAGAAAACTTTCTTTGTATTATAAAGAGTTAGATGAAAAAAATAAGAAGTGTATTCAAAAAGTAGGAGTTGTTAGATACAATGCTTATAAAGATACAGGAAGTGATTTGAGTTTTGCTGTATGTTTATTAGATGAAAAAAATAATGGTGTTGTATTTAATGGTATATATTCAAGAGATATGTCAAATATTTATGCCAAACCTATTGAAGATGGGGAGTCAAAATATAAATTGACCCCGGAAGAAAGTTTAGCTATTCAAAAAGCAGTTAATTTTTAAAAAAGTCTTATAAAGCGAAAAGTTTTATAAGACTTTTTGACAATTTATGAAAAACTAAAATCATAAGTAGGAGCTGAGGCAGTAATACTAATTAAT
>USCB01000038.1 GCA_900553125.1 uncultured Clostridium sp. | reverse complement strand
CTGATTGGGGACGGTTCCTTTTCCGAAAAGGAACCGTCCCCAATCAGAAAAAAAGGAAGTGAAAATATGAATTCAAATGAACCACTAGCGTATAGAATAAGACCCAAAACGCTAGAAGAATATGTAGGTCAAAAACATATATTAGGAAAAGATAAAATTTTATACAGGACAATAAAAGCAGATAGACTAACAAGTTTAATTTTATTTGGACCTCCAGGATGTGGAAAAACATCACTTGCAAAAGTTATAAGTGAAACGACAAAATATAGATTTTATAAAATCAATGCAGTAACAGCAGGTGTTGCAGATATAAAAAATGTTATAGAAGAAACCAAAAATTTCATGTTAAATCCAACAGGAAAAGCAATATTGTTTATAGATGAAATTCATAGGTTTAATAAACTTCAGCAAGATGCGTTATTGCCTTATGTAGAAAATGGAACTATTATTTTAATAGGAGCAACTACAGAAAATCCTTATTTTGAAGTAAACAAAGCATTAATTTCTCGTTCAATGGTAGTAAAATTAGAGCCATTAGATGAAAATGACATATTTGAGGTTTTAAAAATGGCATTAAAAAAGCCAGAAGGACTTGGAGAATACAATGTAAATATAGATGATAATACACTAAAAAAATTAAGTACAATATCAAATGGAGATGTGAGGACAGCTTTAAATTCGTTGGAAATAGCAGTTTTAACCACAAATATGGATTCAAAAGGAGTAATAAATATAACTGATGAAGTATTGAAAGATTGTATACAAGAAAAAAAGGCTGTATTTGATAAAAAAGGAGATTCACATTATGATAATATAAGTGCATTTATCAAGTCACTAAGAGGTTCTGATCCTGATGCAGCAATATTTTACCTAGCAAGGGCAATAAATGCTGGTGAAGACCCAATGTTTTTAGCACGTAGAATAGTAATTTCTGCATCAGAAGATGTAGGAATGGCAAACCCAAATGCACTAGTTATTGCAAATTCTGCAATGCAAGCTGTAAATATGGTAGGAATGCCTGAGGCAAGAATTATATTAGCAGAGGCGGCTGTTTATGTTGCAACATCGAAAAAATCAAATGCATCATATTTGGCTATAAATAGAGCTTTAGAAGATGTGGCAAACAAGGATACTGGAGAGGTTCCTATGCATATTAGAAATGCACCTGCTAGAGGAATGGAAAGTTTGGGATATCATCAAGGTTATTTATATCCTCATGATTTTCCAGGTCATTATGTGGAACAACAGTATTTACCAGATAAGATGGTTGGAACTAAATATTATATAAAAGATGAGAATTGATTTTTCGTATTGGGGACGGTTCTTTTCGCGAAAAGAACCGTCCCCAATACAAAAAAAGGAGTAAAAATATGAATGTAGGATTTATATCACTAGGATGTAGTAAAAATTTAATAGATACAGAAGTTGCAATAGGAAAATTTAAGGAGCACAATTTTAATATTGTAAATGACCCAAAAGAGGCAGATATAATAGTTGTAAACACATGTGGTTTTATAGAATCAGCTAAAGTTGAGGCAATAAATACAATATTAGAAATGGCTGAATATAAAAATAAAAGATGTAAATTTTTAATTGCAATGGGATGTTTAGTTCAGAGATATTATGATGATTTAGTAAAAGAAATCCCAGAGGTTGATTTATTTTTAAAAATTGAAGATTATAATAAATTATGGGATAAAATTGCTGAATTATTGGAAGATAGAATCGATAAAACACACCCAAAAGAAAATATTGAAGATGGTAAAATTAAGCAATTACCAATGTTTGCAGAAAAAGAATATTTAGCAAGAACAGTATCAACAGGAGAAAATTATGCATACTTGAAAATTGGCGAAGGATGTAGTAATATGTGCACATATTGTGCTATTCCATATATAAGGGGTTTATTTATAAGTAGACCTATGAATGAAATTTTAAAAGAGGCTGAAATGCTTGCAAATAAAGGCGTTAAAGAAATAATTGTTATTGCTCAAGATACTACTAAATATGGTATTGATTTATACGGAAAATCAAAATTAGCTGAACTACTTCAGAAAATAAGTGAAATACCAAATATTAAGTGGATAAGATTTTTATATAGTTATCCTGAAGGTATTACTGATGACCTTATTGATACTGTAAAAAATAATGACAAAATTTGTAAATATTTTGATATACCAATTCAACATATTTCAAATAATATTTTAAAAAAGATGAATAGAAAAACATCAAAAGAAGATATTGTTGAGTTGATAGATAAAATAAGAAAACAGATTCCAGATGTTGTATTAAGGACAAGTTTAATTGTTGGTTTCCCAGGTGAAAGTCAAGAGGAGTTTGATGAATTATACGAATTTGTTAAAAAAACGAACTTTGATAAACTAGGAGTATTTAAATATTCAAAAGAAGAAAATACACCAGCTGCTAAGATGCCAAATCAAATTCATCATATGACAAAAGAATCTAGGTTAAGAAAAATAATGGGTCTACAAAAAGAGGTTTCAAGAGCAAAATTAGAAGAAAATATTGGTAAAGAAATGTTAGTTTTGGTTGAAAACTTATCATTTGATGGCAAATATTTAATAGGAAGAACATCAAAAGATGTACCAGAAGAGGATGGAATTGTTTATATAAAAAGAAATCAAAAAAATGAAAATTTGCTAAATCAATTTATTTGGTGTAAAATAGTAGATGTGAGTGATTATGATTTAATTGCAGAAGATATATAAAAGGAGGGTTTTTGATATGTCAAAACAAAGAAATATAACAAGTGAGCAGATATTATATGTATTAATTAGGGCAAGAGAAGAGGAAATTATAAAAAAGAGTCAACAGGCAAATTTTAAACAGGAGTCTGTACAAAGAGATAAATGTAAACAGTTAGGATATTTTTCATATATTAAAAAGGAAACAGGAGAATTAGAGGCAAGTAGATTATTTTTAATAAGTGAAGTTCATGATGGTTATGAATATAATCTTATATATAATGATTCAGGTGATGTTATTGCATATAATGATTTTAGCGAAGAAAAGGGATTACAAGTTGCAAAAGAGTTTGAATTAGACAAAGAAAGACTTGAAAGACAAATAATGCTTAGCCAAGGAATAGATTTAGAAGAAGACCCATCAGCAAATGATTCTGAAAAAGCAGGAGAGGGAAGAGATTTAGCAAGTAAAGAACATGAAAAGAAACCGGAAAAAGAAGAGGAAAAGGAAGAAGAAAAGAAAAAGAATAAAGAAGAAGAGGAAAATGATGAAGATAAAGACCAAAAACCTAAAAAATTAAAAAACCTAAAATATGAGATAGCATTAAATATGAGAACACAAATAAGATTAGATACTATAGTTAATGGATATTATTTATGGGATATTTTAGGAATAGAAGACTCTTTAAAAGACAGAATGCCAGAAGGTGTTTCTGAAAAAGGTTTTGAAAAAGGATTTTTGACTATAATTGATTCTAAAGAATTGAGTCAATTAGAAGAATCAAAGGGAGAAAAGGTAAAAGAAAGAACATCTGAAGATACATTTGCAATAGTTTCGCCTAGTGGTGACATAATAGAATTAGATGGTGGAGTAATAATACCACAGGAGTTAGGAGATAGAAATACAAGATTAAAACAAGAACAAACAAGAGAACGTTGGGCTGATGGAGAACATGTGTCAAAACCAGATACTGACAGTGTTTTATTAAGGACATCAAAATTTAAAATACCAAATGTAAGAGCAAGATTTAATGTTGGTGAAGAATGGTATTTAGGAGTGGATCGTAATGAGAATTTAGTAAATAATGGTGGTACAACAGACCCAAGACAGGCAAAACAAATTTCAATTATACAAGAACCAATAGAAACAGATAAGATATATAGTGAAGACAGTATACAAGGAAGAACTAGACCAACAATAGAATTCAAATTAGAAGATGTAACAGAAGAACCTCTTAATTCAAAAGAACAAAAACAGATGAATCAATTAAGTAAAAAAGAATATGATGAAACTAAAAATATGAGAAAAGAACATAATGATGAATTACAAGGTATTGTTGAGAGATTAACTAAAAAATACGGAGAAAATTATAGAGAAGAAATTGAAGAAAAAGTTGATGAAGAACATAGAAAAGGAAATGATGTTGAACAAATTGAAGAAAAAGTCGAATCAGATATGGATTATATATGGCATATAGGTGGAAATCATGAAAGGGCTAGAATTTAATAAAACGTATAAGCAACATAGTGAAAGGATAGAAAAATGGAATCAAAAGAAGCAAAGGGAATAATAGAGGCAATTTTATTTGCAGTTGGAAGAGAGGTTACAACCAAAGAATTAAGCCTAATATTAGAAAAATCAAAAGATGAAATTAAAGAAATAATATATCAAATGAATGAAGAATATAAAGAGAATAATAGAGGGATTGAAATTATAAAAATAGAAGATAGCTATCAACTTTCGACTAAAAAAGAATATTATGAATATGTATATAAAATAATAGATAAAAGAAATAAGCCAAAATTATCAAATGCAGCATTAGAAACACTTTCAATAATTGCATATAATCCTAGAATATCAAGGGCAGAAATTGAAGGAATTCGTCGGAGTAAATGTTGATGGAACTATGTATAAATTGCTTGAATATGGTTTAATAGAAGAGGCGGGAAAACTAGATTTACCAGGAAAGCCAATGTCATATAAAACTACAAATGAATTTCTAAAAATATTTGGTTACAGTAGTTTAGATGATTTGCCAGAACTTCCAAAATATAAATTAGATTCAAACAATCAAATTGTTATAGACGAATTAATAGAAAATAAAGGAGAGAAAGAAAAATGAGATTATCACAAACAGGAATGGGTTCAGTAAAATTAAATAAATTAGATGAAATGTATCCAGGTCAAAGTATATTATTACAAACAGGACAAATTGTACAATATGGAGCAGGGCTATTTGCATATAATACAGTACCATTATTAGTAAAAAGAAATATAGAAAAAATTATAGTGGATACACTTAATAAATATGGATGTATAGAAGTATTACTTCCAACATTACAACCAGATACAATATGGAAAAATTCTGGAAGATATGATATGTATGTAGATGAAGGAACAATGTTGATAACAGAATCAAATAAAGGAACATTCTGTTTAGCTCCAACAGGAGAAGAGGCAATGCTTGAATTCTCAAGAGAAAAGCTTAAATCATATAAAAATTTACCTGTAACATATTATCAAATAGGAGAAAAATACAGAAATGAAATAAGAACAAGAGGGTATCTATTAAGAGGAAAATCATTTACAATGATGGATGCATATAGTTTTGATGAAAGTGTTTCAGGAATGGAAACATCATATGAAAATGTCAGAAAAGCATTTTTGGAAATATTTGAAGAAATAGGAATGAAAGTTATACCAATAGTTGCAGATAATGGAGCAATGGGAGGAAAGAAATCAGAAGAATTTATGATTATTTCTGAGCAAGGTGAAGATAAAATACTATATGATGAAAAGACAGGATTAGGACTAAATACAGAGATATTAGAAAGAGAAGATTATACAGAATATTTAAAAAATGAGTATGGAATAGAAGATATTTCAAATTTCAAAGAAATAAGAACAATGGAACTAGCACATATATTCCAACTAGGAACAAGGTATTCAGAAATGATGAATGGAAAATATGTGGATAAAGAAGGAAAAGAAAATCTATATTATATGGGATGTTATGGAATAGGTGTAAGTAGAACACTTGCAGCGATTTATGAACAATGTGTTGTAAATGACAAATCAAATATGCCATGTGGTTTTGTTCTTCCAAAATCAATAGCCCCATACATGCTACAAATTATTGTAAAACAAGAAAACGAAGAGAAAAAAGAACTTGCAAATAAATTATATAATGAACTATCTGAAAAGAAAATTGGCGTAATTTTAGATGATAGAGAAAATATAACAATAGGCGCAAAAATAAAAGATTCAAAGATACTTGGTACACCATATATAGTTGTTATTGGTGATAGACAAGAAGGAGAAAAAATTGAAATAGAGAATAATCTAACAGGAGAAAAAATTGAAACAAGTATAGATAAAATTGAAGATATAATTTGTAAATAAAATCAAAATTTTATGTGAGAATAGTTTCCTTAAAATAAAGAATAAACGGTAAAAATGGAGGAAATATGGGAAAATTAAAAAAATTTAGAAAATATATAATATGGATAATACTAATGTATATATTTACAATGGCAATGACATACATAGGTTTTAATTCAACATATGAAAATATGGAAGTAAAAACAGATATACCAGAACAAATAAAAATAGATATAGCACAATCAACAAAGGTAAATGGTAGAATATTTGGCGAGGTAACAAGCACAGAAGAAAATGATTTAAATGGCAAATATATAAGGGTGGAAATATACAATCGAAAAGATAAGACAGTTGGAATTAAATATCTAAAGATTGAAAATACAAATATAAATGAACCCAAAAAATTTATTGTATATTTTACGGCTGAAAATGTGGAATCATATAAAATTGAGATAGTAGAAGATAGTGAAGAATTACAATTGGAAATAAAATCCATGGTAGAAAAGTTTAAAGATGTATTTACAGACAAAGAATTAGTAAGAGGTTTGATATGGACATATGTTTTGTGGGCAGTTTTTAGTCCATAGATTTTAATTTTTTTGAATTGGGGACGGTTCTTTTTGCGAAAAGAACCGTCCCCAATTCAAAATTATTGATTATTTTCACTATTATTATTGTTATTACTGTTGTTATTATTATTTTTGTTCTTTTTATTTTTAGCCATGTTAAACACCTCCGTTATAACTAAATTATATAAATATTATGAACCAAAAATAAAGAAAACATACACATCAAACTTGTAAAAATAAAAAAAATATGCTAATATGAACGAAAAGAAAAAAAAAGCATAAAATATAAAAAACAAGGAAAGGAAGAAATTAAATTGGAATATCAAAATGAAAAATTAATAGAGTTTGAAGAATACATAAAAAATAGAAAAGTAGCAATAATAGGACTTGGTGTTAGTAATTTACCATTAATAGACTATTTTCACGAAAAAAAATCAAAAGTCACAGTATTTGATTCACGCGAAATAGGAGAAATACCAAAAGAAATAATGGATAAAGTAACAAATTATGCGATGGAAATATCACTTGGAAAAGGGTATTTAAACAAATTACAAAACTTTGATTTAATACTTCGTAGTCCAAGTTGTTTGCCAACAGTTCCAGAATTAGAAGAAGAGGCAGCAAGAGGAGCGATTATTACAACTGAAGTTGAACTTCTTATGAAAATGTGTCCAGCTGAAGTTATTGGAGTAACCGGAAGTGATGGAAAAACAACTACAACAACTTTAATATCAGAAATATTAAAAAAAGCAGGATATAACTGTTATGTTGGAGGGAATATTGGAACACCATTATTTACTAAATTACATGAAATTAAGCCAGATGATAAAGTGGTTTTGGAATTAAGTAGTTTTCAATTAATGGGAATGGAAGTAAGTCCTAATATATCTGTTATAACAAATATTACACCAAACCATTTAAATGTACATAAAGATTATGAAGAATATATCGATGCAAAAAAGAATATTTTTAAGTGTCAAAATAGAGATGGGATTGTAATTTTAAATTATGATAATGAAATAACAAGAAATTGTGCCTCAGAAGTCAAGGGAAAAGTGATATTTTTCAGTAGTAAAGAAAAACTTGACAATGGTTATATTGTGGACAATGGTGTAATAAAAGAATGTGATGATAAATTAAGAAAACACATAGTAAGTGCAAAAGAGCTTACAATTAGAGGAAAACACAATTATGAAAATATTTGTGCAGCTATTGCAGCAACAAGGACATTGGTAGATATTTCTACTGCAATAGAAGTCATTAAAACATTTCCAGGAGTGGAACATAGAATAGAATTTGTTAAGGAAATAAATGGAGTAAAATGGTATAATGATTCGGCAAGTTCAACACCATCAAGGACAATATCAGGATTAAATGCATTTGATGAAGAAATTGTTTTAATTGCAGGAGGTGCAGATAAAAATTTAGATTATACACCTATTGCAAAACCAATACTTGATAAAGTAAAAACATTAATTTTAATGGGGCAAACATCAGGAAAAATATTTGATAGTGTAAAAGCAGAAGAAGAAATTGAAAATAAAGAAATAAATATTTATATGGTAAATAGTTTGTCACAAGCTGTGATTTTAGCAAAACGTTATTCTTTGCCAGGTCAAGTGGTTCTATTTTCACCTGCAAGTACGAGTTTTGATATGTTTAAAAATATGTATGATAGAGGTCATCAATTTAAAGATATTGTAAATAAAATGTAACAAAAAAATCTCATTTGAATAAAATATACCAAATTGAGATTTTTCCAGAAAAAGCATCTTTGGAAAAATAATTTCTAAAGATGTTTTTTTGCGGGAAATTTTAAGGAGGTATAAAAAATGTACGAAGAGTATATGCAAAATTTTTTTAATTATCCAATAGGTGGGTATAGAAATACATATGAGCCCAGCACGTATGAAAATTGTGGAATGAATTATGAACCACGATACGGACTGGAAATGGTAGAAAATTATCCTTACAGTTATAATCCAAATTATATTCAGGGGAATACTCAAAGTAGAAACATTATTCAAGAATTAGAGGATTGTTATCCAGAAATTTATAAAGTTGTGTATCCAATGGTTAGAAAAGTTTGTGCTAAAAATAATTATAGGGGATATAGTAAAAACGAAGTTGATAGGATGGTGGAAGAAGTTTATAGTAGTATAGAGGCAAATGATGCAGTTGAGCTAAATATTACTTTAAATAATGATGTTAGAGGAAAGAGTACTGATGATAAAAAAGAAGATGAAGAAAATCGTGGAGAAAAAAGGCAAATTAGAAGAAACAATGGTTTAAATGATTTGATTAGAATTTTAATTTTAAGAGAATTATTAGGTAGACCGGGATGTTTTGGACCAAATTGCAGACCGGGTATGGGACCAAGACCACCTATGCCACCAAGACCACCAAGACCTCCTTTTCCAAGGTATGAATAGAGATTTAAGTTTAGTAAAATAGCAGATAGTGTGATTTTGTGAGTGATTTGTGTAAGGTTTTTAAAATTTTTTAATATTAAATTTTAATTATTAGATGTCATATTTAAAATGACATCTAATAATGTTTTATTTCTATTTATTTTATCTGAATGGAATTTAAGAGAAAATATATTTATTGCATTTTTTGTGCTGTTATGCTAAAATCTATTTAGTTATTTGTTGAATGTGCATAAAACAAAGGAGAGAAAGATAATGAAAGAGTTAATAAAAATTGTTCCGAAGAGATTATTTATATATTCCATAATTTTCAATACATTGTATTCGATAGCAGATTATGGTGAAGCATTTGTGTTATCATATTTTGGAACAAGTCCTTTAACATTAGATAAGTTAATTAAATTGGCTATTTGCATTATAATTACACATATAATAATGCATATTTCAGGAAAAATAGCATCATATATAGATAATATTAATAATCAAAAAACTCAGACGAAAATACAAAAATATTATTTTAATAAATTACAATCCATGACAATGGAGCAAATTTCAAATACACATACAGGATATATACATAAACTAATAACAAATTTATCATTTTACTTTTTTGAAATGACATGGCAATTTGAAATAAGTGTTATTCCTTTAATTATTGGTGGAACTTCTATTTTGATTATGGTTTGTAAACAATCTATTATGACTGGTGTGATATGTATTTTTATATCAGCACTAGCTGTTTATTTAAAATATATAATGATAAAAAATAAACAAAAATTTCAAAAGAAAGTAAACGAAGCAGAGTCAAAATATAATGCAACTTTTATTGACTTTATACAAAATATAATTGCTGTAAGAAAATTAAATATATCTAAATTTTGCAATGATAAAATAACAGAAAATGCAGAAGAATATTTAAAAGTAACAAAAATAAATGAAAGAAAAAGGTCAAATGCAAATGGTGTATTTACAGGTTTAATGGATATTTTATATTTAGTAGTAATTATTAGTACAATTATAATGGTTGCAAATGGAGAAGATGGATTACCATATTTATTATTTTATTTATCAGCAATTGGAAAATTATATTCAAATTTGAACAGTCTAGTTAGGCTAATAGATATAACAGAAAGATATAAAACAGCAAAAAAACAATTAGATGAATATTTTAAAGATAATAAGAAAATAAGGTTATTAGAGAGATTTGAAAATATTAAATTAAAAAATGTTATATTTTCATATACAAAAGATTCAACAAAAATAAAAATACCAGAGTTTATATTAAACAAAGGAGACTAACTATTAAAAGTCAAGTCTTTTTATAAAAAAATTAAAAATGAAA
>USCB01000037.1 GCA_900553125.1 uncultured Clostridium sp. | reverse complement strand
TATCTAATGTTATTGGTGCAACTCCAGTTATAAATATTCTGTCAACTACTGTTTCCGTTCCTTTTTTTAATATTTCATACCATTTTCTTACTTTTCCATTTTTTGATACTAGTCCTCTAAATTGCTCTGGGTTAAAACCTAATAATTCATTTGCAAAATGGTCATATTCATCTATTATTACATATATTTTTTCCATTGATTTTTGAACATAAAATGCTTTAAATAGATTATCTAATATGCTTTCCGCATCATCTTCTTTATTTACATAAAAGTCCAAATTGTATCTATGACTAAATACTTCTATAGATGATGCCACTTCATTTTTGAACCCTCTTATAGTTGTTTCTTCTGTTTCTGTATCTATTCCTGAAAAATTAAATCTTAATATACAATAACTATTTTTGTTTTTTGTTGGATTTTTTCCTATGTATGTATCTTTATACAATAACTCAAATTTATCTTCTTTCTTTTTATCATAATAATTTTCAATTACACTTGTAAATAACGTTTTTCCAAATTTTCTTGGACGTAAAAACATTATTCTTTTTTCTGGTAAGTTTTCTAATTTTTCAATATACATTGTTTTATCTACATAATAATAATTTTCAGTTATTAATTCTTCATAATTACTTATTCCATATGGCATTTTTTTTGGATTCATATATATCACACCTTTCTCTCCTGAATTTTTATTTAAGTTTCTCAAGCAAGCTTTTATATTTTTCAAGTTTTGCTTTTTCCTCATACACCTTTTCTTTTGGTGCTTTATTTACAAATCCTGGATTAGAAAGCATTTTTTCAGCTCTCTGAATTTCAAATTCAATTTTCTTTATTTCTTCTTCTTTTCTTTTTGCCTCCTCTTCTAAATCAATTAATCCATTTTGAGGAATATAAAGTTCAATTCCCTCTCTTACAATACTTATTGCATTTTCCGGAATATCATCTGCTTGTTCTTTAACTATTAATTTTTCCCCAAATCCTAATTTAATTATGAAGTCTTTTGATTCTTCAATTTCTTTTATATATTTTGTAACAAATATTAAATCTGTTTTTCTACTCGGATGAACATTCATTTTTGCTCTTATATTACGTATTTCAACAATTATATCTTTTAATGTTTCAACAATTTTTGCATTATCTATAAATTCTATATCTTTAGCTATTGGCCATTCTGATATCATAAGCTCTTTATTATCTGTGTACTCTGATATAACTTTATAAATTCTTGATGTTATAAATGGCATAAATGGATGTAATAATTTTAAGCTATTTGAAAGTACATTTACCAGTACATATGATACTTGTATCTTTTTATTTTCATCTTCACTATATAATCTTGTTTTTGCCATTTCTATATACCAGTCACAGAATTCATCTCTTATAAATGAATAAATATTATCTATTGCAATTCCAAGGTCATAGTTTTCAATATTTCTTGTTACTTCGTTTATTAGATCTTCTAATTTATTTATTATCCATTTATCTTCTATTTCAAGTATTTCTCCGTTATATTTGTTTGTTTCTTTGTCAATTACTTTTTCTTCAAAATCTTTTATTTTTTCTACTTCTGGTAAATTCATTGTAACAAATTTTGCAGCATTCCAAATTTTATTTGCAAAATTTGATGCTTGTTCTAATTTTTCTGGCATATATTTTATGTCATTTCCCATTGTTGTTCCAGAAAGCACTGAAAATCTTAGTGCGTCTGCTCCATATTTTTCTATAACATCTAATGGGTCTACACCATTTCCTAATGTTTTTGACATTTTTCTTCCTTGACTATCACGTATTATTCCGTGTATTAATACATCTTTAAATGGCTCTACATCTGTAAATTCTAGTCCTTGTGTCATCATTCTTGATACCCAAAATGTTATTATGTCAAATCCTGTAACTAGTACATTTGTTGGATAAAATCTCTTGTAGTCTTCATTTTCTGTATTTGGCCAACCAAGTGTTGAAAATGGCCATAATGCAGAACTAAACCAAGTGTCAAGCGTGTCCTCATCTTGATGAATATGACTTGAACCACATTTTGAGCACTTTCCAGGATTAGTTTTACTTACTGTAATCTCTCCGCATTCATCACAATAATATGCTGGAATTCTGTGTCCCCACCATAATTGACGTGATATGCACCAATCTTGTATATTGTCTAACCAATTGAAATATTGTTTTTCATATCTTTTTGGTACAAATGTTGTTTTTCCCTCTCTTACACTATCTGCTGCTCTTTTTGCTAAGTCTTTCATAGATACAAACCATTGCATTGAGATTCTTGGCTCTATTGTTGACTTACATCTTTCACATTTAGCAACATTATGTGTATAATCTTCTGTATTTACTAGTGCTCCTAATTCTTGAAGTTTTTCTACTATTATTTTACGTGCCTCTAAGATATCCATTCCTTTTAACTCTGGAACTAAACTATTCATTTTATTATTTTCATCAAATACTTCTACTATTTCTAAGTTGTGTCTTAATCCTGCCTGATAGTCATTCATATCATGAGCTGGTGTAATTTTAACACATCCTGTTCCAAATTCTTTTTCTACAAATTCGTCTGCAATTATTGGAATTTCTTTGTTCATTATTGGTAAAATACATTTTTTACCTACTATATTTTTATATCTTTCATCATCTGGATGAACCGCAACAGCAGTATCACCTAACATTGTTTCTGGTCTTGTTGTTGCAACTTCTACATATCCATCTCCATCAACAATTTTGTATCTTATATGCCATAAATGTGATGGTTCTTCATGGTATTCTACTTCTGCATCTGAAATGGATGTTTTACAACTTGGACAGTAATTTACCATTCTTGTTCCTTTATATATTAGACCTTTGTTATATAAACTTACAAACTGTTCTAGTACTGCGTCACTCATTCCATCATCAAGTGTAAATCTATTTCTCTCCCAATCACATGAACATCCAAGTTTACGTTGTTGTTTTTGGATTATTCCACCATATTCATGTGTCCAGTCCCAGGCTTCTTCTAGAAATTTTTCTCTTCCTAATTCTTGTTTTGTTTTTCCTTCTTTCTTTAATTTCTGTACTACTTTCATTTCTGTTGATATTGCTGCATGGTCACTTCCTGGTAACCATAAACAGTCATATCCTTGCATTCTTTTTGTTCTTATTAATACATCTTGTATTGTATCATCTAATGCATGACCCATGTGTAATTTTCCTGTTACATTTGGTGGTGGCATCATTATGCAGTATGGCTCTTTGTTTTTGTCCATACTTGGCTTGAAATATCCTTTTCCTTCCCATTTTTGGTATAGTTTTTCTTCAAAGTCTTTTGGATTATATTTTCCTTCCAAATTTTTCTTTGTATCCATATAAATATCCTCCTTTTTTGGTAATAGCAAAAATCGCCCTACATGTAAAAAATTATTACACATAAGGGCGATTTTTTCGCGGTACCACCTTAATTTTATATTATTTTTATAATATTCTCATTCTAAGTTTTTAACGGTTCTTATCCGAATATATCTACTTTTATTTCAATATATCAGCTCCCAAGCTACTTTCTATTTGCCTTTATTTGGGAAGTTTTCAGCCTATGACTTCCTTTCTCTAAAAATAAGTACAAATATACTCCTCTTGTTCTTTGCTTTTTATTTTTTCCATATTTTATATTATTTTTGTGGATTTGTCAAATTTTTGATTTCATTTTCTGGTAATCCAGTAATCCCTCAACTTTACATTTAAGGTAAAAAAAAACATTTTTTTATTTTCAACATTATTTACAAAAAAAGTCTATGCTACTTTTTTATTTATATAATTAAAAATATAATATTTATATCAAAAATGTACATACTATAAAAACGGAGGTACAAAATTGAAAAAAATATATATTTTTATAGCCATTGGATTGATTATATTAGGAGGTATTTTAGGCTTCTATTTTTATAAAAAAAATCCCTCAAATACATCAAACAATTCAAATTTAAATAATTTTCCATATAATTCTACAAGAATTTCTTCTACAGAAAACAATGTAGCCCCACCATCAAATGAATTGCAACAAAACGATTCCAATGTTTCAAATCAAACTGAAAACATAGTATCTGAAAATAACTCTCAACCATCTGAAACTGAAATTGCAAGTTTTACTACAAAAATTTACACAAAAGATTCAAATAGACAGACAAATATTTCAATTACATGCTCTAGTTTAAATAATACAACTGTAGAAAATGGAGAAACATTTTCTTTTTGTAACACAATTGGAAAAGCAACCTCACAAAAAGGATACAAAAAAGCAGATGTTTTTCAAGATGGCGAAAAAATAGAGGCTCTTGGGCGGACGGAATCTGCCAGGTTAGTTCTACTTTGTATAATGCTGTACTCAAAGTTGATAATTTAAAAATCACTGAAAGGCATGAACATAGTAATACTGTCCCTTATGTTTCAAAAGGAAAAGATGCAGCAGTTGCTTATGGTTCTTATGATTTTAAGTTTTCTAATAATACTGGCAACAAAATAAAAATAACTTCTTCATGTGATAAAAATTATGTTTATATAAAAATTTTCAAACTATCATAAAATTTATGATAGTTTTTGCATATTTCATTGTTTTTAACATAAATTAAAAATAACTGGAGGTAAAAATTTAATGAAACTAAATAAAAAAATTCTTGCATTTTTGCTTTTATTCCAAATCTCAGTATATTTTCCAATATCAATATATGCTTTTTCAAATTCCTATGTGTGGAATTCTCCTTCTGCTTTTACAACTGAAGTTTCTAGTAACATATCATCTAATAGTACTGATGACACATCAAATCCTTTAAATTTAGATTGTGGTTCATGTATATTAATCGAACAATCAACAGGTCAAGTTTTATATTCATATAATTCACACGAAAAACTAAGACCTGCAAGTGTTACTAAGCTTATGAGTATTTATTTAATAATGGAGGCTATTTCTGAAGGCAAAATAGGATATGATACAAAAATCCCTTGCTCAGCTAATGCTGAATCTATGGGAGGTTCCCAAATTTGGCTATCTACTACTGAACAATTAACAGTTGACGAAATGCTAAAAGCAATTTGTGTTGTTTCTGCAAATGATGCCGTTACTAGCATGCGGTGAATATCTAGGTGGAACTGAGGAAAATTTTGTTAATATGATGAATGAAAAAGCTAAATCTTTTGGAATGAATGATACCAATTATAAGAATTGCCACGGTATAGACGAAGATGACCATTACACATCAAGTTATGATATTGCAATCCTTTCGCGTCATTTACTAAACGATTATCCTGAAATCACCAAATATACTACTATTTATATGGATTCTCTTCGTGATGGTAAGTCAAGTTTAGTTAATACAAATAAACTAGTTAGAAATTATCAAGGATGTACTGGTTTAAAAACTGGTTCAACTTCTCTTGCTTTATATAATTTATCTGCCTCTGCTACTAGAAATAATATGAATCTAATTGCTGTTGTAATGAAGGCTCCTTCTTCTAAAGTACGTTTTAGTACAGCAGTAAGTTTGTTAGATTATGGTTTCAATAATTTTGAATTTAAAAAATTGGCATCCAAAAATGATATTATAAAATCTTATTCTGTAAATAAAGGTATTTATCCAACAGTAGATATAATTGCAGATAAAGATTGTGGAACTTTAATTTCAAAAGGAAATGATATTAATATTGAGCAAAATATTTCAATTGATGACAATATTTCTGCACCTATTTCTAAAGGGCAAATTGTCGGAAAACTTTCTTTTTCTTTAAATGGCGATATTATTTCTGAGTGTAATTTGGTTGCTAATAGTGATGTTGATAAAATTAACATTTTTTCTATGGAGAAAAATATTTTTGCTAGTTGGTTTGAACTTTTAAGATAATTTTTGTATTGGGGACGGTTCTTTTCGCGAAAAGAACCGTCCCCAATACAAAATTTAATTTCCCATAATATTATAACCATTATCTGCAAACACAATTTGCCCAGTAATACAATCACTCATTTGACTCAATAAAAACGAAACTACATTACCAACCTGTACAGTCGTAACATTTTTATGTAATGGTGCTTTTTCCTCAACAATATTTAAGATACTTCCAAAATCTTTAATTCCTTTAGCTGATAAAGTCTTAATAGGACCTGCCGAAACTCCATTTACTCTAATTCCGTCTTTACCTAAATTATCCGCCAAATATCTAATGCTTGATTCTAATGCTGCCTTTGCAACTCCCATAACATTATATCCTGTAAGTACCTTAGTTGAACCATAATAAGTAAGAGCAACTAAACTTGCATTTTCATTCAACATATCTAATTCTTTAGCCTTTCTTGCAGTCAAAACAAATGAATAACTACTAACATCAACAGCGTGAGTAAATCCTGCTTTACTTGTTTTTATAAAATCATTATGCAAATCCTCTGTAAATGCATGAGCTATGCAATGTACAATTCCATCTACTTTTCCATTTTCTTCTTTTATTTTAGTAAAAGTTTCCTCTACAAGTTCATCAATAGATGCATCTTTCAAAACATATGTTTTACTTCCTTCGAATTCAGATATCAACGCCTCTATTTTGCTTTTATTTTCTTCATCTGTATATGTAAAAATAAGTTTTGCACCATTTTCATAAGCAGATTTTGCAATACCATAAGCTATGCTCCATTTATTTCTTATTCCCATTATTAATATTTTCTTATTTTTTAGTAACATTTTATTCATCCTTTCTTTTTGTCCTTTTGGGACCGGTTCTTTTTGGGACATTTTGAAAAAGGAACCGTCCCAAATTCGAAAAATTTTATTTATTTAAACTAACATATTCACCCATATTTCTAAACTTCGTATATCTATCATTTACAATATCAACTTTAGACATTTCACTCATCTTATTAATTGCACCAACAATTTCCATCTTTAAATTTTTAGTCAATATATCAAAATCATTTTCAGGCTCTTCAATAATTTTATCAATAACATTCAAATCATACAAGTCTTTAGCTGTAAGTTTCATCTTTTCAGCTGCCTCTTCTGCTTTTGACGCGTCTTTCCACAAAATACTTGCATACCCTTCTGGAGATAAAATTGAATAAATCGCATTTTCTAACATAAGTATTTTATTTGCAACACCTATTGCTAATGCTCCTCCACTAGACCCCTCACCAATTACAATTGAAATAATTGGAACTTTTAAGCCTACCATTTTAAGCATACAACTTGCAATAGCCTCACCTTGACCTCTTTCTTCTGCTCCAATTCCCGGATATGCTCCTTTTGTATCTATAAAGGTGATAACAGGTCTGTTAAACTTCTCGGCTTGCTCCATAAATCTAATTGCTTTTCTATAACTTTCAGGATTTGGCATTCCAAAGTTTCTTTCTATATTTTCTTTTGTATTTCTCCCTTTTTGCTCTGCAATTACTGTATAATTTTGTGTTTCTATTCTTGCCAAACCACATACCATTGCTTTGTCATCGCGGTAGTTTCTATCCCCGTGTAATTCTATAAATTCATCAAATATTTTTTCTATGTAGTCTAGTGATGTTTTTCTGTTGCTCGCTCTTGCTATTTGTACTTTTTGCCATGCTGTTTGCATTTTTTCACATCCTTTCTTTTTCCCTTTTGGGGACGGAGAATTTTGGATACTTTTTTCAAAAAAGTATTCAAAATTCTCCGTCCCTAAAAGGGAACTATCTAATTCAACTCAATCAATCTCCCCAAAACATGCTTCAAATCTTTTCTCTCTACAATCTTATCCACGAAACCATGCTCCAGCAAAAACTCCGCAGTTTGAAAGCCATCAGGCAAGTTCTCCCCTATAGTCTGCTCAATAACTCTTTTACCTGCAAATCCTATCATTGCACCAGGTTCACTTAAAATAATATCCGCAATGCTTGCAAAAGATGCAGTAACACCTCCATAAGTTGGGTCTGTTAAAACAGAAATATAAAGTCCACCTGATTCATTTAATTTAGAAATTGCAGCAGTTGTCTTTGCCATTTGCATAAGAGCCATTATTCCTTCTTGCATTCGTGCTCCGCCAGATACTGTAAATATTATAAGTGGATATTTGAGTTCAATCGCTTTTTCTACTGCATAGGTTATTTTTTCACCCACGACTGTTCCCATACTTCCCATGAGAAATCCACTATCCATTATACATATGACAACATCTTTTCCTTCAATTTTCCCGTGTACCACAGCTCACAGCCTCTTCTAAATCTGTTTTTTGCCTTAACCTTTCAATTTTTGATGGATAATCTTCTAGTCCTAATGGATTTACATTATCTATGTTTAACTCGAATCTTTTATATGTACCTTCATCTATTATGCTTTCTAGTCTTCTATTTATATGCATTCTAAAATATGCTCCACATACAGGACATATATTTAGATTATTCCTTACATCTTCTTTATACAAAATTTCTTTGCACTTTGTACATTTCACCCATTTTCCTACCTGTATATCTACTTTATTTATATTTCTTTTTGCTGTCGGTTCTCTTTTTTTGATTTTATCTACTAGCATTTGTTCTCCTTTCATTTTTTTCAATTTGTTCTTTTGGGACCGGTTCTTTGACGGACATGTTCATAAAAGAACCGGTCCCCAAGGAACAATGGTGCAATTTCTTATCTCAAAATTTCTTTTTCAATAAAAGAAGTATCATATTTCCCCCTAAGAAAATTAGAATTTCTAATAATCTTAAACAAAAAATCAATATTAGTATCAACACCTTCAATTACAGTTTCCTCCAAAGCTCTCTTCATCTTACTTATAGCCTCATTTCTGTTTTTTCCATGAGCTATTATTTTTGCAATCATAGAATCATAATTAGGTGGAATTATGTAACCCTCATATACAAATGTATCAACCCTAATTCCATTTCCACCTGGCAAAATTAGTCCTGTAATTTTTCCAGGGCTGGGTCTAAAATTCTTTTCAGGATTTTCTGCATTTATTCTGCATTCTATTACATGACCTTGAAATTCAACATCTTTTTGCTTTAGTTTAAGCTTTTCTCCTGCTGCTATTCTAATTTGCTCTTTTACTATATCAATTCCTGTTCTTTCTTCTGTAATTCCATGTTCAACTTGAATTCTTGTGTTCATTTCCATAAAATAAAAATTCTTATTTTTGTCTACTAAAAATTCAACAGTTCCACAATTGGTATATCCCACTTTTTTAGCTGCCTTTACTGCTGCATCTCCCATCTTTTCTCTTAGTTTATCATCAATAGCAGTAGACCCGTGTTTCTTCTATCACCTTCTGATTTTTCCTTTGAACCGTACAATCTCTTTCACCTAAATGAATTACATTTCCATGTTCGTCTGCCAAAATTTGAATTTCGACATGTCTAGGGTTTTGTATAAATTTTTCCATATAGATTTCATCATCTTTAAAAGAAATCATCGCCTCTTGTTTTACAATATTATAACTTTTTTCCAATTCACTTTCATCATTCACTATACGTATTCCTTTTCCTCCACCACCTGCTGCTGCTTTTAGCATTATAGGATAGCCTATTTCTTTAGCTGTCTTTTTAGCATCATTTATGCTTTTAATACTTCCTTTAGAACCAGGAACTACAGGCACTCCGGCTTTTTCCATTATTTCTTTCGCATTTGATTTATTTCCCATGAGTTTTATTACTTCATATGATGGTCCTATAAATTTGATATTAGATTCTTCACATATCTTCGCAAACTGACTATTTTCAGAAAGAAATCCGAAACCCGGATGTATACTGTCACTTCCAGTTATATATGCAGCCTCTATTATATTTTTATAATTTAAGTAGCTTTTATTTGAATTTGCAGGTCCTATGCATATTGCTTCATCTGCCAAACGCGTGTGAAGACTGTCTTTATCTGCTTCTGAATATACAGCTACTGTTTTTATATTCATCTCCTTACATGCTCTTATTATTCTTACTGCTATTTCGCCTCTGTTGGCTATTAGTATTTTGTTCATATTCTTTCTCCTTTTTTCTGATTGGGGACGGTTCTTTTCGCGAAAAGAACCGTCCCCAATCAGAAATTTTTTATACTACCGCAAAAGTAAGTTCACCTCTGGCAACAACTTTTCCCTCACAAGTAGCAACCCCTTCTCCAACTCCAATTGGTCCTTTCTTTCTAATAATCTTAACTTCCAACTTCAATTTATCTCCCGGCACAACTGTTCTTTTAAATCTCATCTTATCAATTCCGCCAAACAATGCATTTTTTCCTTTGTTTTCTTCCAAACTCAAAATCGCAACTGCACCTGCCTGTGCCAAACTCTCTACAATTAAAACTCCTGGCATTATGGGATTATCTGGAAAATGTCCCTTAAAATACCATTCTGTTTCATTTATATATTTATATGCCACAACACTTTCACCTGGGGTATATTCTTCTACTTCATCTATCATCAAAAATGGCTCTCTTTGTGGGATTATCTTTTTTATTTCTTCTTTATTTAACATTTTGTTCTCCTCTCTTTTTCCTGCTTGAACAGTTAAAACCGGGTTCTTTTTAGACAAGGACAAAAAAGACCCGGTCCCTTTTGTCCTACGAAATTCTAAACAATGGCTTTCCATATTCAACACATTCGCTGTCCTTAACTAAAATCTCCTCTATAACACCATCATACTCAGATTCTATCTCATTCATCAATTTCATAGCCTCTATTATGCAAAGAATATCTCCTTTTTTTACTCTTTGACCAACCTTAACATAAGGTTCAGCATTTGGTGATGGCTTCAAATAAAAAGTTCCGACCATTGGTGATGTCATAATATTTCCATTATCAAGACTTTTTTCACATGATGTAACTTTATTTTCGATTTTTTCCTCTTTATCTATGTTTGGCTCTACATTCACAAATTTAACTTTTTCATCACCTTTACTCATATCAATTTTAGTTCCATCGGGAAAATCTAATTTAAGATTATTTAATTTTGAATTTCCAAAATCATTTATTAATTGTATTATTTTCTCGTATTCCATAAACTTAGCTCCTTATTATTCATACTTTTTCAAAATTATACTTGCATTATGTCCACCAAATCCAAGTGAATTTGACATTACAATTTTTAAATCTGCATCCCTAACTTCATTTGGTACAATATCCAAATCACACTCTTCATCTTTAACCTGATAATTTATAGTTGGTGGAACTTTTTTATTATTAATTGCTTGTGTGCAAATTATAGCCTCAACTCCACCTGCTGCACCTAGCATATGTCCCATATTTGATTTTGTTGAACTTACCATAACTTTTTGGCTTGCTTTCTCCCCTAAAGCTGTTTTTATTGCCATCGTTTCTAAACTATCATTTAAATGTGTTGATGTTCCGTGAGCATTTATGTAATCTATATCTTCTGACTTTATTTTTGCATCTTCAATAGCTCTTTTCATCGCTCTTGCTCCACCTTCTCCATTTGGCGCAGGTGAAGTTATATGATATGCATCTGATGTTGCACCATATCCAATAACTTCAGCATATATTTTTGCTCCTCTTTTAATAGCATGTTCTAATTCCTCTAATACAAGAATACCAGCTCCTTCGCCCATTACAAATCCACTTCTTTCTTTATCAAATGGGATGCTTGCTCTATTCGGGTTTGCCACATATGATAATGCTTTCATATTCTCAAATCCTGCAATCCCAACTTCGCAAATTGAACTTTCTGTTCCTCCAGCTAATATCACATCTTCAGCTCCATATTTTATTGTTCTATAAGCTTCACCTATTGCATGAGTTGACGAACTGCAAGCAGAAACTGTTGAAATCGATTCTCCTTTTAACCCTAATTCTATTGCAATATTTCCAGCAGGCATATTGCAAATTGACATTGGTATAAACATTGGCGAAATTCTATTATGTCCTTTTGAAACATTTATTTCACATTGTTCTTGAATTGTCTTTAATCCACCTATTCCTGAACCTACAAATACACCTATTCTTTCAAAATCTGTATTATCCTTATTTATTTTACTATCTTCAAAAGCCTCTCTTGCTGCTATAATTGCATATTGAGAACATTTGTCTAATCTTTTTGCCTGTTTTGCATCAAAATAATCAATCGGATTATAGTTTTTTATTTCTGCTGCAAGTGATGTTTTAAATCCCTCAGCATTAAATCTTGTTATTTTACCTATTCCACATCTTTTTTTAAGAATTCCTTCCCATAATTCTTTTGTATTATTTCCAATTGGTGTTATTGCACCTATTCCTGTAATTACTACTCTTCTCATTTCAACTTATTCCTTTTCTTTATTTTTTGATTTCACTCTATCAAAATCTACATAAGCAATCCACCATCAACTTGAATTACCTGTCCTGTTATATATGAACTTTCTTCAGATACTAAAAAACTAACCACATTTGCCACATCATTCGCAGTCCCCATCCTTTTTAAAGGAATATTTTTACTAATTTCATTTTTAACATCATCCTTCAAAACCTCTGTCATGCTTGTTTCAATGAACCCGGGAGCTACAGCATTTACTCTAATATTTCTTGATGCAACCTCTTTGGCTAAACTTTTAGTAAAACCAATAATCCCTGCCTTAGATGCAGAATAATTTGTTTGCCCTGCATTTCCTGAAATTCCTACAACAGACGAAATATTTACTATACTGCCTTTTCTTGATTTCATCATATATCCAATTACATTTTTAGTAACATTAAAAGTTCCAATTAGGTTTGTATTTATAACCTGTTCAAAATCATCTTTTTTCATTCTCATAAGCAGCATATCTTTTGTAATACCTGCATTATTAACAAGTACATCAATCGAACCTAATTTTTCTATAGTTTCTTTTACTAACTTTTCAGTATCTTCAAAATTTGAAACATCGCCTTTAATAAGTTCACATTTCACATCATTTTTTTTAATTTTTTCCTTTAATTCCTCTAATTCCTCATTTTCTTTTCTATAATTTATTGCAATATCATATCCTTCTTTACTCAATTTTATTGCAATTGCTCTTCCAATTCCTCTTGTTCCTCCTGTTATTAACGCGACAGCCATAATCTTTTCCTCCTTTTTTCTCTTTTTTGGGGTATTTTGGTGACGGAGAATTTTGGTGCAATTAGGAGAGGTTTCTTTGCTGGAAAGTTGGCTGGAGAAGTGCCTTTGCTGGAACTTTTCCCGCCAACCCTCCAGCCAAC
>USCB01000036.1 GCA_900553125.1 uncultured Clostridium sp. | reverse complement strand
TTCTGATTGGGGACGGTTCCTTTTCCGAAAAGGAACCGTCCCCAATCAGAAAAAAAGTAGAGGCTTATTATTTTACCTCTACTTTTCCATATACACCTCCACCACCTGAGTGAACATGAATATTTCCATTTATACTATTCATTATATTTTTAGCCACTTTCGAACCAACAACTGCTTCAATATCATCTTCTGAAACTTTATGTAATATATTCATTTCTGTTCCAAAATTTCCTAACAATTTTTCAACAGTTTTTCCTCCAACACCAGGAATGAAACTTAATGGCACCTGATATATGTATGGTGGTCTATTTTCTGGACTTTTTGTTTCTTTTTTATCTTTTATTAACTCAATTCTATCAAAAACACCAAATGTTATATTTTGACCTCCACATTTTGGACAAATAGTTGCTGCTTGGTCTATCTCAATTGAGTCATTGCAGTCTTCGCAAAAGCTTCTATGATATTTTCCAAGTTTTGGATCTAATCCATAGTTTGCAAGTACTTTTCTTCCATCTTCATTTTTTAGTGCTTTTACTATTTCTTTAAATGATATGTCTTCTACTTGCATTTTGTTATATTCCCTTGCAATTTTGGGAAGTGAATGTGCATCTGAGTTTGTAACAAATGTTTTGTCTTCTAATTCTGATATTTCATCTGCCAAAAATGTGTCTGAACTTAAGCCTAATTCTACTGCGAATATTTTGTCATATTTTTCTTTAAAGATGTCTTTTAATCTATCTGTACAGTTTCCATAATAGCTTTTATGTGGTGTAAAAATATGTGCTGGTATTACTATTCCATTATATTTTTCTACAATATCTATTAAGTCATATCCAGATAAATCTGAACGCTGAGTGCTTAATGTTACATTCTTTACATGTTTGGCAAGTTCATTTGAAAATCCTTTTATGTCTTTTAAATATGGAAAAAAACATACATTATGTGCACTACCTGATTTTCCATTTCTTCCTTTTTCTGATGTTTCAACTTCACTTCCTAGCAAAATGCATACTTTGTCTTTGTATATTATTCCACCATCTTTTAATTCATATGCATCGCCCGTTTTTAGAAAGTTTTCTATATCTTCTATTACATAAGGTGATGCACAATCTATTATTCCTGCAACTTGTATTCCTTTTCTTTCATAACATTCTTTTGCAATATTTGCAAAATTCAAACTTCTTGCTCCTGTTATTTTTATTGGTTTGCCATTTTCTGATCTTCCTATATGTATATGTAAATCTGCAAATATCTCGTACATTTTTTATTCCTCTTTCTATTCATCATCTTCTATTTTATATTTTGCTTTATGATTTAAAACATTTCTTGCTGTGTCATCACTAAATAATGCCCTACTTGTTCTTTTTGTTGTAACTGCCAATTCTTTCATTTTTTCAAAATTTGTCTTTACGTCTTCGTCTTTCTTTGTTTCTTTCGAAAGTATTTGGTGGGCTTTCTTTTTTATATTTTGTTCTAATGCATCATTTATTTTATCTGAATAATTATTTGCTAGTGTTGCAATAAATGTTTTTACATTTGCCTCTTTGTTATGCAAATGAACTAATTTTTTTATTACGGGCACATCTATAGTTTCTTTTATTGTTATTTTCTCTAGTTCATTTATAAATTCTGTAAATGTTTCTATATATCTATTATCTGAATATTTTAGATTTCTTTCTTTTAGCACCACTAAGGCTTCTTGTGGTGTGAATGCATCTCTTTCTACCCTATTTAAAATTAACCCTGTAAATTGATCTACTATTTCTAATATATCACTTTCTCTTTCTCTTGGTATACTTTCACTATATCTATTTACTTCTTCACATATTTTACAAAAGCGTTTACTAAATCCTAATGTGCTTAGATATTCTGCTCCGTCTTTTGCGTATGTTTCCAGCTTTCCAATTTTTTGTGCATTTTCTATTTTTTTACAGTTACATAAGAGCATTGCTGTTAGTGTAATATTTTCATCTACATTTATTTGCATATATTCTATAAACATTTTTACTATTTCTGCTTTTAATACTATTGATTTATCAAAAAATATTCCTGTTTTTTTTGATAAATAATATGTTATTAGCATTTTTTGCGATAAGTCGTTTTCTTCTAATATATATGTTGCAAAATCCTCCATTTTTTTCCTCCTAAGTGTCTTTTATACATTTTTATTATATTTCATATTTTAACAATTGGCAAGTGTTTTTGTATTTTTTTATAAAAAAATAGAGCAGAAAATACCTGCCCTATTTTTCATGGTTTTACTTGTTGGCAGTGAAACTTACTATTCCACTGTTCTAGACTCTTTAGACATTTGCTGTTTTTTCGTTCTGTCTAAAAAAGCCCTGAAATACATTGCAATAGCTCTTGCTTCTGCATATGTTATTTCACCCATGGCTATGTCATTTGCCTCAACATAGCCTTCTTCATAAACTATTTGGGCATAAAAAAACGAGTATATATCATTACTGTCATTTTGGCAATTTATAATATATTCGCCATTCCCATTGTAATGGCCTACCCATTTGCCATCATGTGTAATTCGCTCATAATTATCATGACCATTTCTCCATACTTCTTTTTCATTTTCTCCTATTCGAAAAGTAAAAAAAGTATATACAACTTTTTTGGCTTCTTCAGCTTCTTTTGCCGCCCGTGCAAGTATACTTGCAATAATCATTTCATCGGGTGTCAAGCTTTGAAGCTTTTCAAAATTGACTCCTCGTAAATCCATCTTTACCTCCATATCATAGTCCTAGTTATTAGTTCCTCTGATGTAATACGGAAATTCTGCATTTCATCGCTATTATCCTATCATATTTACATAACTTAGTCAACACTTTTTCAAAAGTTGCATAATATTTCAAATAATAATATCTCTTTTAATCTTATTATTTTGCACGGTTCCTATTCCAATAAAAATATCCTTGTTATACACTTTATAAATTCCATCATCTAAATTAACATCAACTTTAACACCATTCAAAAACTTAAACAAATTCGAATCATTAAGACAAACAGCGCTTTTATCTTTAAAAAAATCTTCTAATGAAATAATACTCTTCTCAATAATATTTTTATCTATATAACCATCTTTAACAATATCTGAAATCTTAACAGCCTGTTCAATTTTAAACTCTCCAACCCTTATCCTGTTAAGCTCTTTCATAAAACCAACTGTACCCATTTTTTCAGCAATATCCTCACATAGACTTCTAATATACGTACCTTTTGAGCACCAAACTTTATACATAATTTCTCGTTTGTCTTTTGACGTAGAAATCAAATTAATCTCAAAAATTTCAATATTTCTGTGTTTTACTTCAACCTCTTTACCACTCCTTGCATATTCATAAAGCTTTTTTCCATTAACCTTAATTGCTGAATACATAGGAGGAATTTGACTCTGTTTACCCTTAAAACTGTCAAAAACATTTTTTATCTTCTCTATTTCAAACATTTTATCTGTTACAGGCCTTTTTTCAATTACTTCTCCCTCTTTATCTCCTGTTGTTGTTTTCTCACCTAACTTAATCGTGGCAATATATTCTTTGTCATGATTTACCAAATATTTCGATAAACTTGTGCCTTTTCCAATCAATATTGGAAGTACACCTGTGGCAAGTGGGTCCAAAGTCCCTGTGTGTCCTGTTTTCTCATGAAGTATTCCTTTTAATTTTTGTACTATATCATTTGATGTCCAGTTTTTTTCTTTGTTTATTATTATAATTCCATTCATACTAGCTCCTTTTTTGTGTACATTTTGTGTTGGGGACGGTTCCTTTCGCGAAATTTTGAAATGGGGACGGTTCTTTTTTCAAAAAAGAACCGTCCCCATTTCAAATTTCTGGAAAGGAACCGTCCCAAATACAAAATTACTTCAACTGTTTTCTAACTTCCTTAAGTACTTTATCTCTAATCTGCTCAATACTACCTTTGCCATATGCTCCAGCAGCTCTTATATGTCCGCCACCACCAAGCATTATCGCAATTTCTGCAACATTTACATATTTCAAAGAACGTAAAGATATCTTATATCCTTTTTCTTTAACTCCATGTAAGAATATTGAAACTTCAACATTTTCTATATTTTTTCCTATTTCAACAATTCCTTCATGATCTCCTGAAACTGCATTAACTTCGTCTTGGTCTTCATCTGTAATATATGTAAAAGCTATTTTGCCATCATCAAAAAACTCCATCCTATCCATTGCTCTTTTTGACAACTCAAAATTTGCTTTATTTTTGGTATGTAGTGTTTTTCTAAATATTTCAGATATATTAACTCCCAAAGGTAAAATATCTGCCGCAAATTCAAATGTTTCTGTTGTTGCCCCATGTACAAAACCTCCTGTATCAGTTATTATTCCTGTCATTATACATGTTGCTATATCTTTGGTTATTTCTAGTCCAAAATATTTGAACATACCTATTAAAACTTGACTACATGCTGGCGCAACTGGATTTACAAAGTTTATATCTCCATACATTACATTGCTACTATGATGGTCTATTACAATTTTTGTTTTAGCTTTTTCAAAATATTTTGTATATCCTTTTAGGATTTTGCTATCTGCACAATCTAGTGATATTGCTAAATCATATTTTTTTATATCTGTTTCTTTTTTTAATTTATCTATTCCTGGTAAAAATGCAAATGATTTTGAATATTCTGGTATTATTATGTCTACATTTTTCCCCATATTTTCTAAAGCAAATCCAACTGCAAGTGAACTTCCTATTGCATCTCCATCTGGCCCAATATGTGTTAATATTACAATTTTTTCTGCTTTTTTTATTTCATCTAATATTGTATCTAGTGTCATATTTTTTCCTTTCTGCCACGTTGGGACCAAAAAGAACCGACCCCAATGGTCCCCCTGTTACCTCTGTTTTTATTTTTTCTCTTCTGGCATAATTTCCTTCAAAATATTTTCTATTCTTGAACCATACTCCATACTCTCATCAACTTCAAAAATAAGTTCAGGAGTATATCTCAAATTTACCCTCTTTGCTATTTCTGACCTAATATAACCTGACGCCTTCTTTATACCTTCAAGAGTATTTTTCTTACTCTTACAATTAAGCAAACTAATATAAACCCTCGCAGTACGTAAATCTGGAGCTGTTTTTACTTTAGTTACACTAATTAAACCTGTAATATTTTGATTTCTTAAATCTTGGTCAATTATAACACTAATTTCTTTCTTCAATGTTTCATTAACCTTGTCCATTCTGTTTGTTGATTTTCTTTGTGGCATACTTAATAGCCTCCTATCTTTTTGTTCTAAAAAGAACCGGTCCCAATGGAACATTGTACCAAAAAGAACCGGTCCCAAAAGAGCAATTATCTCTTAATTTCTTTCATAATATAAGCCTCTAAAATATCTCCTTCTTTAATATCATTATATTTTTCCAATTGAATACCACATTCAAAGTCTTTTGCAACTTCTTTTGCATCATCTTTGAAACGTTTTAGTGATATAAGTTTTCCGTCATGGATAACAACATCGTCACGGATAACTCTAACTCCTGCGTTTCTAGCAATTTTACCTGTAAGTACCATCGCTCCACCAATTGTTCCAACATTTGATATTTTAAAGATTTGTCTAATTTCTGCTGTTCCTATAACTTCTTCTTCGAATTTAGGGTCAAGCATTCCTTTCATAGCAGCTTCTACGTCATCTATTGCTTGATAAATTACAGAATATTGTTTAATTTGAACTTCGTCTTTTTCAGCCTCATCTCTAGCTGTTGCAACTGGTCTTACATTAAATGCTATTATAATTGCATTTGAAACCTTTGCAAGTGTAACATCTGATTCTGTAACTGCTCCTGCTGCTGCGTGGATTACTTTAACTCTTACTTCTTCATTTGATAATTTTTCTAGTGATTGTTTTAGTGCCTCAACAGAACCTTGAACATCTGCTTTTACAATTAAGTTTAATTGTTTTAATTTTCCTTCTTCCATTTGTCCAAATAGATTATCTAAAGTTACTGCTGATACTTGATTTATTGATTTTTCTCTAGCTTGACGTTTTCTTCTTTCTATTAAGTGTTTAGCCATTTTTTCGTCTTTAACTTCGTAGAAAATGTCTCCTGCTTGTGGAACTTCTGTTAATCCCATAATTTCTACTGGTGTTGAAGGTCCTGCTGATTTTACTTTTTTGCCTTTATCATTTACCATTGAACGTATTCTACCAATTGATGTTCCAACAACTACGGTATCTCCTACATCTAATTTTCCTCTTTGAACTAGAACTGACGCAATAGCACCTTTGTTTTTGTCAAGTCTTGCCTCTATTACTGCACCTTTTGCTTGTTTTGTAGGGTTAGCTTTTAATTCTAGAACATCCGCTTCTAATAATACCATTTCTAATAATTGGTCAATATTTAAATTCTTCTTAGCAGAGATTTCAACATAGATTGTATCTCCTCCCCATTCTTCTGGTACTAATTCATATTGCATTAATTCTTCTTTAACTTTTTGAGGGTTGGCATCTGGTAAATCTATTTTGTTAATTGCAACAATTATTGGAATTCCAGCTGATTTTGCATGGTTAATAGCTTCAACAGTTTGAGGCATTACACCATCATTTGCAGCAACAACCAATATTGCAATATCAGTAATTTGAGCACCTCTTGCTCTCATTTGAGTAAATGCTTCGTGTCCTGGTGTATCTAAGAACGTAATATCTCTATCATTAACCTTTACTTGATATGCACCAATTGCTTGTGTAATTCCACCTGCTTCTCCACCTATTACATTTGTTTTTCTAATTACATCTAGAAGTGATGTTTTACCATGGTCAACGTGACCCATAACAACAACTACTGGTGGACGTTCTTTTAACTCATTTGCCTTATCTTCAGATTCATCAAATAGTACATCTTCTTCTTTTATTTCTTGTTTCTTATTTGCTGTTACTCCAAATTCAGATGCAACTAAAAATGCTGTATCAAAATCCAAATTATTGTTCAATGTTGCCATAATTCCAAGTGACATAAGTTTCATTATAACTTCACTTGATGTCTTTTTAAGTTCTGTTGCCAAATCTTTAACACTAATAGATTCAGGTATTGTAATTTCTGTAAGTTTGAAGATTTTTTGTTTATTTCTTTCTTCTCCTTTGGTATTTTTCTTTTTACCTTTTCTTCCTCTTTGTGTTGTTAAATCATAATAATCAAGCATACTATCTTCTTGGTCTTCGAACATATTTGATAAGTTATTTCTTTGTTTTAAGTTATTTAATTTCTTCTCATTTATAGAATAATCATTTTGATTTCTTCTTGTATTTTTCTTTTTATTATTTCTGTTCTCATCAAATTTATTATTATTTTTTTGTTTGTCTATATTTCTACTATACTCACGTGCACTTTTTTCTTCTATATTTGTTTCAACAGTAATAATATCTTTTATATTCTTTTCAATACCTTTTTCATCTAATGTACGTCTATTGTTTCCAAATCTATTACCATTATTATAGTTATTTCTATTATTTTGATTATTGTTTCTGTAGTTATTTTGACCATTATTATTTCTATGATCTCTTTGCCAATTTCTATCTCCATTATTGTTTTGATATCTATTATCTCTCCTTTGGAAATTATTTTGACCTTCACTATTATTTTTTGAATTTGTTCTAAAACCATCTCTTCTATTATTTTGGAAACTTCTTTCAGTATTGTTTTTACTATTTCTTGGTTGATAATTTCCTCTATCATTATTATAAGGTTGTTTTTTTCTTTCCTGGTCATTACTATTTCTATTTATATTTTGATTTTTTGTATGTACTACAGTTTCTTTTTGTTCTATTTTTTTCTCTTCTACTTTCATTTTTTCTTTCTTCTCAACATCCTCTTGTTTTTTATTTTCTTCTTTATTTAACCCAAATAACTCACTTACCGTCATGGGCTTAGTTGGTTTATTTCTATAAACAATATTATAATCCTTTTTTTGATTTCTTTGAACAAATGGATTATTTTTATCTTTGTTAACTTTATTTTCTACCTTTTTTTCTTTATTATCTCCTTCGATAATCACTTCTCTTCTAATTATTACTGGATTATCTTTTTTTTGTGAATTATCTTTTTTTGCTTTGATTTCTTCATTTTTGCTTGTATCAATATTTTGTCTTTTATACCTTTCTTTTAGGTTACTAATATCTTCATCTGAAATAACACTAAGATGACTTTTTATATTAATTCCTATCATTTTGGCTTGTTCTAATAATTCCTTACTAGATACATTCATTTCCTTAGCTAACTCATATAATTTCATTTTACCCAATAACTTCACCTCCATTAATATAACTTCTTAAATCTTGATATATGGTATCTTCAATTTCCATCTCAAATTTTCTTTGTATTTTTTTGCTTTTTATGGCTTTATTTAAACATTCTTCATTTTTGCAGATATATACTCCTCTTCCATCTTTTTTTCCTGTCAAATCTACACTAATTTCGCCATCTTTATTTCTTACTATTCGTATTAATTCTTTTTTATCTTTTTTGATATTACACCCTATACAAGTTCTTTGTGGTATTTTTTTCAAATTAACTCTTCTCCTTTTACCCGCTCTTTTGATTTTATTTATTTATTTTTAATCTATTCTTCTTCATTGTTATTTTCTTCTGCTGAATCTTCTTTATTTAAGCTTTCTTTTTCAGCAAGCATTTGTCTGAATTGGCTTTCTGATTTTATATCAATTTTCCAATTTGTAAGTCTAGCTGCAAGCCTAGCATTTTGACCAGCTTTTCCTATTGCTAAAGATAATTGGTCATCAGGTACTATTACTTGTGCAAACCTTTCATCTTCTTTACTATCAACTGCCATTATTTTTGCAGGAAGAAGTGCTGCTGCTATATATATTGAAATATCTGGGTTCCATTCTATAACATCAATTTTTTCTCCATGTAATTCATTTATTACATTTTGAATACGAATTCCACGTTGACCTACACATGAACCTACTGGGTCAATATTTGGGTCTTGAGAATATACTGCAACTTTACTTCTCTTTCCTGGGTCACGAGATACACTTTTTATTTCTATTAATCCCTCATATATTTCAGGTATTTCAAATTCTAAAAGTTTTCTTACAAAATCTGGATGACTTCTTGAAACTATTACTTGTGGTGCACCTTTTTCCCCTTTTTCAACATCTACAACATATGCTTTTATTTTATCATTTACATTATACTTTTCAGTTGGAATTTGTTCTTTTAAAGGCATAACTCCTTCAAGTTTTCCTAAATCCATTACAACAATTCCTCTTTCAGATTTTTGAATTGGACCTGAAACTATTTCTCCTTTTTTGTCACTGTAATCATTATATAAGATTTCTCTTTCAGCCTCTCTTATTTTTTGAACTATTACTTGTTTTGCTGTTTGTGCTGCAATTCTTCCGAAATTTTTTGGTACTATTTCAATTTCTACATTATCACCTATTTGTATTGATTTATTTATTTTTTTAGCCTCATCTAAACTTATTTCTTGTACTGGGTCATTTGCTCTTTCCACAACTTCTTTTATCGAGTATACATATGTTGCTCCTGTTTGTTTATCCATTACTACTTTTACATTTTCTAATGCATCAAAGTTTCTTTTGTATGCTGTAACTAATGCTGATTCGATTGATTCTAGTAAGTATTCTTTTTTTATTCCTTTTTCTTTTTCTAGGTCTTCTAATGCTATTATTAATTCTTTGTTATCAATTGCTTTCATTTTTTATCTTCCTTTCTTTTTGTTCTTTTGGGACCGGTTCTTTTTCGAACATGTTCTTTTGGGACCGGTTCTTTTTGGAGCAATTTATTCGGTATAAACTGTTTTTACTTGTGATATAATTTTCCTATCTATTGTTATTATTTTTTTTTCTACTTCTACCTGTAAAGCCGTTTCTGTTATTTCTCCTAAAGTTCCTGTGTATTCTTTTTTCCCGTTTTCATCTTTTTTGAATAATTTGATATTTACCTCTGCTCCTTTAAATTTTTTTAGTTGCCAATCTTTTCTTAGCAATCTTTCTATTCCTGGTGATGATATTTCTAAGAAATACTGTTCTTCTATTGGATTTGCATCATCTATTATTTCTTTTATTTCGTTGTTTACTTTTTCACAATCGTCTAGTGATATTCCCTTTTCGCTGTCTATTACTATTCTTAAAATTTTGTTTGAACCTTCTTTTACATATAATACATCATATAGTTCATATCCAATGTTTCTTATTTTTTCTTTTACTAGGCTTTCAACCTTTTCTTCGATTTTTGCCAAATTTTACCTCCTATTTTACAAGAATTAAGAGCGAGATTTTTGCTCCCGCTCTTTCCTTTCTCTTTATGCTTTTTATAGTATACACCTTTTTTTGCTGAATTGCAAGTGTTTTGGAGTTTTTTTCTAAACTTCTATAATTGGTAGTTACTGTTTACAGCTAGATTTATTATGTTTTTATACAACTGCCTTTATTCCAAATAATTTTCTTTCCAAAAGTATTCCTTTTTCCGTTTTATTTTTTTCTACATACTCATTAAATTTTTTATAATCTGACTTTTCTTCTCCAAAATTTGGTATAATAGGTGTATTTTTTAACAAAAACAGCAAATCGTCATCTGTTTTATAGTATTCTTGTTGTGTTATATCAAAGAACTCTATACTTTTAAAATTATTTTGTTTTGCTGTTTCTTTTAATTTATCAACTAATTTTATTTTTTCATTATATCCTTGACCTCTTCCAAATAGTTCTTTAAGACTTTTACAATCATCTTCATCAATTTGTTCTGAAAAAAAGGTTCCATTATCATTTAATAGTCTAACAATTTCATTAAATTTAAATGGTGTATGTCTTGCACATATAATATCAAAAAAATCATCTGGAAACTTAATTTTCTCAGAATCCATCTTAAAGAATTTTATTCTATTATTTTTATTATTTTCATTAGCAGTCTTTATCATTTCCTTTGAAAAATCTGTTCCAATTTTTAATAAACAGTTATTTGAAATTAGTCTTGTTAGTTTTTCTCCTCCTCCTGTCCCAATATCTAGCAAAATACTTTCACCTGTTACTTGCTTATTAATTTCATCAAAATATTTAAAATCACTATTATCGATTAATTCATATTTTAACATTGAAAAGTCCCATCCTATTAATTTTCCAATTTTATTATAAAATTCTTTTTCATTTTTATTTATCATAACAATCTCCTATTTTTTACAATTCTACCATATTACTTTGTTTTTTCAACATTATTTATTTAAACAAAAAAGGAGTTTTTCCTATTATTTACAATATCAATTATACATAAAAATATCATAAAAACACAAGCCTTTTTTTAATTTTTTTACGAATTACAAGCAAATATCAAAAAATTTATTGTTTAAAAAAGGATTATATGATATAAAATATCTTAAGATAAGTATGAAAAAATAGTTATACAAATAATGAAATTGGTAGGTGAAATTAAAAAATGAAAGAAAAATTAATTAACATTTGTAATCCAAAACAATGGAAAACCCTTTCAACTTCTGAATTAATTGAAAATGGATTATATGATGTTTATGGTGCTAATGGAATTATTGGAAAATATAATGCTTACAATCACGAGGAATCTGTTGTTACAATTACTTGCAGAGGAGCAACTTGTGGAAATGTACATATTACTAGCCCAAAAGCATATGTAAATGGAAATGCAATGTGTTTAGATAATTTGAATGAGAATATATGCTTAAAAAAATATTTGTATTATTACTTACAAAATTATAATATGAAAAAAGTTATTTCAGGTTCAGCACAACCTCAAATTACAGTGCGAGGATTATCTAAAATAGAAATAAAATTGTATGGTATAAATACTCAAAAAGTAATAATAAATAGACTTGAAAAATTAGAAGGATTAATTGGTATACGAAAAAAACAAATTAAATATTTGGATAATTTAATTAAATCTCAGTTTGTTGAGATGTTTGGAAATATTTTTGAATATGAAAAACTAGAAAATTATTCTGTTTTAATTACAAAAGGGGCTTCTCCTAAATGGCAAGGTGTTAATTACCAAAATGATGGTACATTGTTTGTTACAAGTGAAAATGTTAGAGATGGATTTGTTGATATTAGTAAACCTAAATATCTAGATAATAAAATAAATGAAATTTTACCCAGGTCAGTTTTAAAAAGAGATGACATTTTAATAAATATTGTAGGTGCATCAATAGGTAGAGCTGCTAAATATAATTATGATTATTTGGCTAATATTAATCAAGCTGTAGCATTAGTTAGAACTAAAAATATTAATAATATTTTTCTATTAACATATCTAAATAGTGATGAGGCAATAAGAATATATGATGATATGAAAAAAGGTGGAGCAAGGGAAAATTTAAGTTTAAAGAATATTGCTGATTTAAAAATTCCTAAAGCACCAATAGAAGAACAAAATAAGTTTGCAGAATTTGTTAAACTAGTCGATAAACAGAAAGTTAAAATACAAAAAAGTTTAGAGGAAATGCAGCAACTACAAAAAAGTCTAATGAGCAATTATTTTTAAGGCACAGATTATATATCAGAAATAGCAATAAATTCTGTTAAAATAGATAGAAACGAAAAATTATTAGATGTCATTTTTAATATGACATCTAATAGATAAAATTTAACATTTTAAAATTTTTTTAACTTACCCTCAATTCGCAATAAAGTTCTATGCTCTTTTTTACTTAACTATAAAACCTAGAGGAATACCTCATATAAAATCAATCTGACTTTTCTTCTTCAAAATTCGGTATAATAGGCGTATTTTTTTAACCAAAACAGCAAATCGTCATCTGTTTTATAGTATTCTTGTTGTGTTATATCAAAGAATTCTATACTTTTAAAATTATTTCTATACTTTGATACACTCTTTCATCATATGTTTTTCAAAAACATAATGTCTATTACATAATTCTGTAATTTTAGGTCTGTGTGTAATTATTACATAAGTTTTATTGTTTAAATATTTTTTAATCATACTTATCATTTTTTCTTCAGACACTATATCTAAATTTGATGTTGGCTCATCAAAGAAATATAATTCTTTATCTATTAATATCCCTCTAATTAAATTTAATCTTTGCTTTTGACCTGCTGATAATTTTATTCCTTTTTCTCCAACCATCGTTTCAAGTCCATTTGGCAATTCTTTATACCAATTCATTAATCCTGCCTCATCAAATAACTGCATTATTTTTTCTTCTTGAATCTTTTTTCCCAAACATAAATTATCTCTTATGCTTAAATCAAACAATTCAACTTCTTGAGATACAAATACCAAATCCATTCGACAATCTTTTTTTAATTGATTATCAACCAATAACTCTCCTTTTTCTAATGGATATAAACCAGCAAGTATCTTCATTGTTGTTGTCTTTCCTTGTCCTGATTCTCCTTCAATACTAATCTTATCTCGTATAATCAATTATATAGAAATATTAATCTATTTAATTGATTAATCCTTTC
>USCB01000035.1 GCA_900553125.1 uncultured Clostridium sp. | reverse complement strand
CCACGGAAGGGTGCCAAAAATTATGCTTATAAGCTCTTAAATTATGTATGGAGCCATTAATATCCTGAATTAATTAGTATTCATCTGGAGCCTGGCTCTACAGTTTTAGATTTTACTACAAATTTTAGTTATTTCTTTTGACTAACTGTTATATCAATAGATTCTACATATCCATCTGCATTATAATTTAGTTTTACATCATATTTTTCATTACTTTGTGATATAGCTTTTAATATTTGATTTGCTTTTTCCTCGTTTTTTACTCCTTCTTTTATAAATATTTTTAGCTGAGAACCGCTAATTACTTTATAATCTGTCATATTTTGACCTGCTGTTTTTAGTAGTTTTTGTATATATTGTTCTTCCAATTCTTCGCCTTCATATAAAATAAATTTATTATTAAATTTTTGTTTTTCAGAATCACTGTCTTCTTGTTCTTTTTGAATTTTTTCTTGCTCTTTTTCATCAATTTTTACTAGTATATTATTTAGTAATTTAGTATTAATTATTGATTGTGTTTTTTCTAAACTTGTAACAGCTCTTTTACTTAAACTTTCAATAATAGAATATACTCTATCTCCTTCGTAATTGTTTAATATTATGTTATTTTTTTCGTTGAAATTTACAGGTATTTCTTCAGTTGAAGATAAGTTTATTTTTCCTTTTGACTCAAGACTTAAATTTGTAATTTTATCATTTTTATAATTTGCATCTGCCACTATTGATATTGCATTATCTTGAGTTGAGATATTTGTATTTACTTCTAATGTTTGCACAGAATCATCATATGTAAATGTTCTTATATTTTCTTGGTCATTTATTTTTTTACCTGCTGTGCATAAAATAGTTTTTTCTGATTGGTTTTGTAATGTTGTATATTTAAAGCTAATTGTTTTTACATCTGCATCATCTACATCTATTAGGAGTTCCATTGTTTCTGTTTTTACTGCTACTCTTACAGTTTTTCCTTGTTGTTCATATACTGTAAAGGTTATTTTTCTGTTATCCTCACCTTGGTATTCTAATCCATCTAAAGTTTTTTGCAATTTTGATTTATAAATTTCTTTTAGGCTTTGTCCTTCTTTTTCTACAAATCCTGCCTCTTTTATTTTTTCATCTATATTATCGAATTTTGATAATATAATTTCATCATTTATTGCTTGATTTAGTATTCTTTTATATACCTTATCTATTTCGTTTTTTGTTAGTGTGAGTGTATATGCATTTGTTGTTACACTTTGTTTATTGTTTAATGTTATAAGTGCACCTGATTTTGATGTAAAACTACTTTTATCTATGTCTAAAAAAATTGTATTTGCATAATCTTCTATAAGTTTTTGTTTTTCTTCTTCTGAAAATTCTACTACTCCTGATATATCTACACCGCTTAATTTTTCACCAAAATTTTCACCATTTTTTCCTAATGATGATACAAAATATGAAACAGTTGCATTTTGTACACTTACAAATTGCTGAACTAAATTAGCCAAACGTAAGCCTAACATATTGTCTTGTTTTAATAAATCAACTGACATAATAGTATTATTTCCATATGTTGTTTCTATATTTCTATATGATGAATTCTTAGAATTTTTTATTACTCCTTTTTCATTTATTTCATATGTTTCTTCTTCATCATTTTGTTGCTCCAAATATTTTAAACTCATAGCCATTTCTTCTGCATAGTCGTTTTTTCTTAAAAAATCTATTGTTTTAGTTTCGTCAGATATGTCAACCATTTCAAATATGTCTTGTACATTTTGTGCAATATATTTTTTAAATAGTGTTTCACTCGATTTCAACATATCTGTTGTAAAATATAATATTGTTCCAACAAGTATTGTTAAAATCATAAGAGCAACTAAAATTATTATTATTATTTTAACTTTACTATCTTGCATTTTCATACTCCTTATTTATATTCTTTGTTTTACTGCCTCGTATACAATTATTCCTGTTGATACAGACGCATTTAGTGATGTTACTTTTCCTTTCATTGGTATTTTTACTAAAAAATCACAGTTTCTTTTTACTAAATCACTTATTCCTTTACCTTCGTTTCCAATTACAATAGCAAGTGGTCCAGTTAGATTTTGGTCATAATAATATTTACTTGAATCTATGGCTGTTCCACAAATCCATATTCCTTTATCTTTTAACTTTAGTATTGTATCTGAGATGTTGTTTACTCTTGCTACTTTCATATATTCTAAGGCTCCACACGCTACCTTACTTACTGTACTATTTACTTGTGCTGCTCTTCTTTTAGGTATTATTATTCCATGAACTCCAGCTGTTTCTGCTGTTCTAATTATCGCACCTAAATTATGTGTATCTTCTATGCCATCTAAAATTAATATAAATGGGTCTTCATTTCTTTCTTTAGCAACTTCTAATATTTCATCTATTTCTGCATATTCATATGGTGGTACTACTGCTATTACTCCTTGATAGTTTTCTGTTTGAGCCATCATGTCCATTTGTTTTTTATCTTTTTGAACTATTATAACTTTTTTTTCACTTGCCATTGCAATTATTTTGTTTATTGAGCCTTTTAGCTCTCCTCTTGTTATATATATTTTGTTTATGTCTTTATCGCTTTCTAATAGTTCAAGCACTGCATTTCTTCCTTCTATTTGGTCTTCAAAAATTCTGTCTAGGTCTTGCATTATTTTGTTTTCTTTATCTTCCATTCTTCTTTCTTGTGCTCTTCTTTCTAGTAAACCTCTTCTATCTACTAGTCCTCTGTTATTTTCTCTTCTTGTACTTTTTCGTCTGGTATCATTTCTTCTTTCTTCTTGATTTCTTCTATTTTTGGTTCTCAAACTATATCCCTACCTTCTTTTTTTATTTTGACATATCTAGTATAACATATTTTTATTTATTTTTGTATAGTATATTAAAATATTTTATTGTAATTTGTGACTTGTAAATGAAAATGTCTCAATTTTTTTATTCGTTCGTAAATAAAAATGTCTTAAAAAAGAACTAGCATACAAACTAGTTCTTTTTGTAATTTTTCCATGGATGATTTGGAGCAGGAATATGAGCTTTAGAACGATTTATTTCTGCTTTTGTTTTAGTTGTTTATTGATGAGGCATTATCTGTTTTTCTAGTGTATTGTTCCGATATTATAATATTAAGCTCCTCAGTAATATAACAATTTTTTATCATATCATTTTTCTCAGGATTTATTTCATATGCAAATTTTGAGTTTATTTTAGGAATAAACACCTAATTTAAATACTTACTTGACATTATTTTTAAAATTCCCAAAAATCCTCCGTCACCAAATGGAACTTCCCCAATATTCTCCGTCACCAAAAGGGAAAAAAGAAAAGCACCTTTGCATACTCAATAAATAAGTATGTAAAGGTGCGATAATCACCAGATGCCTACGATTTTTCCCTCCTTACTTTCCTTTCTATCGACTACCTGAAACATAAAGATTTTCAAGCAGGATTCCTTGTATAATGCCAGATATAAGGTATCCTCCTCATGCAATTTTATCCTTGTTTCAAGTCGTCCCGTTATTCCCTCTTTTTTTGCAATTTCAAGAATAACAGGATTTGCCACTTTAAATCTTACTCTCCGAGGTATATCTTTCATATTTACCTCCTGACAGCAAAATTTTGTTTTTTTTCTATTCAAACCATTAAGAAACATTTTTGGGTCATCTGTAAGGATATTCATACTATTCCTCCTTTGCATTTGCTAATTAACATGTCCAAATTTATTTTACTATATTTTCCACTTTATGTCAAGTAGTTTGTTTTTCCTCCACCTGAAGAAACCAAAAAGGAAGGGATTTTCCCCTTCCCATTAATATACATAATTTTGTGGATTATATGCTACACCATTTACTCTAATCTCAAAATGTAAATGTGGTCCTGTTGAATTACCTGTTGAGCCAACTGCTGAAATTGTTTGACCTTGTGAAACACTTTGTCCACTTGAAACATAAATCTTACTGCAATGTCCATAGTAAGTCTGAACCCCATTTGAGTGTGAAACAACAACTAAATTTCCAAGAGAGCCTTTATATCCTGCCCATATTACAGTTCCAGATGCAGCAGCTTTTACAGGTGTTCCTGTTGGCGAGCTGATATCAAGTCCTGTATGAGCACCAGACCTAATACTGCTTACTGAACCAAATCTTGATGTTATTGTTCCTGTAATTGGTTTTATTAAGGCTATACCTAAAGCTGCTGATGTTCTGGATAAGTTTGCTGATGTTGAAAACCCTGCTGCATTACCACTTGCTTTTGATTTTGATGCTATTTTTCTTGATATTTTATTTTTTGTTATAGGTATTTCAACTTTTTTCTCTTCATATAAACTTGCTATTGCTTGTTCGGATTGTACAAATTCTGCTAATTCTGTATCATATTTTTCTACTATTTGAATATTATCTATGTTTCCACTATCTTTATCTTTTAACCCTTGAATAACATTTTCTGCTGTTGAAAAGTCTGATACACATAGCTTTTCATCATTATCTTTCAAAATTGCATAATATTTATAGTATGTTGTTCCTTTTTCGGCTATTTTTTGATATATTTCTTCATCATTTGTTGTTATTCCTCTTTTTAGTAAACATAGTTTATATGTTGGCATATTATCTAGTTCTACAAATGCTACATTATTTTCTTCATCATTTCCGTTTTCTATATATTTATCTATTTTTGCTTGTAATTTACTTTTTTGTGCACAATAACCTATAATTTCTCCATCTAATGTTACACTATATATTGGTTTATATAATATGATTACTGCACTTACTATAAGAAAAGTAGCTATACTTACTAATATAAAGAATTTCAATGAAGTCCTTATTTTGATAAGTATGTTTTTCATTCTAAAATCTCTCCTAATACTCATAATTTTTTTACATTTTATACCATATTTATTTTTTTTTCAATTTAGAATTTCTATTACTTATCTTTTATTTTCTTTAGTTTTTTTTTGATTTCTCTTATTTTATGCATAATTTGCATTCATATTATTTATATAATTTCAAGTTTTGCAAATTTAGCCATAAGCCTCTTGTGTCCTACTTTTTCAAAATTTATATCAACTTTTAAGTCTTCACCTTCTGGTTCTGTTTTTGTAATAATTCCCTCTCCGAATTTTTTGTGGAATACTTTTACTCCTATTGTGTATTTTGACAAATCTACATTTCCAGTATTTTGTGATTTTCCTAATCCATTTAAGAAACTTTCTGCTGACCTACCAAAATTTGATGCTTTTCCAAATACCGAACTTGCTGCAGCAACAGTTTTGCCTACTGTGTCACTAATATTATAAGTTTTAATTTCACCTGCATCTTTATTGTTTCCGTATGTCCACGCATATTCTCTTTCTTCTTTTGATTTTTTCAATCCTGTACCAAATGAATCTTCATATCCATCCAGTAATTCTTGCGGAATCTCTTCTAAAAATCTTGATGGTAAATTACAGCTAGTAGAGCCAAAAACTGTACGCATTTTGCTACATGTTAAAAATAACTTTTCTCTAGCTCTTGTTACTCCAACATAGCACAAACGCCTTTCTTCTTCAATTGCCTCTGGTTCTCCAATTGCTCTATAGCCTGGGAATATTCCCTCTTCCATTCCAACTAAAAATACAACTGGGAATTCCAAACCTTTCGCACTATGTAATGTCATAAGTGTTACAGAATCTTCTGTTTCTTCTACATTGTCTATGTCTGATGAAAGTGTCATTCCTTCTAAGAAATCTTGTAATGTATTTTCAGCCTCTTCTTTTTCAAATTCTATTGCAACTGTTAAAAATTCTTCTAGGTTTTCTATTCTATTTTCTGCCTCTATTGTTTTTTCATCTTCTAATGCCTTAATATAACCAGATTTTTTTAGCATATATTGTATAAATTCTGATACACTCATTGTATCTTTTTTATTTCTTGCATCTTCTATTAAATCTATAAAATCCCTAGATTTTAGATATACCCTATTTAATCCATATAAATTTGCATCTTTAATTATTTCATACATTGATGTTTCATGATGATTTGCCATCTGCTCTACTTGGTCTAAACTAGTTTTCCCAATGCCTCTCTTAGGCTCATTTATTACCCTCATTAAACTCAAATTATCTGATGGATTTTGTGCTAATCTTAAATATGAAATTATGTCTTTAATTTCTTTTCTTTCATAGAATTTTAACCCTCCTACCATCTTATAAGGTATAGCCTCTCTTCTTAATATATCTTCTATTGCTCTTGATTGTGTATTCATTCTATATAATACTGCAAAATCTGAATATTTATAGTTTTCTTTTAGCCTAGATATTTGGTCTACAATAAAAGATGCTTCATCATATTCATTATCTGCCGAATATACTTTAGGTAGAGTTCCTTCGTCATTTTGCGTCCATAATTTCTTTTCATATTTTGTTTCATTATTTTTTATTATTGCATTTGCTGCTTTTAAAATATTTCCTGTACATCTGTAATTTTGCTCTAATTTTATTATTTTTGTGTTTTTGAAGTCTTTTTCAAAATTTAAAATATTTGAAATATCTGCTCCACGGAATGAATATATTCCTTGGTCATTATCTCCAACTACTGTTATATTTTGATGTACCTCTGCTAACATTTTTACAAGTGTAAATTGAGATTTATTTGTGTCTTGATATTCGTCTACTAATATATATCTAAATTTTGATGAATAATAGTTAGCAATCTCAGGCTGTTCATTGAATATTTTTATTGTGAAATTTATTATATCATCAAAGTCTATTGCATTATTTTCTTTTAATCTTTTTTGGTATAATTCATATACTGTTGCTATTTTTTCTCTTCTAAAATCACCATGTGCTTTAAATGCATATTGTTCTGGTTCAAGCATTTCATTTTTTGCATTACTAATTTCTGCTTGCACGCTTTTTTCGGAAAATTGTTTATCATCTATTTGTAATTCTTTTAGACATTTTTTTATTAGTGATTTTTGGTCTGATGTATCAAATATTATAAATGAACTATCATATCCTATTTGTTCTATATGTTTCCTAAGTATTCTTACACATATTGAATGAAATGTTCCCATCCATATATCTTTTGCTGTTTCTCCTACTAATCCCGTAATTCTTTCTTTCATTTCATTTGCTGCTTTGTTAGTGAATGTTATTGCTAATATGTTCCATGGTAGTACATTTTTTTCTTGTATTAAGTATGCTATTTTGTGTGTTAATACTTTTGTTTTTCCACTTCCTGCTCCCGCTATTACTAGTAGTGGTCCTTCTGTATTTATTACTGACTCATATTGTTTATCATTTAATCCATTTAATATTTCTTGCATCTTTTTCTCCTTTTTGCCCCATTCGGACTGGTTCTTTTTGATTTCATTTTTAAATTAAACCTAAAAAAACCGGTCTTAATGTGGTAATTTAATTCGCTTTTGTATTATATATTTTTAATGTCACATTGTCAACACCTTGTGAACATTTGTTTTAGATTTTTGTTGCTAAAATTCCAATAATAAATCCAATCATGTTTCCGTACAGCATTTATTCTTCCTTTATAAAGTTTATTTGATTCTGGAATTAACTCTCCAGAAACAATATAAAGCATAGCTCCTGCTGCAAAACTTAAATTTATTGATATGATTGTTTTTGAAATACTTCCAATTATTGCTCCAAAAAATGCTCCAATTCCTGTTGTAATACCTGATAATATTACGTAAAAAATTACTTTTCCAATTGGCATGCCTCCATTTTTCATTGGAACTGCCATTGAGATTCCTTCTGGTATATCATGCAAGCAAATTGCTATAGCTAAACCTATTCCTAATTTAACAGATGCTTCAAACCCTGAACCAATTGCCAATCCCTCCGGGAAATTGTGTATTGCTAAACCTATACTTACTATAATCCCTGTTTTTAATAAATTGTTTGTTTGTAGTTCTCTTTTTTGACTAAATTTACTGCTTACTAATAAATCACAAAGTATCATTGCAATTATTCCGAAAACAATTCCTATTATTACAATTATTATATTGGCAATTCCTAGTGCTTCTGGGATTAAATCGAAACATATTATTGACATCATTAAACCTGATGCAAATGATAGTATAAAACTTAAAAACTTATTTGATACATTTTTGAAGAAACATCCTATTATTCCTCCAAGTGTTGTTCCAAATGTACCAAAAAATAAGCCTAATAGTGTGGTCTTTATTATATCCATATTTTCACCTCTATTAGACTTTATTATTAATAGTTATTTTTTATTCATTTTATCAAAAACCTTGCTAAAAAGATAGCAAGGTTTTTGATTGGTATTTTCAGTTATTCTGGCTTTTATCCGCCATTTTCTCCATTTTTTATTGTTATTTTGTTTTATTTTTTTCTTTTTCATCATTTTCATCATCTTTTGTTTCAAAACCTTTTCCTGTTTTATTCAAAATTCCATTTATGCTATTCATTATATCATCTAAATTTTCATCAAAATCATCTCTTTTTACTTCCAACATTTTTATCATCTCCAATCTAATTATTTAAAAATAGTCTTTCAGCATTTTTATAAGTATGTTTTGCAATTTCTTCTGGATTTACCTCCTTAAATTCTGCTAATTTTTGAACGATATATTTTAAATTACTTGAGTCATTTCTTGTTCCTCTAACAGGTTCTGGAGCCAAATAAGGTGCATCTGTTTCTATAAGCATTCTTTCTATTGGTACCATCTGAACTATTTTAGGGGCATTTTTTGAACTTTTAAATGTTGATGTTCCTCCAAATGCAATATAAAATCCAGCCTCCAATCCCTGTTTTACAAGTTCTGAATTAAATGGGCAACAATGTAATACTGCTGATTTTTCAATTTTATTTTTTCTAATAATTTCTATTGTATCATCTATAGCATCTCTTGTATGTATTGATACTGGTAATTTTAGTTTATTTGCTAATTCAATTTGTTTTATAAAAGCCTTTTTTTGAAGTTCTTTATTGTCTTGTTTCCAATAATAATCAAGTCCAATTTCTCCTATTGCTACAATTTTCTCATTTTGAAGTACTAATTGCTCTAATTCTTCTATGTCTTTCCACAGTTCTTCCTCTTTTTGTGGAATATTTTCAGGATGAATTCCACAGCTTGCATATATAAATTTGTGTGTATTTGCTATTTTTATAGCTTTTTTTGATGTTTGCACATCACATCCCATATTTATACATGCTGTTACTCCTTCATTTTTCATTTTAGATATAACATCTTCTCTATCTTCATCAAATCTTTCATCATCTAAATGTATATGTGTTTCAAAATATTCCATTTTTTAAGCCCCTTTCATAAAAAGCATTATTTTAATAATACTGTAACATTAGCAATTGCATAATCCCTACAATGAGATATACTTACATCTACATTTTCAACATTTTTAGGATTTAAAAATAATATTTCAACCTCTGGTCTACCATTTTCATCATTGGAAGTTTCTACATCTTTCCATGATATTTGATATTTATCTTCTACTCCTTCTGATAAAGCCTTAAAAGCTGCCTCTTTTACAGCAAATCTTGCTGCATAGTGTTCATATTTTGTTTTTCCTTTACTTTCACAATATTGAATTTCTTTTTTGGTGTATATTTTATTTAAAAATGTTTCTCCTAATTGTTCTATACTTTCTTGTATTCTTTTTATTTCTATTATATCTACTCCACATTTTACTCTCATAATTTTTACCTTTCTATCTATTCAAACTAATTATAAAATTCATTATATTGAATACTAATGTAGCAAATAAAACTAATATAATAAATCCTGTCATCTTTTCACTTTTTTCTATTTTAAGTTCACTATATAAAATATTATATTTATTTTTTACATCATTATATAATTTATCTATCTCTAAAACTTCCTTTATATATGTATAATATAAGCTTCCCATATCTTCTGATGTAATTTCCTGTATCCATAATTTTTTTGTAAAATCTATAAATTTTTTTCTTGTTATTTCTATCTCTTTGGTTTCTTTTCCTTCTTTAAATTCATAGTTTAATTTTTTTAAGTATACTTTTAGATATAGTGATAATATGTATGTATAGAAATATTGATTTTCATATTCAGATGGTAATACAGTGTAATTATTTATGTCACAATCTGAACTAAGAAGATTTATTCCAAGTTTTGAAATACCTACTTTAGCATATTTAGAAAGTCCTATTACTTTTGAGTTTTCTGACATTAGTGAGTTTGTATTACTGTCATTTGAAAGTATATTTACATATTTCATAAAATCGTTTTTTATACTGTCAAATGATGTATTTATGTTCCATGCATCTTGTTTTATACATGTATATGAATATGTATAAAATCTTTCTACATCCAAATTTAGTTTTAAAGCATCTATATTTGGTCCTGTGATATTATTTATAAAATCTTGTATTGCTTGTATATTTTCGAATGAATTTGCTTGAACTTTTATGTTTTCATAATTTTTTAGATTATTGCAATCTTGCTTTATATCTCTAAATTTATAATTAAAATTCAATACATCAGAAAATTCTTCACTTCCTTCTATATTTGTTTTTAAATATAAAAAACATATTCCTGTATTAAATAATACTAGTCCAATTTTTTGTATTTTGAAAAATATACTATTTTCGTCTACCGTTTTTCCCTGTATGTCTTGTTCTAGTTCATATTCAAATGTTACACTAGGGTATTTGCTTAGTACTGCCGCTCTTGTTTCAATAGGTAAGTCTTTGAATTTTATTTGTTTATTTCTGTCATCTAGGTCAAATGTTCCAAAAATGAAATCTCTCATTTTGGGCAAAAAATGTGTATAAATTTCTAAATCTTTATCTTTTTGAAATATTCTTAGTTTAAATCTTTGGTCTTTTAATAATTTTAATATATATTTACTATATTTATTTTCTTTTACTATAAATGTATGTAAAAAATATGTATATTGATATCTTGTCTTTAGCTCCATTTTTCTTCTCCTTTATTTATCACAATAGTAATTCATATTTATATCTAGTCCTAAGTGCCATTTTCCGATAAAATCTATTATTAGATTTTCATCTAAGTTATACGTTGGTTCTAAAATAGTTTTTCCTTCACTATCTATTACTCCCCATAATCCGTCTTTTTTTATTCCTGCATATCCATATTTATTTAATTCTGTAGCATTGTCATATATGTTATCTATAATTTTATTTCCTTTATTATCTATATATCCATATTTACTGTTTTCTTTACTTACATATAATTTGTTTTTAGGTAATATTTCTTTTATATTTTTTTCTTCGAATTTAAAATTATAGTATTTGTATTCATCATTTTGTTTTATTTTCATGTATCCTTCATCTGTGTTCAATTCAGATACTATTCCTGTTATTTTTGTTTCAAAATTTGAGTTAAATATTGTTGATATGTAGTTTTCATCATCTGCTATATATATTCCGGCTTTTTTATTATAGTTTATCTCTTTATAGTTAAATTGTATTTTTTCATTTTGGTCTTTGTCTATAATTCCAGTTTTTCCGTCTTTTGTAGCGGCAAATGTGTCTGTATTTATTTCTTTTAGATTGTCATATATTGCGTCAATTTTGTTGTTTTTTTCGTAATCCATTAGACCATATTTATTTTGATTTGTGTATATAACTCCAGAATTTGTAATTTGCTTTATTTCATCAAACCCGTCTTCTATAATTTTGTTTCCTTGTTTATCTATTAGTTGTTGTTTTCCATTTTCTTTTATTACAAAATATTTTTCTCCATATATGTTTTCTATATTTTCATATTGATTTTCTAGTATTTTATCTCCTGTAAAACTTATTATTCCATATTTGTTTTCTTGGTTTACTGTTATATAACCATTTTTGTAGTCTTCTCCATAACTTAGAATGTTTGAATATTCTGTATCTGCTATTTTGCTGCCTTTATTATTTATTAATCCTTTTTTTCCGTCTTTTTCTATGATTATACTATTTTCGATTCCCTTTAATGTTGTTATATTGTCATATTCTATAGCAAGTATTTCTTTTCCGTCTAAATCTATTAAACCGTATTTTCCATCTTTTTGAACTTTTAGAATTTCTTTTTCATACCATATATTTCCTGATTTGTCATAGTTGTCTAGCGCCTCAACTTTGTCATATTGTGTTAGAATTTCTTCATTGTTTTTATTTACTACTTTTGTTTTGTATGTGTTGTTTTGTTCGTCTAGGTCGTATGTAAATAAAAATATGTCTTTACTATTGTCTACTATTATTGGCATTTCTTGATACATTGGATTTATTACGATTTCCCCGTTTGTTCCTAGGATTCCCCATTTGTTTTCGCTGTATATGGCATAGTAGTCTGGTGTTTCTAATGTTTTTGTTTCTTTTGCCCTTGAGAATAGTTTGCTTATTGCTATTATTGATATTATTAGTACTATGATTGCTATTATTACTGCAAATACTTTTTTATAGTTTAGTTTGGCTTCGTTGTTATATCTTCTTCCTCTACTCATTTTGTCCTCCAATTTTTTTTATATTTTTACGCTTTTATTCTACTATAAAAGGGGGGCGTTGTCAATTTTTTTATTTTTTATTTTTGGGCTTTGTGCATTTAATATATTAAAAAAGCTACTCGTTATGAATAGCTTTTTACTTATTTTTCACATAATATTTTTGGTTTGGATTTTTTGGATTGTCAGGATATAATAAATTAATTCTTCCTTCTTTTACTAATTTTGAAATATATTTACTTTTTATCCATTTAAGATCTCTATTTAAATAATTTGAGATTTCTCTTGCAGAAAGTGGTTTTATAGTACATAAATTTACTATTAACTCTAACATCTTATTAGAATTAAATCGTTTCTTTTTAGTTGTTATAGAAACTATTTCATTAATTTTTTTATTTTGTGTATCATCGTTACCACCCATGCTAAGTTCGTTACCACCCATGCTAACTTGTTCAGTATAATTACCATCATAATTAATAATATATTTCATTCCTCTTCCTGAACCTGTTGGTAATAATAACTTTTTATTAACTAGATTACTTAATATCTTATTACTTTCATAAGCATTAATTTCAGCATAATTTTGTAAATTTATGTTAGTAACATTTTCATATTGACTAGCAAATGCCAATGCTAATATTTCATTATTTGATAAAGAACTAAATTTTTCACCAATCTGAATTTTCAACCCATTCAAAATATGATTTGGAATCAATGAAATTTTTTTAATGTTAATATAACTTTATCTGGTTGAACTACTTCCTCTAAATTAAGAAAAGTCACTCGTGGCAAAGGTGCATTTCCAAGTAAAGGTTCTGTTTATAAGGTTTTATATTTAAGAATAAAGAAATTAAGTGAAAAATGGAAAAAGCCTATTCAAAATTGGAAAACCATTCAGCTGCAATTAATAGAATTATTTGGTGAAAGATACATGAAACACTTGAATATGTAATATTTTTTATGCCAATAAAATTGTACATTTACAATTAAATATGAAAAAACAGTGTAATATTATGTTCACTACACTGCTTTCTAAAAATTTATTAAAAAAATTCACACACCAGTCTTGACAACCTCTTCTATTTTAAATGTTATATTTAAATCACTTGTTAATCTATTTATAATTTTAAAATTTATCTTTTAAATATGTTAAATCATTATTTTATATAAAGTGTGGCACGGGAAGAATCTTCGGAATAAGCAAGATTAGGATATTTGCTGATGCAACGAACTGGAGAACTACTATATCCATAGTAACCTCCACGTTTGCCTCGAGCAGAGTTGTCATAGACCTCTAATGTCCATTCGCAATGACATCCGTATAAATCATATATATTATTTATTACATCTGTGTTTTTACTTCCTCCAGTTTTAGTTGTATTATTATACTCTGAAATTGTACTTTCAACATCTATTTCATTCTTAGCCATCCAGTTCATCATCGCATCATACTGACTTCCCCATATCATACTACTTACCACACTATCTT
>USCB01000034.1 GCA_900553125.1 uncultured Clostridium sp. | reverse complement strand
TTTTCTGATTGGGGACGGTTCTTTTCGCGAAAAGAACCGTCCCCAATCAGAAAAATTATATAATTTTAAAACTCATTCTAACTTTAAATAAATCTCCATCCAAAACTAAATCAAACTTCCCACCTTGAAGGCTAGTCAAATTCTCTGCAATTGAAATTCCAAGTCCGCTTCCTTCAGTAGTTCTAGAACTTTCGCCTCTAACAAATCTTTGCATAAGCTCATCAGCAGAAATGTTTAGTTTGTCTTTGGATATATTTTTTATAATAATATTAACATCATCTCCATTAGCGCTAATATCAATATAAACTCTAGAATTTTCTAATGCATATTTTGAAATATTACTAAATAAATTTTCTATGATTCTATACATATATCTACTATCAGCCAAAATATAAATCTCATTTTGCTTACAATCAATTATAGTATTTAACCCTTTTTTACTAAACTTATCTTCAAATTCCCCAACAGCCTGTCTAATTAATTCTATAACATTTATTCTTTCCTTTTTCAGAGAAACATTTCCTGTTTGTATCTTAGATGCCTCAATTAAGTCTTCTGTAAGTCTTTTAAGTCTTTGAGATTTACTATATAAAATTCCTATATATTCATTTGCTTTCTCATTTTCGATTTTCTCATTTTTTAATAAATCTGTGTAATTTATTATTGATGTAAGAGGTGTCTTTATATCATGTGATACATTTGTTATAAGTTCAGCTTTCAATCTTTCACTTTTCATTCTTTCTTGTACTGCTGTTTCTATTCCTTCTGAAATATTGTTTATAGATGTTGCAACATTTCGAAATTCTGGAGAAAATTCCTCTATAACTAATGGTGTTTGATTATTTCCATCTTTCATCTCCTCTATTTTTTTCTCAATTTTGGTACATTCTTTTAAAAATTTAATTACCCTATAAATAATATATCCATATAATGTTATTATTAAAATAATGCTTAGTGCTCCTCTAAAAAGAAACATTATCATCAATGTGCTTAAGCCAATTATTAAAAAAGCAATTATTACTTTTGCTGTAGTTCCTATAGAATAAAATAAATTTCTAAAAAATACATCTCTAAACCAATAAAAAATTTTTCCGATTATTGTTGTTTTCCAAAAGCTTTTGGCTTTTAATCTTCTTATAAATGTAATCATGCATATAGATGCGATTACATAAATAAATAATGCAATTGTAACTATTATGCTTATACCACCTATATAATCATTTCCCGTATTGTAAAAATATTCACTTAATATGATAAATGGTATTACAGAGATTAATATTGCTAAAAATCCTATTATTTCCAATGGGATTTTATCAAAATAATTTAATTTTTTCTCTTCTCCTATAACCATTACTAAATATATAGTCATAAGCATTGTTATTACTGAACCTATAGGAATTATAACATAACACCAATTATTAATTATTGGCATATTATTAAGCATATTTGAAATGGTTTTTTCTTTAGAATTTTGATTAAATCCGGTTTTGTATGAACTATAAATTTCAAAGTCAGTATATTTAGTCGTATAATGTGTTGTTTCATTATCTTGCTTTGTGTAATAGTTTTTTATAAAATTGCTAAAATAACTAGGTCCACTTTTCTTTACCATATCATTACTGGATTCTATAACACCATTTATAATATTTACATTTTCATATCCTTGAAGTTTTTCTATATATTCTTTTATATCTCCAATAGTACTTAAATTTTTACTTATTTCTACATTCGTAATCGCTTTATTATTATAAATAATAAGATATTTAAAATCCTTTACATTACTATTATACGATTGTCTGCTTGTATAATATATTGTATTATCTCCATCGCTTATATGATAATAATTCTCATTTTTATATATTAAATCATCACAAACATAAGATAAATCTTCCATATATGATGTTACAAAAGAATTTGATTCATAATATTTGTTTTCATTATAATTTGTTCCATTCTTTACATATGCAGCAAACATCGATAATACAACTGCCATTATACAAACTGGTATACATACAAAACTTATAACCTTAAATATTGTTGATTTTCTCATAAACATTCCACCTTATATCCTACTCCCCAAATTACTTTTAAGTACCTTGGCTCTTTTGGATTTATTTCTATTTTTTCTCTTATATGTCTTATGTGTACTGCAATTACATTATCTGATGCAAAGTAGTCATCTTTCCATACATTTTGATATATGTCTTCAATTGAATATACTTTGCCTTTGTTCTCTGCTAAGAATTTTAAAATGTTATATTCTGTTGGTGTAAGTTTTATTTCTTTTCCGTCTATTGTGACTTTTTTTAAGTCGTCATTTATAACTAGACCACCATTTTTTATTATATTTTTATTATTTGATTCCTCATTTTCAAAGTTTGTATATCTTCTAAGTAAAGCATTTACTCTTGCAATCAGCTCTGCTGGATTGAATGGTTTGGTTATATAGTCATCTGCGCCTAAATTTAAACCATGTATTTTATCTATATCTTCTGACTTTGCAGATAATAAAATTACAGGGATGTTTTTTTGTTTTCTTATTTCTGTTAATGTTTCTATTCCGTCTTTATTTGGCATCATTATGTCTAGAATTATTAGATTGATATTGTTTTGCTTTATTTGTTCTAGTGCCTCTATTCCGTCATACGCTTTGAATATTTGGTATTTTTTTCTTTCTAAGTATATTTCTATTGCTTTTACTATTTCTTTGTCATCATCTACTATTAGGATATTTTGCATTTTTTTCCTCCTTTTGTTCGTTTGGGACCGGGTCTTTTTGGTACATTTTTATTATAGCAGATATTTTATTAAGAAAAAAGTGTTATTTTATTAAGATTTTGTTAATGTTAAAAAACGGAGGTAGACAAAAAAAAGTCTCCCTCCATTTTTTGTAATCAATATTATTAATTATTAGCTTTAGAACTCAATTCCATTCATTCTTAAAATTTTAGCTATATCAAAATTATTAAACAATAACTTTATCGATGTATTTTGCTCGCTAACATACGCTAATGTATTTGCTACTAACTCACAGTATTTTATAATACTATCAGTTTCTCTATCATGTTTACCTTGTAAACTTTCTGGTAACACACTGATTAAGTTCACCAATTTACTTGTATCACATACTTTGTCTAGTAGGGATTTTTCAAAAAAATCAGCATCGCAATCATTTACTACAATCCCAGACATTCTATATCTATGAACTTGTTTTAATGATGCAGATGGATGAATTAATACATGTTGTTTCATATCATCTCTAATTTTTTGCCTTACTGTCAAATCCTCGCTAATTCCATTATACTCTATTTGCAAATTATCATGTTCTTTTTGTGCTTTAAAAAACTCCTTTCGTGCTTCACTCATTGTTTCTAGAGCTTTTTCATAATTTTCCTTTGCTTTCTCATATTTTACTTGTAAATTTTGCAAATAAGTATCACATTTATTCAACTCTGTCTCTACTTCAGATTTTTTTTTCATTGTTTCTTCAACAAGTTTATTTTGAAGTAATTCGCATACATCATGAGAAAATTTTTCTTTTAATTCAATTACATCTCCAAATACCGCATCAATTATTTTTTTCTTTTTTTCGGTATCTAAATTTGCAATATCACTAACCGTCATTTGTAAAATGATATCTTCCCTTAACCAATTCCGTTCTTTCTTTTTTGCCATAATAATATTTTCCTTTCTGATTTTTATTTCACCCAATTAGGTAATTATGTAAATTGTATCAAATTTTCTTTAAGATGTCAATTTTATAAAACTGCAATACATCAAAAATAGGTCAAGTATAAAGTATACATACTGACCTATTCATCTTATTCTTATAAAGTTATAACCTTATGACATTTCCTACTTTCCTTAACATCAATAACTCTCTGATTACTAGACCCTTTCCATTCTAAAGTAGGATTTTTCTCACTATCAACAAATTGCCCATCAACAAGAACATCAATATAATTCATAGCATCTTTATTTTCTAAATCTCTATCAAATTTATATCCAGACCAAGCCCAAATATTTTTATTGGGATACTTTTCTTTAAAAGCTTTTACAAGTTTAGTCGTTCCTTCGATATTATTTGGATGCATTGGTTCTCCACCTAGGATAGATAAACCTTCTACATTTTCATTATCACATAAGTCTAAAACTCTTTTTATTGTATCATCTGTAAATTCTTTTCCACCTTTAAAATCGTGTGTTTCTGGGTTAAAGCAATTTTTACAGTTAAAGCTACATCCTTGCATAAATATTGATACTCTAACTCCAGGTCCATTTGATATATCCATTTTTCTTATTTTGTTGTATCTCATTTTTATCTTCCTTTCTTTTTTTCGTATTGGGGACGGTTCTTTTCGCGAAAGGAACCGTCCCCAATCAGAAATTACTCATCATCCTTATTATCAAGATGTAAAACTCTTTCTTTTATTTCCTGTGTTCTACCCTTATTCCAGAAATTACTTCCAATATATCCACAAGTACGTCTTGCAACATTTAAAGTATCATGATCTCTGTTACCACAATTTGGGCAATACCATTCCAAATTATCATCTATTAAAATTTCTCCTGTATAACCACATTTTTGGCAGTAGTCTGATTTTGTATTTAATTCTGCATACATAATATTGTTATATATAAATTCTATTACCTGTAAAACTGCCTCTATGTTGTTTTGTAGATTTGGTGTTTCAATATATGAAATTGCTCCACCTGGACTTAGTCTTTGGAATTCACTTTCAAGTTTTAATTTTGAAAATGCATCTATATCCTCAAATACAGGAACATGATATGAATTTGTTATATAATTTTTATCTGTAACTCCTTTTACAACTCCAAATCTATTTTTTAAGCATTTGGCAAATTTGTATGTTGTAGATTCTATTGGTGTTCCATATACACTATAATCTATATTTTCTTTTTCTTTCCATTCTTTACATTTATCATTTAATTTTTGCATTACTTCTAATGCGAATTCTTTTCCTTTTCCGTTGTCTGTATGGCTATGTCCTGTCATAAATTTTACGCATTCATAAAGACCCGCATATCCAAGTGATATTGTTGAATATCCACCATGAAGTAATTCATGTATACTTGCTCCTTTTGGAAGTCTAGCTAGTGCTCCGTGTTGCCATAAGATTGGTGCAACATCACTTGTTGCTTTACTTAGTCTTTCGTGTCTTAATTGTAAGGCTCTGTGGCATAACTCTAATCTTTTATCCATTATCTTCCAAAATGCATCTTCATTTTTATCTGATGATAATGCTGCATCTACTAAGTTTATTGTTACAACACCTTGGTTAAATCTTCCATAATATTTTGGTTTATTGGTTTTTGGGTCAATATATGGTGTTAAGAATGACCTACATCCCATACATGGGAAACAGTTTCCATTACCATTTTGATCTATTTTGTATTCTAGCATTTTCTTTTCTGATATGTAGTCTGGTACCATTCTCTTAGCTGTACATTTTGCTGCAAGCTCTGTTAAATACCAGTATTTGCTATCTCTTTTAATGTTGTCCTCTTCTAGTACATATAATAATTTTGGGAATGCTGGTGTAATATATACTCCTTTTTCATTTTTCATTCCTTGAATTCTTTGTTTCAAAAATTCTTCTATTATCATTGCTAATTCTTCTTTGTATTCTTTTGTTTCCCCTAAGTAGAAACATACACTTAAAAATGGTGATTGTCCATTTGTTGTTGTCATTGAATTTATTTGATATTGGAATGTTTGTACTCCATCTTTTACTTCTTTTGCTAAATCTTCTTTTGCATATTTTTCTGAAGTTTGATTTGATAATCCTCTTGCTTTATATTTTTCTAAGTAATATTTATAGCTATATCTTACAAATGGTGCTAAATGTGTCATTGTAACTGTTGCTCCACCATATTGGCTTGATGTTACAGCTGTTATTATTTGTGTTGCTATTGTCATTGCAGTTAAAAATTTATGTGGTTTTTCTATCATAACTCCATTTACTATTGTTCCATTTTGTAACATGTCTTCTAGGTTTATTAAATCACAATTATGAAGAGCATTTTGTGCAAAATAATCTGCATCATGAAAATGTATTATTCCCTCATCATGTGCTTTTACTATGTCTTCTGGAAGTAAAAATCTTCTTGTTATATCTGTACTTGTTATTCCTGCTAAATAATCTCTTTGTGTTGTAACGATTTTTGCGTTTTTATTTGAGTTTTCTGTGTTCCAGTATTCACTTTCACCATCAATTAATTCTTTTATTGATTGGTCTGTTGTATTTGCTTTTCTTATTAATTCTCTTGTGTAACGATATGTTATATATTGTTTTGCTAGTTCATATCTTCCTATTTCCATTAATTTTTGTTCGATTATGTCTTGAATATCTTCTACTAGAATTCTTCTTTTGTTTAGTTCTTCTATATATTTTATTATTTCTTCTATCTCTTCATTGGTCGCTTTTTCTTTTCTACCAACGTCATTATTTGCTTTTTTTATTGCATTTTTAATTTTTTCTGGGTTGTATTCTACAATTGTTCCATCTCTTTTTATTATTTTCATTTTTCATTTCCTCCTCTTCGTGATGGAATGAATTATAACACTAAAGCAAAAATAAACTGTTGCAATTGCAACAGTTGTATCTCTGAAATTTCATAATTATTTTACCTGTAAGGTTAAAAGTATTGTTACATTTATGTTACAAAAATATTACAATTTTGTTTTTTCTTAATAAAAAATTAAATTTTTTTTTATTTTTTCTTAAAGCCTTAATTTTCTTTTATTGCTATAATAAAATCAAATAAAAGAAAAGGTGGTTTGAAATGAAAAAAAGAAAAATACTATTGATTATATTAATGTTAATTGTAATTTTTTATTTTAAAGATTTTTATAAATTATCAGCATCAGAAAAAGATGGTGAATATTATTCTGTAATAAAACTTGATGAAAATAAGAATTATAAAGGTGTTGGTCAAGAAAAAATTGATGGAAAAGATGGCTATTTTACAACATTTACAACTGTTGATGTAAATCAAAAAACATATAAAGAATATAAGCAAAACGGAGTTGCCTCTTGGGCTAATCATAAATATTGGGGTGGCACAATGGAGAAAAATGGTTGTGGAATAACTGCAATTTCCATAATTCTTAGTGGATATAATAAAAATTATTCTCCTGAGAAACTAAGGAAAAAGTATTATCCTGTTCTTAATAATGATAAAATTTCTAGTGAATTGTCTGAAAATTTCGGAATTAAAAATACTGATTTTTTTTATGATAGTTCTCATTTGTCTAAAGATGTTTTTGTAAAACATTTAAAATCTAATAGACCTATTTTGATTTGTGTTTGGAATAAACCTAATGATAACCGTTGGACAACCGCTTCTCATTATATGGCTTTGCTTGCTACTGATGAAAATTTGGTTTATGTTTCTAATCCAAATGGTCTTGAAAAATCTAGTAAGAGTTCTGGTTGGTATAGTTTTGATGAAGTTTTGCCTTATGTTGCTAAAGCTTTGTTTGTTGAAAATAATTGATTTTAGGGTATCAGTATAAGCTGATACCCTTGCCCCGTTTTGGTTGATAGGTTACTTTTACAGTTTCTGCACAAGTTCTCGTAAACTCATGCAAGGAAGACTTTTACTTCCACAGCAAACTACATTTGTATCTCCTAAAATATATTTACTAGGATACTCCAAACCTAAGTGCTGTTCCATTCTGCTCCTGCTAGCATTGCTATCATTCATGCGATACATGTAGATAATGCTTTCTTCACAGAATGCCCGGATTCGTGCCGGAATTTCTCTTCCCGTCATTTCTACGTCTTTTTTATTGGCATCTTTAAACCTGACTTTTACATCATCGACGCCAATAATTTTTACCATTTTATAAAGAGAATCTAAAGCTGTCCATAACTCGTAGATACTTTCATAATCTTCTGAGTTGAACTTTTTCATTTCAATTGCATTGTACGGCTGCTGTAAAAGTATTGGACTGTTGTTCATTTTTCCTGCTTTTTCAACTCTCAGGTATCTTCCTGCTATATCTCTAAGAGTAATGCATTCTAAGTTATCCAGACTATCCTTGAAAATGTCAGTATCTCCAAGAATAGCTTTTACACCTGCCGACAGCATATATCTTTCCTGCAAATAATGCATATTGGTATCATCATCTCTGAACCGATACATATGCACCACGCAAAATAATGAAAACGCCCTAATCCTTTCCGGAATTTCTTTTCCCTTAAAAATCACTTTTTGCGATGCATTGTTATAAAAATAAACGATTGTGTTTTCCAGACCAACAGTTACAATGCTTTTATACAACTTATCGCATTCAATCCATAACGTCCATAAATCAACATTAGGATTTTTTTCAACAATTAAGCTATATAATGAACCTACCCAAATTTCATTGGTATGGTTTTCTAATTGGTAACCATTGTCCAGATATTTTTCTAAAACACATCTATCTGACAATGTACTTTTAGAAACATGTTTTCCTCCAAACATATGACCAAAAGCCGCTTCCATAGAAATTTCTCCATAATGGGTTTCCAGTCTATTTCTACTTGTAGTACTATCAGACATTTGAAGCATATTCATCATCAGATACGCACTCAGGGCTCGTGACCTTTTTGAGATGTCTTTTCCTGTTTTTTCTACCTGTGTAATGTCATCCTGAACATGATACACTGCAGTAACATTTTCGATTCCTACCAGCTTTATTGCTGTGTATAAATCTCTAGCCTGTTTTTGAACTTCCCAAACATTTACATCTGGTCTATGTTCAACTGCTACTTTCCGTAATTCGTTTATATTCACTCTTTTCTTTAACATAATATTCTCCTTTCGAAAAAAAACGGGGCACAGCAACTTTTGCAATGCCCTTATTATATCACATTATGTCAATTGTATCAATCACTTTTTAAAATTTTTTAATATTTCCTTAATATCCTCTCTATGAACCATACTTAAAACTTCATCTGCCAAAGCCCTACACTCACTATAATTCAAATTTCTAACAAGCTTTCTGCTTTCCAAAATCTTATTCGCATTCATAGAAAAATCATCTAATCCCATACCTACAAGCAAAGGAATATATAAGCTATCACCTGCCGCCTCACCACACATACCACAAATAATTCCATTATTATGAGCCGAATCAATTACATATTTAATCAATCTAATAACAGCAGGATGAAAATGAGTATAAAGGCTTGCTACCTTTTCATTACCTCTTTCAACAGCTAAAGTATATTGAATTAAATCATTAGTACCAATACTAAAGAAATCACATTCTTTTGCAAGTTCATCTGCCATAATTGCAGCAGAAGGAATTTCTATCATAATACCAATCTCAATATCATTATTAAACGGAATATTTTTTCCTTTTAGCTCATTTTTAACATCTTCTACAACTTTCTTTGCATCAACTAATTCCTTTACAGATGCAATCATAGGAAACATTATTGCTAAATTTCCAAAATAACTTGCCCTTAAAATCGCTCTTAATTGAACCTTAAATAAAGCAATATTATCTAAATAAATCCTAATCGCCCTATATCCTAAAAATGGATTTTCCTCCTGAGGAAGTTTCATATATTTTAAATTCTTATCTCCGCCAATATCTAAAGTTCTTATTACAATTTTTTTATTAGGCATACTTTCAGCAACTTTTCTATAAGCTTCAAATTGCTCATTTTCTGTTGGAAAGTCATCTGAATTCATGTATAAAAACTCACTTCTAAAAAGCCCAACACCTTCTGCTGTATTTTCTATTACAATGTTTATATCATTTACATCTCCGATATTTGCCATAAGATCTACTTCATGTCCATCTTTTGTTATTGATGGCTTGTTTTTATATCCTTCTAATTTCTTTTTTATATTAGTAGATTTTTCTTTTATTTTTCTAAGATTTGCCTCTTCCTCTTCTGATGGATTTATAAATATTTCTCCTGTTTCTCCATTTATAGCAATTACATCTTCTTCATTTATCAAATTAGTTACATTTTTAATCCCTACAATTGCTGGAATTCTGTGAGTTCTTGCCATAATTGCAGTATGGGAATTTTCCCCGCCAATTTCTGTTATAATCCCCTCTATATTTTTTAAATCTAGTTTTGCAGTATTTGATGTTGAAAGCTCTTTTACAACTAAAATGGTATTTGGAGGTAAATCTGATAAATTTATTTCTTTTATATTTAAAATTTTAGATAAGACTTTTCTTTTCATATCGGCAATATCACTACTTCTAGCTGCCATATATGGGTCATCCATTTGTTCAAACATTTGAATAATTTTATTAAACCCTATATCTGCTCCATATGCTGCATTACACTTTTCCTGCTTAATAATTTCAACTGTTTCTTGAACCAAAGTATCATCTTGTAAAATCGCAAGATATGCCTCCATTATGTCTTTTTCTGTTCCATCTAATTTTTTTATGAGTTCCTCTGTTTCATATTTTATACTTTGAATTGCATCAAAAAAAATCTTTTCTTCTTGCTCTGTATCATCATTTCTAATCTTTTCCGGTTTAATATCCTCATTTTTTAATATGATAGCCTTTCCAATTCCGATTCCATCAGAAATTCCCATTCCTTTTAGCATAACTCAAGCTCCTTTATTTATCAATTTGATTTTTAATTACTGTCTTTAAACTTTCTAAAGCTTCATTTTCATCTTCTCCATCACATACTATCTCAATTTCAGATTTAGATTTTATCCCTGCTGCCATAATCATAAGTGGAGATTTAGCATTTACTGTTTTTCCATTTACAACAAATTTTATATCACATTTATATTTCATAGCTGCTTTTGAAATTTCTGTTGCAGGTCTTGCATGAAGACCTGTTTCATTTTCAATTACAATTGTATCTTTCACCAAAATACTCAACTCCTTACTATTTAATCTATTCCCATACATTTTTCTTAAGAGCCGCCATAATTGCCATCGCAACTATGGAACCTACAATTATAGAAACCAGATACCATCCCCAATTTCCAATAAGAGGAAGGACAAAAATTCCGCCATGAGGAGCCATCAAAGTGCAGTTAAATGCCATAGACATTGCGCCAGACACGGCAGACCCCACAACACAAGATGGTAAAACTCTAAGTGGGTCAGCAGATGCAAATGGTATTGCTCCTTCAGAAATAAATGATAATCCCATAACATAATTTAAAAGACCTGCTTGTCTTTCTTTTTTAGGAAGTTTTTTAGGGAAAAAAGTTGCAATTAATGCAATAGCAAGTGGTGCAATCATTCCACCAATCATAACTGCTGCCATTATTTCATAATGACCTTCTGCAAGCATTCCTGTACCAAAAGTATATGCAGCTTTATTAACTGGTCCCCCTAAATCGACAGACATCATACCAGCAAGTATAGCTCCTAAAATAACCTTGTTTACTCCACTCAAAGAGAATAAAAAGTTATTTAATCCTGCATTTATCGCTGAAACAAATGGATTTATTAGTAACATAATAATCCCTATTAAAAGTACACCTGCAACCGGATAAATTAAAATTGTCCTAATTCCTTCCAAACTTTTTGGCATAAAGCTAAACACTTTCTTTAAAAGTAAAATTACATATCCACCAATAAAACCCGCAAGAAGTGCACCTAAAAATCCAGAACTTACTAAAACCTCTTCAGGATTGCTAAGTGATGTGAAAGTTGTACCTGCTTTAGCAATTGCACCACCTACAAATCCAACAACAAGTCCTGGCCTATCTCCTATACTCATAGCAATATATCCTGATAAAATCAGTAGCATAAAATCAAATGCCATACCACCAATTGTTTTGAAAAACGCTGCTATTGGCGTATTCATACCAAAATTTGCTGGATTTATAGAATAATCATCTAATAAAAACGCAATAGCAATCAAAATACCTCCACCTACGACAAATGGTAACATATGTGTAACACCACTCATTAAGTGTTTATAAATATTTTTGCCACCTCTATTGCTATTATTTTCTTCACCTTCATCATTAGTATGGTGGTACACAGGTATATCATCCTCTAATGCTTTTTCAATCAACTCTTTAGGTCTACGAATTCCATCTGTAACACCTGTTCTTAAAATCCTCTTACCATCAAACCTTGACAAATCCACATTTACATCTGCTGCAATTATAATTGCTTTCGCTCTTTTTATTTCCTCATCTGTCAAAACATTTTGTGCTCCAGATTGTCCCTGTGTTTCTACTTTTATAAGATGACCTGTTTCTTTTCCTGCATTTTCTAATCCTTCAGCTGCCATATAAGTATGAGCAATTCCTGTTGGGCAACCTGTAATTCCAAGTAGTTCATATCCTCCATTTTGATTTTCGTTTTTATTTAACTTTGTATCTTCAGCATCATCTATTATTTTCAAAAATTCATCTTTGGATTTTGCACTTAATAACTTTTCTCTGAAATTTGAATCCATTAATAAAGTAGACAATCTACTTAAAACATCCAAATGGATATTATCTTTAGTGTCCGGAGCCGCTATTAGGAATAATAAGTTAACCTTGTTTCCATCTAAGGCATCAAAATCTGCACCCTCTGGAATCACCATCGCAGCAAGTCCAGGTTTTGATATACATTCTCCTTTACCATGTGGAATTGCAATACCTTCTCCTATTCCTGTTGAGCCTTCTTCTTCTCTTTTTAAAACAAGTTTTTCGTATTGTTCTATGTCTTTTATGTTTCCGTTTTGAGCCATTAGTTCCGTGGCTTTTTTTATTAGTTCTTTTTTGGTTGATATGTGAACATTTAGGTCTATTGCATTTTGGTTTATTAAGTCTGTTATTTTCATTTTTTTATTCTCTCCTTTTTTGCCCTTTTGGGACCGGTTCTTTTTGGTACAATGTTCTTTTGGGACCGGGTCCCAAAAGAACATTGTACCAAAAAGAACCGGTCCCAAAAGGGCAATCTTTATTACCTGATCTTATTTTGCCAAAAATTTATCAAAATATTCAACAATTTCATCTTTTGTCCCAAGATATACATTGTTTACTGTCGCAGTAGCTGCTGAAATCCCTAAATTTAAAGCCTTTTCATAATCTTCAAATTTCAAATAACCAGCCAAAAAACCAGCCACCATCGAATCTCCGGCACCTACTGTATTTATAACATTTTTATTTTGAATTACATTTCCTTTATATTCTTCTCCATTTTCATCCAGAAGAACTGAACCCTCACTTCCCATCGAAACAAGTACATTTCGAGCTCCTTTTTGTTGTAACCTTTTTGCATATTCTATTGCTTGATTCTTATTTGTAATTTGTACATTAAATATTTCTCCTAGTTCATGATGATTTGGCTTTATTAAAAATGGATTGTATTTCAAAGTGTTTACTAACAAATCCTTTGTTGAATCCACAACTATTTTTACATTCTTATCTTTTACGTTTTCACATATTTTTTCATAAATATTTTCATTTATTCCTTTTGGCGTACTTCCTGATAGAACTAAAATATCATCTTTTTTTATCTTTTCTAATTTTTGAAATAATTCTTCAATTGATTTTTTATCTACTGATGGTCCATATGAATTTATTGCAGTTTCGCTACTTTTTTCTAAAATCTTTACATTTATTCTAGAATTTCCCGTTTTCATTTTTATAAAATCGGTTCTTATTTTTTCATTTTCTACAAGTCTTTTTATTTCTTCTCCTGTAAAGCCTGAAATAAAACCCAAGACTACCGAATCTATCCCTAATCTTTTTAATATTATCGATACATTTATTCCTTTTCCTCCTGGAATGATACATTCAGATGTTGAGGTGTTTATTTTGTTTTGTATTAGTTTTTTTAGACTTATTGTGTAATCTAAGGCAGGGTTTAATGTTATTGTGTATATCATCTTTTTTCTCCTTTAGTATAAGTTTTTCCATTATTTGAGATAAATATACTTGTAGAAAAAAATTTCGCATTGGGGACGGTTCTTTTCGCGAAAAGAACCGTCCCCAATGCGAA
>USCB01000033.1 GCA_900553125.1 uncultured Clostridium sp. | reverse complement strand
GAAAGGATTAATCAATTAAATAGATTAATATTTCTATATAATTGATTATACGAGAAAAATATGAAAAAGATTGCTGTTTGTGTACCAACATATAATGAAGTTGACTCTATTCAGTTTATTGTAAATAAAATAGATAGAGGATTACTAAAATACACAAGAAATTATGAATGCTTTATTGTAAATTGTGATAATAATAGTAAAGATGGTACAGGAAAAAAATTCAAACAAATAAACACTGAAAATTCTAAAAAAGTTTATATATGTTCACCTGAAATAGGAAAGGGAATAAATCTAATAATTTTTTTTAAATTTTGCCATGAAAATGATATAGACTATGCAATGACATTGGATGCAGATGTGATTTCAATGGAAGAATGGTGGATAGAGAATTTTTTAGATATGTTAATAAGTTCAAAAGCAGACTATGTTGTTCCATCATATAAAAGAAATAGATTTGAAGGAAGTACTACTAATTTATTTGCTTTTCCATTAATTTATGCTATATCAGGTATTAAAATAAGGCAACCAATTGGTGGAGATTTTGCCTTTAATAAAAAATATATTGAATATATATTAAAACAAACTGTAAATGACGATATAAAAAAGTATGGCATAGATATATATATGACATTAAATGCAATATATGGCGGATTCAATATACATACTATAAAATTAGGGGAAAAAATTCATAAGCCAAGCTTTAAAAAAATGTATAATATGTTTGGAGAGGTATTAAGAAGTGCTATTTATACTATAGAAAATCAACGTGATATAATTATAAAGGGCAAGTCAGAACTTTTAAATACTAAAGATATCAATTTAGTAACGAGTAGAAAATATACTCATAAAAAAGAAGCTAATGAGTTACTAATAAGATCATATAGAGAAATTCAAAACAGTACAGAAATATACTTAAAAAAATTGTCATACAAAGGGAAAAAAATAATATTAGATGACGAATGGGGAGAAATTATGAGTAATATTATAAAAGATTTGATTATAAAAAAGCATTTTACAGAAAAGGAAACTAAAATAATTCAAAATTTATTTATAATAAGAGCTGTTTCATATTGGAATCGAGTCGAAAATATGAGTGCAATAAATGCTGAAAAAATAGTATTAGATGTAGCAAATAGTTTGAGAAAAAAAATAATTAATAGTTAGGAGGAATTTATATATGTTAAAAATTGGCAAAGAATATATGAACCCAGAGAACGATAGTATTGAAATCGTTGAAAGAAAGGGAGTAGGACATCCTGATACTCTTGCAGATGCATTGGCAGAAGAAATATCAAGAGTTTATTCAAAATATTGTTTAGAACATTTTGGTGCTATTTTACACCATAATATAGATAAATTATATATTGGTGCAGGTTGGGTTACAAATAATTTTGGAAGTATTAAAAAAATAAAGCCAATAAAAGTAGTTATAAATGGAAGAATCAGTAATACATATAATGGAGAGAAAATTGATTTAGATAAGATTATAAAAGATACAACTAAAGAATATATAGGCTGTGTATTGCCTCATATTAATGTAGAAGAAGATTTAGATATAATTATAAATTCAACGCAACATACTAGAGTACCACATTGGTTTTCACCTAGAGATTTAGATGATATTCCAGACGCAAAAGAGGTTTTTGCAAATGATACTTCTGTTGTTATATCATATTATCCATACACAATATGTGAAAGATTAGCAATTGAAATAGAACATTTTTTTTGGAAAACAAATGAAAAAGGCTATCCTATACCACAATATAAAGAAATTGGACAAGATATAAAGGTAATGGTTTCTAGAATTGATAAGAAAATTGAAGTCATAGTATGTATGCCAGTAATTTCTACTGAAATTAACTCAAGAGAAGATTATTATAATATTGTAAATAAATATGAAATAAAATTAAATAATCTAGCAAAAGAAATATGTAAAGGCACAGAATATGAAGTGAATGTTAGTGTAAATGCAAAATATGATAATGATAAAAAAGGAACCATATATATGTTAGGAATTGGTACAAGTGCAGAATGTGGAGAAGAAGGTCTTGTGGGGAGGGGAAATTCCTCATTAGGAATTATATCAACATTTAGACCAAATTCAATGGAAGCACCATCTGGAAAGAACCCTAGATATCACACTGGACGAGTATTAAGTTTTTTGAGCAATAGATTATCTAAAGCTATATATAATGAAATGAATCTAAAAAATCAAATTACAATGCTTACAAGAAATAAGTATTCTTTAATCCCACCATATTTGATTTATATAAATGTTGACAAAGATTGTGATAGAAATAAAATACAGGAAATAATAGATAGAGAATTAGGAATTGATTATACAGTAGAAATCTTAAAACATAGAAATTTATTTTAAAGAGGAAATATTATGTATAAAATGTTAGTAAGCTCATGTGGATGTTGTGTTGAAATAGAATCAAATATAAACTTATATCAAAGATTGAAAGGAAAAATTGATTTTATAGATTTTCCAAAAATCATGTTAGAAGAAAACTATAAAAATGAAGATATAAAATACAAAGTAAAGTATATTAATTGTGATAATAGAACTATAAAATATGAAGATAATATATTAATAATTAAATATCCTATAAATGAATTGGATAATGGAATGACTATTATGTTTTTGTTATACCCATTACTTGAAGTCAATAGAAGGTTTAATAAAAGTTTGACTTGCCATGCTGCTGCAATTTCATTAAATGGAAACGGAATAATGTTACTAGGAAAAGAAGGAGCAGGAAAAACAACCATAGCAATTGAACTTTGCAGAAAATATGGAGCAAAAATAATAGGAAATGATTTATGTGTTATTGACTATAAAATTTTAGATAATATCAAACTATTAGGCGGAACACAATATTTTTTTCTTAGATATGAATCAATAAAAAGAAACATACCTCAATTATTGAATAAATTTAATGTAGAAAATGTTAAAAAAGATATTGATACGTGGACATTAAAAAAGAAATTTTATCCAAAAGAATTGGAAATTGATATTGAAAAGAAAATTATTGAGGCTAATAAATTTTACATAGTTCATATAGATAATGAAAAAAAATTATTTTGTAGGGATGCAAGAACATTAAATAATATATTATATCTGAATGAAAATTTTTCCAGATATATAAGAAATACTTGTACGACAATGATTAATAATGGTAAAATAATAGATTGCATTCCATCATTAGACAATAAGAAATTTGCTAGTGAAAGAAATGAATTGATAAATTATTTATTCAAAACTAATAAAATAGAATATGTAAGTGGAAATATTTCAGATGTTTCTAATTATATTGCAAAAGGAGGTAAAAAATGAGATACTCGGCTTTAATAGGAAATCCAGTGGAACATAGTGTTTCACCTAGTATGTTTAAGTTTATAAGTAGGAAAAAAAATATTGAATATGAACATTTAAAAATAAATGTTGAATCAAAAGAAAAACTAGAAGAAACGATTCAAGCTATGAGAACGCTAGGCTTTTGCGGATTTAATATAACGATTCCATATAAAATCGATATTGTTAAATTTATAGATAATATTGATGAATCAGCTAGTATAATAAATTCTGTTAATACAGTTAAAATTGAAAAGGATAAATTTATAGGGTTCAATACTGATGGAATCGCAGCTGTACAGGCAATAGAAAATAAACTATGTAATATAACAACAGATAAAAAAGTATTATTGATAGGTGCAGGAGGTGCTGCAAGACCTATATGTTATGAAATTTATAAAAAGACTAAAAATATAGTAGTAATGAATAGATATAGAGAAGAAGCAGAAGATATGATTAAAACTATTTCAAAAGATATTAAAATATATGAATTATCAAATAAAAATTATATTACACAAATACAATAAGCAGATATAATTATTAATGCAACTCCTGTTGGAATGTATCCTAATAGTTCTGAACAATTATTAAATGACAGCATCTTTGAAAAGATAAATAATATGTCGAAGAAATGCTTCTTTGATGTAATATTTAATCCTTATGAAACAAAATTATTAAATAAAGCAAATCAGTATGGTGCTAAAACCTGCTCTGGATTATATATGATGACATATCAGATATTATTAGCTTTTGAAATATGGACAGGAATAAAATGTGATGAAATTGATATAGAGGAAGCAAAAAAATATATATTAGATAATGGATATAATATTGAGGAGAAATGAAAATGAATTTTGAACAAGTAATTAAAGGATTAAATATTAAGCCATCTAAAGGAGCTTTTGGGTATGCATCAGTAACTTTTATAAAAGATGAAAATGAAAATATTTTATTTGATACGGGGAGTTTTGGAGTAAGAAAAGTAATATATGAATTTTTGCAAAAAGAAAAGATTGATAAAGTATTTATTTCTCATTTACATTTTGACCATTGTAGTAATTTGGATTTATTTAAAGATACAAAAATTTATATAAACTCTAGAGAAATAGAAAATTTATACAATAACAATGAAGATTATGATTTGTATAAGCCGTTATTAAAGATATTAGATAAATATAACATAATTAAATTCGATAAACCAATGAATATAACTGAAAATATAAGGATAGTCTTAACTTATGGTCATACAATAGGGCATTCTTCGTTAGAATTTGTGAAAAATAATAAAAATATTTTAATTGCTGGAGATTCAATAAAATCATTGAATGATTATTTAAATAACAAAGAATTTGGAAATGCACAGCAACCAGTACAATATATAGAAACAAAGAAAATGATAAAAAATAAGTATGATATAATAATACCTGGACATTCTGATATAATATATAAAGATAATTTAAAAAATACAGAGATTAAACTGAAAATTTTTTAAAAATATGAAAGGAAATACAAAATATGGATTTGAAAAAAATAGAAACAATTATAGAAGAACCAATAAGAGAAATAAATGAAATATCTTATGGATATACAAACCAAATTTATTCTATTAATAATAGATACATATTTAAGAGTTGTGTTAATGAAAATAATTATAAAAACTTTCAAAGAGCAAGTGAATTTTGTAAAAAATATTATGGAATTATAAATTGCCCAAAAGTTATATATAGTTGTTTAGAACCAGAAAATAAAAATATGTGGCAGATAGAAGAAAAAGCTAAGGGAGTGAATTTATCTTTTAAATGGGGAGAACTAAATAATGAAGAAAAAGAAGATGTAATTGGTAAAATTTGTGAAAGTTTAAGAAGTATTCATAATATACCAATTGGAGATGTATTTGAATCTGCAATGAATGAAAATGATTGGAAAGAAAAATTCAGAAAAGATATAGAAAAGAAAATAAATTCATTAATAAAAAAGGGAATGAATTATAATGAATTATACAGTAGGATACGAAATTATGTTGGTAAAAACATAGAGTCTTTGGATGAAACAAATTTTAAAATATGCCATACAGATATGCATTTTGATAATATTTTAATAGACGATGAAAAAAATATTACTGTATTGGATTATGATAGATTAAGAATAGCATCTATCGATTATGAATTAAATATTTTTAATGTTATGCAAAAAACACCTAGATTAATTGTTAATGATAAAATAAAGGAAAAAATAAAAGATAATGAATATACAGGAATTTTAAACTTATTATCTGAAAAGTATAACGAAATGTTTGAATTTAAAGATTTAGATAAAAGATTAAATATTTATGGAATAAAGCATTATTTAGGACTATTAAGTGTAGTTAAAGACAAAAATACGATTTTGAAAGTATTAAATGATATAACCAATGAAAGAGTAGTAGAAGAACATGAAAGATAAATGTGTAGCTTAGTGAAAATAATGGGATTTCTAATAAGAAATCCCATTATGATGAAACCAGAATTATTTCAACAAATCTTTAATATTAGCATTTTCAGAGCGGGTATAAGTTACACCTCTTACTATAATTACAGGAGTTTTTTCATTAGCTTCTCCCATTAAAATAGAAGCTCCTGCTGCAACTTCATCAACTAAAGCAACCTGTGATTTGGAAGAATTTCCATATAAATCCACAGATTCTTTTTCTTCCAAAGCTTTTATTCCAGCAATTCCTATTGCTTCAGCAATGGAACCTCTACGATAGGGTTTACCCATACTGTCAATAATGATGACAGCAGTATTTATTCCAGTAGACAAAGCAATCTGATGACGAATTTTACGAGCACTTTCATCTGGATTTTTCGGAAGTAAAGTTACTAGCCTATTCTTTTTATCGGATACATTAGACTTGTCAATTCCAGCACTTGTACAAACATATCCAATCTTATGACGAGTAATAACATGTCTTCCAATAATGTCTAATATTTCGGATGATTCATCTAAAAATACTTGACATTCTTCTGGACTTCTACCAGTCTTTTCAGCCATTTTCTGAGCTTCAGCAGATGCAATGACATTATTCAAGTTAACAATAGCATCTTCTGCAATAGATACAATCTTTTGAGCGATTACAATAATGTCATTAGGTTTAATATCAATGTTGTTACTATTGCAAGAATCTAAAATTACTTGTGAAATATTGTCTCCAGTTTTAATAAGTGGAAAATTTGGTATTGCTAAATATTCGATTTTTTGCATAATACTCCTCCTAAAATTAAAATTTGTACACATAAGTTAAGCAAAGATTATACATATTATTATATCATGTAATTGTTGAGTTTTCAACTTTTTGAAGGATAAGCCAGAAATTTTTCCTAGAATTTTTTTATCCACCAATTTATAAAATAATATAAAAAATTTTAAAATTGGTGGATATTCTAGGGAAAATTTCTGGTTCTTTGTCAATTAACTTGACAAAGAACCAATAAAAAGTATAACAGATAAAAGCATAGATATAAAGAAAAGTACATTATTAAATTGGTCAAAAGAAAAATTAATGCCAGAAATAGAAACCATAGGAAAAGAGTTGATAAATTCATATTATGCACATTGTGATGAGTCACAAATAAAAGTAAATGGAATAACTATAGTGAAGTATGCGCAAGTAATAATAAGTATATGAGAATGTGGACAATGAAAAGCAAGAAACACGAGGAATTAGAAAAGATAAATTTTTTTAAATCGTTTATGGTGATAATAATAAAAGATGGAACAGATTTATATAATGGTTTTGGGATAGGATTTTTACAATGTATATCGCATATTTAAAGATATTTGAAAGGAATATATGATTTTGTTAATTATAAAGAACCAAAGAAAATGAGTAAATTTTTAACGAAATATAATGAATACAGGAAAAAATTAATAGAAAGAGGAAAAGAAAGATTTAAAGAAAGAGAATATCAGAAGATAAAGAAAGAATATGATGAAATAATAAAAGAGTGGAAAAAAGAATGGATAACAGATTCAAAGAATCCCCAATATGAAGAGGAAAGGAAATTATTAACGAGAATGTAAGAAGATGACAAAGAACAAATATTATATTTTCTAAAAGACTTTAAAGTGCCAGCCACAAATAATCAAGCAGAAACAGACCAAAGGAATATAAAAATAAAACAAAAAATAGGAAAATTTAGGAGTGAAGCTGGAGCTGAGATTTATGCAATCATAAGAAGTTGCATAAATACATATAAAAAACAAGGCATAAATGTTTATAACGCTTTTATAAAAGCCTTTGAAGATAATACAGTTATAACATAGCAAATGTGGGGTTAAAAAACCTTTTTTTGCTATGCTCTTTTTATTTCTTACTTAACTGTAACTCAAAATTACTGCTTATTTAGAAAAAAAGCTTGAAAAAAAATAGATAATTTGATATAGTGTAGAAAAATTAGGAGGAACAAAAAATGACACAAGCAGATAAAAATTTTATAGACACATGTAAAGAAATATTAAAACATGGCTATTCATCAAAAGGGACAGGAGTTAGAACAAGATGGGAAGATGGAGAAGAGGCAAATTATTTTTCAATAGTAGGAGTAACAAATAAATATGATTTAGAAAAAGAATTCCCAATGATAACACTAAGAAATAACACAAATACTGTAAAAAGAGCCATAGATGAAATATTATGGATTTGGCAAAAAAAATCAAATAAAGTAAGTGATTTAAATTCACATATATGGGACCAATGGGCTGGAGAAGATGGAACAATTGGAAAAGCATATGGATATCAATTGGCTAAAAAATACGAATTTAAAACAAAAGAAGGAATGCAAACATTAGACCAAGTAGACTATATGTTATATCTTTTAAAACATGACCCAGCAAGTAGAAGAATAATGACAAACATATTCGATTTTGGAGATTTAAAAGATATGAATTTAGAGCCATGTGCATTTGGTACACAATGGTTAGTAAAAGAAGGAAAATTACATCTAATACTAAATCAACGTTCACAAGATATGCTTGCGGCAAATGGTTGGAATACTATGCAATATGCAGCATTATTATGTATGGTAGCTCAATGTGTAGATTTAAAACCAGGAACATTAACACATAATATTGGAGATTGCCATATATATGACAGACATGTTCCATTAATAGAAAAATTAATATCAGCAGAACCAATGGATGTTTCGCCAAAACTAATAATAAAAAATAACACAAAGAATTTTTATGATTTTAAAGTAGAAGATTTTGAAATAGAAGGCTATGATTATAATAAAGAAATAAAATTAGGAAAAATACCAGTAGCACTATAAAAAGAAAATGGAGGAATAAAAAATGTTAAGCATAATAGTTGCAAAATCAATAAATAACGCAATAGGAAAAGATAATAAATTACTATGGAAAATACCAGATGATATAAAAAGATTTAAGGAATTAACTACAGGACATACCATTATAATGGGAAGAAAAACTTTTGAATCAATAGGAAAAGTTTTACCAAACAGATTAAATATTGTATTGACAAGAGACCCAAACTACAAAATAGAAGATGAAAATGTAAAAATATTAGGAGGAGTTACTGACTTAGAACAATATATAAATGATGATAACGAAAACTTCGTAATAGGAGGAGCACAAATTTATAGTATACTAATGTCAAAATGTCAAAAACTATATGTTACACAAATAGATAAGGATTTTGTAGGAGATAGTTATTTCCCAATAATACGTGAAAGTGACTGGGTAGAAATTGAAAGAACTCAAGGTCCAAAAGATGAAAATGATTTTAAATATGAATATATTACATATGAAAGAAAAAAGTAATAAATAAATAAAAATTGAATATAAATAATACTAATTAAAGTATAAGAAAGGACTGGTATTTCTATGGAAATATTTGAGAATAATAAACCTATAATTAGTATTATAAAAGGCACAGCTATATCGTTTTTTACAACAGTAATTGCACTTACTTTATTTGCTGTGCTTTTAACATATACAAATTTATCAGAAGATACAATTAAACCTGTAATAATTACAGTAACTGGAATTAGTATTTTAATAGGAAGTTCATTTGGAACAAGAAAAATAAAGAAAAACGGTTTGATTACTGGAGCCATAATAGGTAGTTTGTATATTTTAATTATTTATATTATATCTAGTGCTTTAAGTTCTGATTTTTCACTTAATCTAATTTCTGCCATAATGATTTTAGTTGGAATTATAGGTGGGATTTTAGGCGGAATAATTGGAGTGAATGTAAAGTAAATAATTGTACCATTAGGACCGGGTCTTTTTGGTACATTTTTAAATGCACCAAAAAGACCCGGTCCTATTTGTGCAAAATGTAAAAAAACTATTGACATTTTAATAACTATGTTATATAGTATTTAAAACTAGATGGAGGATAAAGATTATGAAAAGAACAAAATTAGATGAAAGAACATTACCAACATACACAAAAGGAGAAGAAATATTTAATATGACATCACACATAGTAGGAGGAGCTTTAGGAATAGTAGCATTAGTATTATGTGTTATATTTGCAGCAATACATCACAATCCATACGGAGTTGTTGCAAGTTCAATATTTGGAGTAACGATGATTTTATTATATACAATGTCAAGTATATATCATGGATTAAAACCAGATACAAAAGCAAAAAAAGTATTTCAAGTATTAGACCACTGTTCAATATTTTTACTTATTGCAGGTTCATATACACCATTTGCACTATGTACATTAAGAGAAATAGATACAGCAACCCGGGTGGTGGATTTTTGGAATAATATGGGGAATGGCAATCTTAGGGATTATTTTAAATTCAATTGACTTAAAACAATTTAAAGTATTTTCTATGATATGTTATTTAGCAATGGGATGGTGTATTATTGTAAAAATAAAATGGGTAATTGCAGGTCTTGGTTGGACAGGATTTACTCTTTTAGTTGCTGGTGGTGTGATTTATACTATTGGTGCGGTTTTATATGGTTTAGGTAAGAAGAAAAGATATATGCATTCTATTTTTCATTTATGTATTTTTGCAGGTAGTTTGTTGCATTTTCTTTGTATATTATTATATGTTATATAAAAATTTCGTATTGGGGACGGTTCTTTTCACGAAAAGAACCGTCCCCAATACGAAAAATTACTTGATAAAATTATAATTAACACTATTATTCAAAATTAAACTACCATCATAAACTGTAGAATTTTCGGTAGACAAAGGAATATTCAAAATAAAAGGACAAGAATAGACCTCATCTAAGTTATTAGTAATATTAATAACGAAACTAATTTTGCAGGCAATAGAATTTAGAGTAATACCACACCTTTTAAGTAAACTTCCATCATAAGAAATATGTGACATATTATCTGACAAAGTATAGTCAGATTTTAAATTTGAATTTACATAACATAAAGTGATTGGATTAGCACAATTGTTATATAAAATAGGTTTTGAATAATCAATTTCGTCATCAGAGGAAATTTCAAAATCTATATTGTTTTCTATTTTTTTAGATTCATCGAAGTTATTATTTGTAAAGTCATTAATATTTTTAAAATATAAATTAGGTGTTCCGATAGAAGGTTTTAAATTAAACGAAATATCAGATAAATTTACTTTTTTTAAAGTATTTGTTGCATTGAAATTGCCATCATCTGAATTATTATTTATAAAAATAGCGATATCGGTGTATTGATACAAATCGGTTATTGTAAAAGATGAATTGGCATTTATTTCAGATTTAGCATTTGCACTACTAAAGTAAACAATTTTATTTACAGAAAAAGGTGAAGAATGGTCTATATTTAAAGATTTTACTAATTCTTTTTTACTTCGAGATTTTTGAGTAGATAATTTAATTGACCAAAAACTCAAAAAAAATAATAACAAAATAAGTAATATAAATACTACATAAAATATGTATTTTTTCTTAGGCATTTTTGCTCCTCCATTTCTTTTGTATTATTATATTAAATAATAGTATAAAATATTAATAAAGTCAATAAATTTGCTTGCATAAAAGCCAAAAACAATATATAATAAAAAAGCATGAATGAGGAATACATAAAAGAAAAAGGAGGTTTTATAAAAATGAAAATATTATTAAAAAATGCAAGAGTAGTAGATCACAAAAATAAATTAGACGGAAAAATGGATATTTTATTAATTGATGATAAAATATCAAAAATAGCAGAAAAAATAGAAGAAACAGCAGATAAAGAATTAGACTGTGAAAATTATATAATAATTCCGGGAATGATAGACATGCATTGTCATCTAAGAGAGCCGGGATTTGAATATAAAGAAACAATTGAAACAGGTTCAAAAAGTGCAGTGGCAGGAGGATTTACAACAATTTGTCCAATGCCAAACACAAAACCAGTACCTGATAATGTAGAAACTTTAAAAATGATTATAGAAAAAGGAAAAGCAGTAAATTTATGTAATGTACTTCCATTTTCATCAATCACAAAAGGTGAAAAAGGTGAAGAACTAGTTGATTTTAAAGCAATGAAAGAGGCTGGAGCAATTGCATTTTCAGATGATGGAATACCAGTTGTAAACTCAAAAGTAATGAGAGAAGGTATGATAAAGGCAAATGAGGTTGGTTCATTTACATCAGCACACTGTGAGGAAAAATCAGTTGCCAAAGGTGCTATAAATGCAGGACCTATTGCAGACCAATTAGGAGTAGAAGGTGTTTTACCAGAGGCAGAAGAAATAATGGCAGCAAGAGATGCAATAATTGCTGAAACAAATGACATACATGCTCATATTTGCCATATTAGTACAAAGACATCAAAAAATATGATAAGAGATGCTAAAAAAAGAGGAGTAAAAATCACATGTGAAACATGTCCACATTATTTCTCATTAACAGTAGACGAAGTTCTAAAAAAAGGAACAAATGCTAAAATGAACCCTCCTTTGAGAGAAGAAAAGGATAGATTAGCTATTATAGAAGGATTAAAAGAGGGAACAATTGATTGCATAATAACAGACCATGCACCACATTCTGAAGAAGAAAAAGCAAAAAGTTTAGTAGATGCACCAAATGGAATTATAGGATTTGAAACAGCTTTATCTTGTGAAATTATGAATTTGATAGACACAGGAGCATTAAATTATGATGATTTAGTTAGAGTAACATCATATAATCCAGCAAAATTATTAGGATTAAATACAAAAGGTGCAATTGAAGTTGGTTTTGATGCGGATTTGACTATTTTTGACCCTAATAAAGAATATGTTTACACAAAGGACATGATAGTTTCTAAAGCTAAGAATTCACCATTTATAGATGAAAAGATGAAGGGAAAAGTTATGTATACTATTGTTGGTGGAAGAGTAGTGTATGAAGAAAAATAAAAGAAAGGACGCAAAAAAATGGAACATAAAATAGTACCAATTACAGTATTAACAGGATATTTAGGAGCAGGGAAAACAACACTTCTAAATTATGTATTAAACAATCAAGAAGGCTACAAAGTAGCAGTAATAGTAAATGATATTGGTGAGGTAAATATAGACGAAAAATTAATAAAAGATGGAGGATTCATCAAAGAAGAAGATAAAGGAAATGTAGTACCACTATCAAATGGATGTATATGTTGTACATTAAAAGAAGACTTGATGAATCAAATAGTAGATATCTTAAAAACAAAAAAATTCGACTATATTTTAATAGAGGCAAGTGGAATATGTGAACCAATGCCAATTGCACAAACAATTATGGCTTTAGAAGACTCTACTGTTCAATATGGTTTACCAAAACTATGTAGACTAGATAATGTAGTTACAGTTGTAGATGTTTTAAGGCTAGCAACAGAATTTGGATGTGGAGATTATTTAGTAAAAGAAGATATCGAAGAAGAAGATATCGAAAATTTATTAATCCAACAAATAGAATTTTGTAACACGATTATTTTAAATAAAGTTGATGAAATAGAGCCAGAACAATTAAAAAGAGTTAAAGCAATAATAAGAGAACTACAACCAACTGCAAAAATTATAGAAACAAACTTTGGAAAAGTTGACTTTAAGGAAATTCTAGATACAAAGAGTTTTGACTTCGAAAAAGTTGCAAGTTCAGCAGGATGGATAAAAGAACTTGAAAGAGATGATAATGAGGACATGAACGAGCATGAAGAGCATCATGACCACCATCATGAAGAACATGAACATCACCATGACCATGAACACGAAGAAGAACATCACGGACACGAGCATCATCACCACCATCATGAACATAATGATGAGGGGGAGGCTGAAGAATATGGAATATCAACATTTGTATATACATCAAGAAAACCATTAAGAGAGGAAAAATTTGATGAATTTGCTAAAAATTTACCAAGAAATGTTATAAGATGTAAAGGTTTAGTATGGTTTTCAAATGATAATGAAATGTCATATTTATTTGAACAAGCGGGAAAACAACTTTCACTTTCAGAGGCAGGATATTGGCTTGCAACTGCTCCAAAAGAAGAATTAGAGCAAATGATTAAAGCAAATCCAGAGATTATGAACGATTGGGATGATGAAGTAGGAGATAGAATTACAAAGCTTGTTTTTATTGGACAGAATATGGATAAGGAAAAAATTAGAAAAGATTTAAAAGAGTGCGAGTAATTTTTCGTATTGGGGACGGTTCTTTTCGCGAAAAGAACCGTCCCCAATAC
>USCB01000032.1 GCA_900553125.1 uncultured Clostridium sp. | reverse complement strand
AAATTACAATAAGTTGGGTAGATAACCAGTTGAAATTATCTACCTTTTATTATATAATCGTAACAAGAATTAGTAAGTTATAGGGGAGATAAAGTAATAGAGAAAATAAAAAATATATTCCAATAATTATATTATTAGATATAATTATTTACACATTAATAATTGTTACTTTATACTTAATATTATATTTCTGTAAATTAATGTTTAGAGAATGGATATATATAATATCTGCAATAATAATTATGTTTGGTTTTATTGTTGGAATAATACAATTGCTTTTAAAGATTAAGAAAAAAATTGTAAAGATTATTCTAATAAGCACATTTATTATGTTATTTTTAGTTTGTAGTTGAAAATCAGAAAAGAATAGAAGAATATTATGGCAAGGGTGGATTTGATACAATAGAAAATAAATATGGATATGAATATAATGTTGAAAGGACAACATACTACGATGAAAAGGGAGAGATTATATCTATAAATGAATAGACAAATTACAAGGTGTATTTTTAATTTTATTCGAACATCAAAAAAATATTGACTTTAATTCAATAATGTGATATTTTGCATAGATAAAAAGTATTAGGAGGTAGTAATTATGGAATTAAAAGGATCAAAAACAGAGCAAAATTTAATGACGGCTTTTGCTGGAGAATCTCAGGCAAGAAATAAATATACATATTTTGCTAGTAAAGCAAAAAAAGAAGGATATGAACAAATAGCTGCAATTTTCCAAGAAACAGCTGATAATGAAAAAGAACATGCAAAAATGTGGTTTAAATTATTAAATGGTGGAGAAATTGGAACAACAGCTGAGAACTTAAAAGCTGCTGCTGATGGAGAAAATTATGAATGGACAGATATGTATGCTGAATTTGCTAAAATAGCTAAAGAAGAAAGTTTTGACCATATTGCATACTTATTTGAAGAAGTTGGCAAAATTGAAAAAGAACATGAAGAAAGATATTTAAAATTATTAGAAAATGTAAAAGATGGAAAAGTGTTTGAAGCAGGAGAAGTTAAAATATGGAAATGTAGAAATTGTGGACATATTGTTGTTGGAACAAAAGCTCCAGAAGTTTGCCCTGTATGTAGCCATCCAAAAGCATATTTCGAAATTAAAGCTGAAAATTATTAAAATATAGAAAAACTATTCTTATGAGAAATATAAATTAATATGGAGGGAATTTATGAAAAAAGAATTAGTAATAAAAAGATGTTCTAAATGTCAATCTTTAGTTGAAGTCATAAAAGATTGTACTAGTGATAATTGTAGTATTAAATGTTGCGGTGAAGAAATGATAGAATTAGCTCCAAATAGTGTAGACGCATCTTTTGAAAAACATGTACCAAACTATGAAACAATAGATAATCATATAATTGTAAAGGTTAACCATGTTATGGAGGAAGACCATTTTATAGAATGGATTGCAATGTTAGCAAATAATAAAATTATAAAGAAATTTTTATTGCCAGGTGAAGAAGCCTGTGTAATATTTCCATATGTTAAAGGAAGTAAAATTTATTCTTTTTGTAATAAACATGGACTTTGGTCAAAAGAAGTTGAATAAATATAGATAAATTAAACTTTTGGTGTGAGATTTGTTACATAGAAAGGACTGTGATAAAAGTGAAAGATATTATCATTTCTGATGATATAATATATATCGGAGCAGATGATAAAGATATTGAATTATTTGAGAATCAATATAATGTGCCAAATGGAGTAGCATATAATTCATACATAATAATTGATAAAAAAATTGCAATAATGGATACAATTGATAAAAGAAGAACAAATCAATGGCTTGAAAATTTAGATAAAGCATTAAATGGCAGAAAACCTGATTATTTAGTTATTTCACATCTGGAACCAGACCATGCTTACAATATAAATACTTTAATGAAAAAATATCCAAATATAAAGTTAGTTGGAAATTCGAAAACTTTTACCTTTTTACCTCAATTTTTTGATATACAAAATTTAGACTCAAAAAAAATTGAAGTAAAAGAAGGAGAAATTTTAGACTTAGGGAACCATAAATTAAAATTCATTATGGCACCAATGGTACATTGGCCAGAGGTAATGATGACATATGAAGAAAAAGAAAAAATATTATTTTCAGCAGATGGATTCGGTAAATTTGGAACATTAGATACCAAAGAGGATTGGGATTGCGAAGCCAGAAGATATTATTTTAATATAGTTGGAAAATATGGTTTACAAGTACAAACATTATTAAAAAAAGTTATGAATTTAGATATAGAAAAAATTTGTCCTTTACATGGACCAATACTAAATGAAAACTTAGTACATTATATTGAAAAATATAATATTTGGAGCAGCTATAAGGCTGAAAGTGATGGTGTGTATATAGCTTGTGCATCAATTCATGGAAATACATATAGTGCTTGTGAAAAGTTAAAGGAAATCTTAGAAGAAAAAGGCATAAGCAAAGTAGTTTTATCGAATTTATCAAAAGAAGATTGGTCAGAAGCAATAGAAAATGCATTTAGATATGGGAAAATTGTATTTGCTTCTTCAACATATAATATGGAAATATTTACTCCAATGAGAAACCTATTATTGAATTTAAAAGAAAAAAATTATCAAAATAAGATTGTTGGATTGATCGAAAATGGAACTTGGGCACCAAATTCTGCAAAATGTATGAAAGAGATATTGAACACAATGAAAAATATAGATATAATAGAACCAGTAGTTACAATTAAATCCAAACTTTCAGAAGAAAATTGTTTGCAATTATATAAAATGGCAGAAGATTTAATAAAAAAATAAAAAGGAGGTGTGTACTATGAAATATAAATGCACAGCCTGTGGATATATTTATGATGATAATGTAGAAGCAGTAAAATTTGAAGATTTACCAGATGATTGGGTTTGTCCTTTATGTGGTCTTGGAAAAGAATTCTTTGAAAAAATAGAAGAATAAGAAATGATTTAAGAGTTTAATTTAATAATGAAATTAAACTCTTTTTACAATAAAATCAGGTAAAACTTATAAATACTTGGATTTTAGATACAAATTACAATTTTATAGTAATAAAAATCTCCGAAAGATTACACTTTCAGAGATTTTTTATATTTATTTTATAATGGCATCATTTGCAGTAAATCCTTCAAGTGAATTTTCTTTTACTTGAATACAAATGTAAGAAATTGCATTGTCTTTGTTAGCAAAAAATTGTCTTTCTGCTACTGGAGATATTCTTACCCAATCACCAGTAACTAAATTAACTTCTTCGTTGTCAATAATAGCTTTGCCAGAACCACTTATAACATAATAAATTTCTTCATTTTGTTTATGAGAATGAATAAAAGGTACACTTTCTCCTGCTCCAATAGTGTTGATGCTAATTTCAGCACCTGTTAAACCTAATTTTTCGTGTAATTCAATTCTAGGTGCACTTTCTGAACTTATTTTCATAAAATTTGACATTTTAAATTCCTCCTTAAATATTAGTATAATGAATTTATATCAAAGTACATACAAAAAAACAAGTACGCACTTTAAAGTAACTACTTGTCAAATTAATAATATATGATACAATATTAGTAAATTAGTAAGGAGTATCAAAATGAGAAATATAAATGAATTACCAGAATGTCCTGTTGCAACTACAATATCTTTAGTAGGGAATAAGTGGAAATTATTGATAATAAGAAATTTAACAAAAAGAACATGGAGATTTAATGAGTTGCAAAAGTCATTGAATGGAATATCACAAAAAGTATTAACAGATAGTTTAAGGCAATTAGAAAGTGATGGTATTATTTTTAGAAAGGATTATCATACGAATCCACCAAAAGTTGAATATGGAATGACTGATTTAGGATTAGAATTAAGTAAAATGTTAGATATAATGGCTTCATTTGGTGAATTTTACAAATCAAAATTATAATAAATTTAAGGAGAAAGAAAATTGCAATGTATTAAAGATACAATAAAAAATATAAATATAGTAATTGGATGTAGTATAGGATGTTCGTATTGCTATGCAAGAATGAATAATAATAGATTTCATACTATTGATGATTTTAATAAACCTGTATTTTTTGAAAATAAATTGAAAATGCTTGATAATAAAAGGCATACGGCATATTTACTAACTGGACAAAGCGATTTATCAGGTTGGAATGAAGAATGGAAAGATAAAGTTTTTTCCAAAATGAAAGAAAATAAAAACACGCAATACATTTTTTTAACTAAAAGACCTGAAAATATTAAATTAAAAGAAACTCCTGATAATGGTTGGTTTGGTGTAACAGTTACTTCTTCAAAAGAAAAGACAAGAATTGATTATTTGAGAAATAATATCAAAGCAAAGCATTACCATATTACTTTTGAGCCTATGTTTGATGATGTAGGAAAATTAGATTTAAGTAATATTTCTTGGATTGTAATAGGTACTGAAACAGGTAATAGAAAAGGGAAAATATCATCAGAAAGAGAATGGGTATTTAACATTTATAATCAAGCAAAAGAGAAAAATATACCTGTATTTATGAAAGAAGATTTATTAGGAATTTTAAAAGAAGATGAGTTTGTTCAAGAATTTCCTAAAGAATTTGGAGGAATAGAATGATAGATTTAAAAAAAGTTGTAATTAAAGAAAAGAAAGTTGATACAATTCTTACAAAATCAAACTTGCCAATAGCAGGATATTCAATAAATCCTTATGTTGGTTGCCCTTTTGGTTGTGAATATTGTTATGCTACATTTATGAAAAGATTTACAGGACATAAAGAAGATTGGGGAATGTTTTTAGATGTTAAGATGTGGGATAAAATAAAAAAACCTGAAAAATATAAATGTAAAACAATGATAGTAGGATCTGTAACAGATGGATATAATTATTTTGAAGCAAAATATAAAAGAACAAGAGCATTTTTAGAAGAAATGCAAGGAAGTGGAATAAATTTAATTATAACAACAAAATCTAATTTAGTTACAAGAGATATTGACTTGATAAAAACATATCCTAATCCATTGGTTGCTTGGTCAATAAATACATTAGATGAAGAATTTAAGAAAGATATGGATTCCGCACCAACAATAAAATCAAGAATTGAAGCAATGAAACAAGTTCACGATGCAGGAATAAGAACAACTTGTTTTATTTCTCCAATATTTCCTGGTATTACTGATGTATTTACTATAATAGAAGAAATAAAAGACTTTTGCGACTATATATGGCTTGAAAACTTGAATTTAAGAGGTACATTTAAGCCTACTATAATAAATTATATAAAAGAAAAACACCCTGAATTAAATGATTTGTATAATAAGATTTATACTAAAAAAGATATGTCTTATTGGGAAAGATTAGATAAAAAAGTACAAGAGTATGCAGATAAAAATGGATTTATGTATGTTATAGATGAAGAACCATTTTTAAAAAATCCTACTGGAAAACCTATAATAATAAACTATTTTTATCACGAAAAAATAAGACAATTATCAAAGAATAAATAGTAATTTGCAGAGATGATTGGAGAAATATAAAATGACTTATAAATATATGTATCAAACTCCAGAAAACTTTTCAAATATGATTATGAATAGTGATGGAGAATATTTAACAGGTTTATGGTTTGAAGATTCAAGAGATTCTTTTAAACATATAATAGACTGCGAGGAAAAAGATTTAGAAATATTTAAAGAAACAAGTAAATGGCTAGATATTTATTTTAGTGGTAAAAATCCTAATTTTACACCGAAATATAAAATAAAAAACTTAACATCGTTTAGACAAGAAGTAACAGATATAATGAACTCTATTGAATATGGAGAGGTGGTAACATACAAAGATATATCAAAAATAATTGCTGAAAAAAGAGGAATAAAAATAATGTCATCACAAGCAGTTGGTGGAGCAGTTGGTTGGAATCCTATTTGCATTATAATTCCTTGCCATAGAGTAGTTGGAATAAATGGAAGTCTGACAGGATATGGTGGAGGAATAAAAAACAAAATAGAATTATTAAAACTAGAAGGAAACGATATAAGAAAATACTATGTTCCAAAACGAGGTACTGCATTATGATAAGGTGCAAATGGTGTAATTTAAAAAATGAAAAATATATAGAATATCACGATAAAGAATGGTGTAAATCTAACTTTGAAGATAAATATTTATTTGAAATGCTAATACTAGAATCTTTTCAAGCAGGGCTTTCTTGGGAATGTGTTTTAAATAAAAGGGAGGATTTTAGAAAAGCATTTGATAATTTTGATATAGAGAAGATATGTAATTACAATGATGAAAAAATTAATGAATTATTAAAAAATGAAAAAATTATAAGAAATAAACTGAAAATAAATGCTACTATAAATAATAGTAAAATTTTTAAGAAAATACAAAATGAATATGGTACATTCCATAATTATTTAAAGACTTTTGACAATGATGTAATTATTTATGAAATAGATAAAACGACAAATCAATTATCAGATGATTTGTCAAAAGATTTACAAAAAAGAGGAATGAAATTTGTGGGAAGTACAATTATATATTCTTATTTACAAGCGATAGGAATTATTTACTCTCACGATAAAGAATGCTTTATGTATAAGAATAATTAGAGCGAAAAATTACAATAAGTTGGGTAGATAACCAGTTGAAATTATCTACCTTTTATTATATAATCGTAACAAGAATTAGTAATTTTAAAGTGATATTTTAGTGGTAAAAGAAGCTGAAAATAATTATAATAGCACATTTAGTTAAATTATCATATATTATAATATAAGTAATATATGAAAGGAATTTAATTAAATGTATAATATGAATGATTTATATAAAAACTATTATGATAATTATAGACAATATGATGATGTATATGGCTATATAAACTATTATAATATGGATTATAATAGGATGAATCCATATTATATAAAAGATTATGGAGCAGAACCATTTGTGATTAATATAAATGAAATAACAAAGCAAAACAAAAATTTTCGTACAGCATTATGGACAGGACAACATTTACAAATTACATTAATGAGTATAAATGTAGGAGAAAGTATTGGATTAGAAATGCATTCAAATTTAGACCAGTTTATTAGAATTGAGCAAGGATTTGGTTTAGTTCAAATGGGTGATAATAAAAATAATCTTAATTTTGAAAGAAAAGTATGTGATGATTTTGCTATCGTAATACCAGCAGGAAAATGGCATAATCTTACTAATATAGGAAATCTTCCAATTAAATTATATTCAATATATGCACCACCACAGCACCCAAAAGGAACAATCCATAGGACAAAAGCAGATGCAGAACATTAATAAAAATAGAATGTTATAGGTTAATCTAAAATAGGTTAATCTATATTTTTTAGTAACACATTGAAAATTTTAATCATATATACATATAAGGGGGAGTTATATATGCCTAAAAAAAGTTCTATTTTAAAATTTGAAATTATAAGTACTATTTTTATAATGATAGTAGGAACACTTTTACATTTTACATTTGGGTGGTCTAATAATAATCCATTAGTAGGGACATTTAGTGCTGTAAATGAAAGTACATGGGAACATTTGAAATTATTATTTTTCCCAATGCTAATAAGTACTATTATAGGTTTTTCTTATAAAGGGAAAGTTATACCTAATTATTTATGTGCTAAAGTGTTAGGAATTATATTAGCTATGTCTTTTGTAGTAATATTTTTCTATACATATGTTGGAATAATAGGAACAAACTTTGCTATTGTGGATATTGGTAGTTTTTTTATAGCAGTAGGGTTAGGGCAATATGTGGCATATCAAAAAATGCAATCAACATCTTCTTGTAGTAATGTAATACCTATTATTATTTTATTAGTATTGTGTTCGTGCTTTTTAATTTTTACATTTTTTCCACTTCATATTGCATTATTTGAGGATCCAATAATTGGTTCGTTTGGAATATAATAAGTAGAAAATATTGATATTATAATAATGTAAAAGATAGATTATAGTATGCTATAATCAGCTTGATAAATTACAATATATAGGGCAGGTAATTAAGTTGAAAGTTACTTGCCTTTTATGTTATAATCTAAACACAAGATAGTAATTTTTAATGGTAGAAATATAAACTCTCACTATATGTCCTGTTAATATTTAATTGAATTATATATAATATTTTGGAAGGGAGATAAAATTATGAATCAAGATAAAGTAGGAAAATTTTTAGCTAGTTTAAGAAAAGAAAACAATTTGACTCAAGAAGATATTGCTGAAAAATTAAATGTTAATGTTAAAAGTGTTAGTAGATGGGAAAATGGTAGAAATTTACCAGATCCGTCTATTATGAAAGAAATATGTAAAATTTATAATGTATCAATCAATGAATTATTTAATGGTGAAAAAGTAAAAAAATCAAATAAAGTAAGACAAATATTTTTGTTTTATATCATAGTTAGTTTAACTGGAATATTTATCCTCCCAACATTGGGAATTATTGCACCAACATTCATCATAAGTGCTATATTATGTCCTATATTTGGTTTAGTTAAATTAATTGGATATATATTCAAATTTGATGTACCATTTGTAATGTTTGAATTTGGAAGCTATTCTTTAAATCCAATTTTAGGTTTTGTACTATCGATAATTGTTGGTATAGTATTATTTATAATTGGTATTGTTTCATGGAAATTATTAATTAAATATATACATTTTGTAACAGATAAGAGAAAAAAATTATATATAGAGTTATAATTTATTAATCAGATAAATTACAATAAGTTGGGTAGATAACCAGTTGAAATTATCTACCTTTTATTATATAATCGTAACAAGAATTAGTAATTTTTTGTTTAGAATAGAGATGTAGATTATGGTTTTTGATTTTAAGAAAGAATATAAAGAATTTTATATGCCTAAAAATAAACCTAGTATTGTTGAAATACCAAGAATGAATTATATTGCAGTAAGAGGAACAGGGAATCCTAACGAGGTAAATGGAGATTATCAAAATACAATAGGATTATTATATGGTATTGCTTATACAATAAAGATGAGTTATAAAGGAACTCATAAAATAGATGGATTCTTTGAATATGTTGTTCCACCACTTGAAGGCTTTTGGTGGCAAGATGGTATGAATGGAACTATTGATTATAATAATAAATGTGCAATGCATTTTATATCTATTATTAGATTACCAGACTTTGTAACAAAAGCAGACTTTGATTGGGCTATTGAAGAAGCAACTAAAAAGAAAAAACAAGATTTTTCAAGAGTTGAATTTTTAACTTATGATGAGGGTGTTTGCGTACAATGTATGCACATTGGAAGTTATGATGATGAGCCAGCAACAGTTAAATTAATGCACAATTTTACAAAAGAAAATGGATATGAATTAGATATAAATGATACAAGATTACACCACGAAATTTATTTAAGTGATCCAAGAAAATGTGATGTTAGCAAATTAAAGACAGTTGTAAGACATCCAATTAAGAAAATTAAATAATTACAAATAGGGGAGATATAATCTCTCTTAAATTTTATAAAAAAATTAAAGAAAATGAAACTTTTTTGATTTTCATCTGTTTGTATATATGAAAGCAGGGTAAGATATGGAAAAAGATTTAGATATAAAATTATATAATGAATATTTAGATGGAGAAAAAGGTGCTTTTGAATTGCTATATAACAAGTACAAAGATAAAATACAATACTTTGTTTACAATATAGTAAAAGATTATCAAAAAGCTGAAGATATTACTCAAGATGTGTTTGTTTATGTTATGCAAAATAAAATCAAAGAGGGCTATACTTTTAAATATTATATTTATTTAGTTGCTAAGAGTAGAGCATATAATCAAATAAATATGGAAAAAAGAAGAACAGAAATAAATGAAGAGTACATCTTAAATGGAGCAGAACAAGTAGGACAAGATGTAGCAGATATTGTAACAAAGAATGAAAAAAGACAAGAAATAATAAAAGCAATAGATATGTTAGATGATAGATATAAAAATGCAATATATTTAGTAAAAATTGAAGAATTAACATATCAAGAAACTGCACAAATACTTGGGGAGTCAATTCAAAATGTAAAAAATCTTATCCATAGAGGTAAAAAAGAATTGCGAAAAATTCTAATAAAGAAAGGATTTGATGAAATGAGTAAAGTTTCAAAAGTAATTATAATAATGTTATGTATAAGTGTTTTACTTGCAGGAGGAGTATATGCTACAATGAAAATTATTGAAGGTTTTATAGGAAAGGCAGAAATAACACCTACATATACAAGTGGATTATCAACAATGGATGGAAATAAAGTATGGTGTGGAACTTTCAATTTAGTATGGAATGATTTTATGAATGATGTTGTAAAAGGAAATGTTGAATTTAGAGATGGAGAATCAGAACTTGCAAATGAATTAAACAAACAAAGCTTTAAAGTTGACCAATTATCTGAAAATTCATATTTCAAAATACATGGACAGACAATGGGAGAAGATTTAAAAAATAAAATTCAAAATGGAATAAAACAAAAATTTAATGAAGACAGTAATTTAATAGATAGAATTGATTGGAATGATTCAAATGGATATGTATTATATGCAATGTTGAAAAAAGAGTTTAATTTTTTAGAACCATTTTCAACAGCAATGGGAAGTATGACATTTAATAATTCAGAACCTAGAATAAAATGCTTTGGAGTGGATAGCAGTAATAATCCTATTGCAAGTAAAAATGTAGAGGTATTGTTTTATAATTCTGAAGATGATTTTGCAATTAAATTAAAGACTAAAGAGGGAGAAGAAGTTATTTTATATAAAACAACAGGAGAAAACAAATCATTTGAAGAAAACTATAAAGAAATAAAAAAACAACAAATTAACTATTCTGGAAAAAATACATTTGAAGAAAATGATATATTAAGAATACCATTTATAAAAGTCAATGATGAAATTAACTATGATGAATTATGTGGAAGAGAAATAAAAAATAGCAATTATTATATAAAACAAGCATTACAAACAATAGATTTTGAATTAAATAATGTAGGTGGAAGTGTAAAAAGTGAAGCAGTAATTGATGCTACACAAAAAGCTTGGACAGAAAAGTCAAGAAAAATGATATTCGATAGTGATTTTATATTATATTTAAAAGAAGAAAGTAAAGAACAACCTTATTTTGCATTAAAAGTAGATAATACAGATATATTATTAGAGGAAGAATTATAAGCCTGAGCCTAATGAAGGAGAACAATACTAGATGTTTTTAGATGATGGTGGAATGTTTGAATTTGAAAAGACTATGAAATAGAAATATCAACAAGAAATTACAATTTGGTGATTTTTTATAGAGAAAAATAAATTATTATAATTATGAAGTACGAATAAAGACAGCTTTTAGCTGTCTTTAATTATAACTTTCTATATATAAAGCTTTTGCGATATAAGGAGTTATCTCTTTGAACTTGTACCAACCTGAACTTTTACTATCATTTTTTCCACCATTAGGATTAGAAATATAAACCATATCATTATCATCTGTTGCTAGTAAAACCATATAATGTGAGCTAGTTGTCCAACGATTATCATGAGGCTGATTCCATACACAAACTAAAATAGGTCGGTTTGTTTCTAAATGCTCTTGCAATTTTTCTTTAGATAAATGAACACTATCATAGTAAAAATCTGTATTTTTAATATTAAATGTATTAGATAACTCTTTTGAAAGTATGTCATAATTTAATTTAGGATAATATTGTTGTCTAAGATCTTCTGGAGTATAATTTTTATTATATCCACTTAAAATAGTTGCAAGTGCAGTAATGCCACAGCCATTTTCTGCCATAGTACCACCCCAATATTGATTATTACTCCAAGAAGAATCAGCATTTTGTTTATATTCAATATAAGTTTTTTTATGATTTTCAATAGTAGTAAATGTAGTAAAATAGCCATCTTTATTTTTTACTTTTTCTTGACCAATTCCAGAATAATTTTTATTTATATCTTGCTTTATTGTTTTATATTCCGAAGTATTAGTTATTTTAGAAACAAATTTATTTAATCTATAAGAGATATTATTAAACGAGATATTTCTAAAAAATATAAACATTCCCAAAATTATTATTAATAACATTAATATTTTTCTTTTCTTCATTTGACTTTCTCCTTTTTCTTTTAATATATTTCTAGTATAAAACTCAGAATAGAAATAAGTTTTAAGAAATAATTAAATAAATCTTAACATTTCCTTAAAAGCAATAAGAGTGTTGGAAATATTAAAAAATTATGATAAAATATTGAAACAGAAATGAGGGGGGAAAATGAATATTTTAGTATTAGATGATGAAAAAGAAATTGCAGATTTGGTGGAAGTTTATCTGAAGAATGAAAACTATAATGTTTTTAAATTTTATGATTCTAAAGAAGCACTAAAATGTATCGAAAATAAAAAATTAGATTTTGCAATTTTAGATGTAATGATAAAAGATGTAGATGGATTTGAAATATGTAAAATGATAAGAGATAAAGGACTAAACTTTCCAGTAATAATGCTAACTGCCAAAATTGAAGATAAAGATAAAATACAAGGACTAACTTTAGGAGCAGATGATTATATTACAAAACCATTTAATCCATTGGAATTAATCGCAAGAGTAAAGTCCGCCTATAGAAGATATACAAAATATAACGAAAAAAATGAAGAAAATATTATCTATATAAATGGATTAGAAATAGATCAAGACAAACACATTTGTAAATTATACGATAAACAAATTGAATTAACACCTATGGAATTTGATATATTATTATATTTGGCACAAAAAAGAGGAAATGTAGTAAGTTCAGAAGAATTATTTGAAAAAGTATGGAAAGAAAAATATTTAGAAAATAATAATACGGTAATGGTACATATAAGGAGAATACGAGAGAAATTAAATGAAGACACAAAAAAACCAAAATTTATAAAAACAGTATGGGGAGTTGGATATAAAATTGAAAAATAAAGAATTGTTTAATGAAAAAATGAAATTGATAGGTAGTCTGATCCTTAGAATTATCATCTACTACATTGTAGCAGTAATTTTTTACATTGTAGTTTTAGATAATCTTTTAGGAAACTTTTTAGGAAATACTTTGTATAGGTTTAATTATAATTTATATGAGTGGTGTGTTTATAATAAAGAACCTATTTTTTTATTTTATATGATAATTATTTTAGTAATTACTTTATATCGATTTTTTTCCAAAAAAGTTGATAATATAGAAAAATTATATAAATCATTTAATAACATTTTAAATGAAGAAACTCAAAACATAGAATTACCAAATGAGATGACAAGATTTTCAGAAAAATTAAATAAAATTAAATATGAGTATATTTTAAGTACAAAAAGAGCAAAAGAAGCTGAACAAAAGAAAAATGATTTAATTATGTATATGGCACATGACTTAAAAACACCGCTTACGTCAGTAATAGGATATTTATCGTTATTAAATGAAGAACAAGAAATATCAAAAAAATTACAAAATAAGTATATAAAAATAGCACTTGATAAAGCATTAAGAGTTGAAGAACTTACTAATCAATTTTTTGAAATTACTAGATATAATTTGAATGATATACCTCTAAATAAAACAAATATTGATTTGGTAATGCTATTAGACCAATTAGTAGAAGAATTTTATCCAATGTTAGAAGAAAGAAATTTAAAATTGAATATAACTAAACCTAATATTTTAATGTATAATGCCGATGGAGATAAATTGGCAAGAGCTTTTGGAAATTTGCTGAAAAATGCAATTAGCTATAGCTATGAAAATACTACTATTACAATAAATATGATAGAAAATGAAGAAAATATTGAAATTACATTTAAAAATAAAGGAGCTACAATTCCTGAATATAAACTGGAAAGAATATTTGATAAATTTTATAGAGCAGATGAATCAAGACAAACAAATAATGGTGGAGCAGGATTAGGACTTGCTATTACAAAAGAAATAATAGAATTACATAATGGAAAAATTTGTGCAAAAAGTAATGATGAATTTATAGAATTTCAAATTGAATTGAAAAAATAATATTATAAGGTGAAAAATGAATTACAAGTTATTAGTTAGATTAGTTTGAAATATAACTAATCTTATTTTTTATAGAAATCTTACAAGAAATGTAAGATACATATTAGACAAAATATGATATAATGCTAATGGAGGTTAACAA
>USCB01000031.1 GCA_900553125.1 uncultured Clostridium sp. | reverse complement strand
TTCTGATTGGGGACGGTTCCTTTTCGGAAAAGGAACCGTCCCCAATCAGAAAAAATGAAGTTCTTTTTTGTCCAACAACAGAATAAATATTAAAAAAAATGTAAAGGGAGAAACGCTACATGAAAAAAATAAAAATGCAATCTAAACTTAAAAATATTATGTTTCAATATATATCAAATAATTCAAAAGAATATATTTTAGTATTAATAATATTTATAATAGGAATATTTGCAGGAGTAATGTTTATAAACAATTGCTCGGAAGAACAAGAAAATGAAATAACGACATATATATCAGAATTTACTCAAAAATTTAAATCAATAGAAAAGATAGATAAAGCAAGTTTAGTAACACAATCAGTAAAAAATAATACATTATTAGCAATAATAATATGGCTTGCGGGAACTACAATAGTAGGGATACCAATAGTATTAGGAATTATACTTTTTAGAGGATTTTGCTTGGGCTATACTGTATCTGCAATAACGTATTCGTTAGGAATGCCCAAATGTATAATATTTTGTATAGTAGCAATATTGTTACAAAATATATTATTTATACCAGCATTATTAACTATGGGAGTAAGTAGTGTAAAACTATACAAAGCAATAATAAATGATAGGAGAAAAGAAAATATAAAAATAGAAATTATAAGACATACAATAATATCAATTTTGATGCTTATTGTTATGTTGATTGCAAGTTTTATAGAAAATCAAATATCAGTTAGTTTATTAAAATTAACAATATAAAAGATGCAACGTCCCTTTTGGTGACGGAGAATATTTGGGACTTTTACTAAGTGGTAGCAAAAAAATAAAAAAAATATCAAAAAACTATTTACAATTTTTGATTAGTTTGATATAACATATAGGAACCTTATGTAAATAGATTATTGCATAAAATATAAAAAAATGGAGAAGGATAATGGAAAAACAATTAAAACAATTTTATAAATTTCTTGAGGTTGACAAAAAGGCATCGAACAATACACTTCAATCATACAAAAGAGATTTAAAGCAATTTTCGGAATATTTAGAAGAAAAAGGTATAAAATACAATAAAGTAACAGAACAGGATATAAAAGAATATTTAAATTATTTAGCAGAAGAACAAGAAAAAAAGCCATCAACAATATCAAGAACAATAGCATCAATAAGAGCTTTTTATCAATATGAAGTGAAAAATAAGAAAAATATGCAAAACCCGACAGAGAATATTCAATCACCAAAAATTGAAAAAAGAAAACCATGTATACTAACATCAAAAGAAGTAGAGTTACTATTGGAGCAACCAAAAGATGTAGATTTAAAAGGAACAAGGGATAAGGCAATGTTAGAATTTGCATATGCAACAGGAATGAGAGTAACAGAAATAATATCATTAAATATAGAAGATGTAAACCTAGAAGAAGGGACAGTCTTTTGCAAAAATGCAAGTAGAACAAGAATAATACCATTAGGAAAAATGTCACTAAATGCATTAAAAGAATACATAGAAAAATCAAGAAACATATTAGTAAAAACAGAAAAAGAAACAGCTTTATTTGTAAATTTAAATGGTAGAAGATTAACAAGACAAGGGTTTTGGAAAATAATAAAATACTACCAAGAACAAGCGAATATTACAAAAGACATAACACCACATACACTAAGACACTCATTTGCAACACATTTATTGCAAAATGGAGCAGATTTAAAATCAATACAAATGATGTTAGGACATTCAGACATTTCATCGACACAGGTATATATGCAATTTCAAAATGATGGAATAAGTGATATTTATAAAAAAGCACATCCGAGAGCATAATAAGCTGCAAGGTACATAAAATATGAAAATTCAATAAAAAAGCAAAGTAAATATATAGAAAATTTGTTAAAGAGAAAATAGTCACGGCTGAAAACTATTTCAAATTATATATTGAAATTTCACTTTTTTAGAACTTTTTGTGAAAATAATAAAATAAACAATTAGCAAAAAGCGGATGAGCCCCGTTATAGGTTTAAAATAAGGTTAATTATAGCTAAAAAAGATAATTAATAAATTTAGGTGGTACCACGGAAAATCCATTTCGTCCTATAGTGTAGGCGAAGTGGATTTTTTTGTACTGAAAGGAGAGAATCTTGGCAATGGTACATGTTCAAAAAAGAACCGGTTCCAAAGGTACTTTTGAAACAATGAAAAAAGTATCCAAAAATCTCCGTCCCCAAAAGGGAAAAAAGGAAAAAAGAAAGGAAGGTAGAAAAAGCATGAAAGAGCAAATTGGGCAAATAAAACTAAAATCAATTGAAGAAATAAAAAATTCAACTGATTTAAAAAAACTAGAAGAAATAAGAGTAAAATATCTAGGAAAAAAAGGTGAATTAACAGCAGTATTAAGAGGAATGAAAGACTTATCACCAGAGGAAAGACCAATTATAGGAAATCTTGTAAATGAGGTAAAATCTGAGGTAGAAAAATTAATAGAAGAAAAAGAAACAATATTCAAACAAGAAGAACTAAATAAAAAATTGAAACAGGAAAAAATAGATATAACATTACCTGGAAACAAATTAAAAAGAGGAAGTTTACACCCTGTAAATATAATAATAGAAGATATAGAGGATTTGTTTGTATCAATGGGATATGATGTAGTAGAAGGACCAGAGCTTGAAACAGATGAATTTTGTTTTGAAAGATTAAATTTGCCAAAAGGACATCCTGCAAGAGATATGCAAGATAGTTTTTATATAACAGATGAATATTTGCTAAGAACACAAACATCAGCAGTACAAGCAAGGACAATGGTTGCAAATACTGAAAAAAGTCCGATAAGAATAATAACAGCAGGAAAGACATATCGTAGGGAAGATGATGCGACACATTCACATCAATTTAATCAAATAGAAGGTTTAGTAATTGATAAAAAAGAAAGAAATGTATCTTTGGCAGACCTTAAAGGAACTTTGGAAGTGTTTGTTAGAAAAATAATAGGTGCAAATTTAGATTTAAGATTTAGACCTAGCTATTTCCCATTTACAGAACCATCTTATGAAGTTGATGTAACATGCTTTAAGTGTGGAGGAAAAGGATGCAATCTTTGTAAACAAACTGGCTGGATAGAGGTTTTGGGTAGTGGTATTGTTCATCCAAATGTTTTGAAGATGAACGGTTATGACCCAGAGAAATATAGCGGATTTGCTTTTGGAACTGGTATTGATAGATTGGCTATGTTTAGATATGGCATTACTGATATGAGATATCTTTATGCAAATGATGTTAGATTTTTGAAACAGTTTGATAGAAAAGACGAAGAATAGAAATTTCGGATTTGGGACAGTTCTTTTTCCATTGGGGACGGTTCTTTTCGCGAAAAGAACCGTCCCCAATACGAAATCCGAAGAAAGAAAGGAAGAACAAAATATGAAATTAAGTACAAATTTTCTAAAAGAATATGTAAATATAGATGAGAGCCTAGATGTAAAAACATTAGCAGAGGACATGACAAGAGTTGGAAATGAATATGATTCAGCAGAAAAGCTAATAAATGCAACTCATTTAATAATAGGAGAGGTAACAGAATGTGAAGAACATCCAGATTCAGACCATCTTCATGTCTGTAAGGTTAATATAGGAACAGAGGTCTTAGATATTGTGTGTGGTGCACCAAACGTAAGAAAAGGGCTAAAAGTTATTGTGGCACAAGTAGGTGCTGAGCTTCCTGGTGATTTCAAAATTAAAAAGGGTGTTATAAGAGGTCAGGTTTCAAATGGAATGCTATGTGCATTATATGAAATCGGAATTGATAAAAAATTCTTATCAGAAGCTGATAAAAATGGAATTGCGGAACTTCCAGACAATGCACCAGTAGGAGGCGACCCTATTAAATTTTTAAATCTTGATGATAGTGTTATAGATTTTGAGTTAACTGCAAATAGAGGAGATTTACTAAGTATTCTGGGTATGGCATATGAGGTATCTAGTATATATGATAAAGATGTGACTACCCCAGATTTAAGCCATAGTGAAATAGAAGATGATATTTCAAAGGAATTTGAAACTAAAGTTGATACTGATAATTGTACAGTATTTTTGACAAGAAAAGTTAAGGATGTTCAAATTAAAGAAAGCCCGGAATTTATAAAAAATAGATTAATAGCATCTGGAATTAGACCAATAAATAATGTTGTTGATATTAGTAATTATGTTATGCTTGAACTTGGTCAACCACTTCATTTCTATGATGCAGATAACTTAGGCAACAAAATAGTTGTAAGAATGGCTGAAGATGGCGAAAAATTAACTACTTTAGATAGCCAAGAAAGAATATTGACTAAGGATGATATAGTTATTGCTGATGGCACAAAGGCTGTTGGCTTAGCAGGTGTTATGGGAGGTTTAAATACTGAAGTTGAAGACACAACTAAAAATGTTATAATTGAATCTGCTATATTTGATTCAGTAAAAGTAAGAAAAACATCAAATAAAATATTAAGAAGTGAGGCAAGTAACAGATTTGAAAAAGGCTTAGACCCTGCAAGAACTTATATGGCAATTGAAAGAGCCTGTCATTTATTGGAAAAATATGCTGGAGCAAAAGTTTGCAAGGGAATGCTTAAATACGATGTAACAGATAATAAGGAAAAAGAAATTGAGATTGAATATAAATTTATAAATGATGTATTAGGTACAAATATTTCAAATGATGATATAAATGATGTATTTAGAAGACTAAAATTTGAAATAAAGCCAAATGAAAAATCAGTTGTAGTTACAGTTCCTACAAGAAGAATTGATATAGATATCAAAGAAGATTTAGTTGAAGAAGTTGGAAGAATTTATGGAGTAAATAATATCCAAGGCAAACTTCCAGTTGTCCCAATGAAAATGGGAAGTGTTGACAAAACAATGAGAAAAATTAGGCATAAAATGAGTGATTTAGGTTTAAATGAAACATTATCATATATTTTAATAAATGATAAAGATGTAAAAAAATTTACAACAGATGAGTTTGAACCATTAAAATTATTAGACCCAATAACAGAAGAAAGAAATACATTAAGATATAGTATAATTCCATCATTATATAAAATATATGAATATAATAAAGCACGTGAAAACAAAGATGTTTGCCTATTCGAAATTGGAAAGGGATTTTGGAATAAAAATGGAGAATTTGGAGAAAACAAAAAAATCTGTGTATTGATGACTGGAAAATATTATAACAAAATAGGATATAATGAACAAATTAATTTCTATGATATAAAAGGAGCAACAGAAGAATTACTTGATTTTTTAGGATATAGTGGAAGATATAGTTTTGTTATGCCAAAACAAATGCCAAAGGAATTCCATCCGGGTCAAACTGCGGAAATTTCTGTAAATAATGACATTGTTGGAATTATAGGTAGAATTCATCCAGAACTGGAAAAAGAAAATGTATTTGTAATGGAAATTAATTTGGATAAATTACTTGCAAAACGTGTTGGAAAGATGAAATTTAAAGAAATTTCAAAATTCCCAGTAATTAAGAAAGATTTATCAATTTTAGTTGATAAAAATATTCCATCTAGTGAAATTGTGGCTAAGATTAAGAGAAAAGCTGGTAAACTTTTAGTTGATATTAATGTTTTTGATTTGTATGAAGGTAAAAATATTGATGAAAATAAAAAGAGTTTGGCGTATTCATTGACATTTGGAGATAGTAGTAGAACTTTGAATGATGATGAAATTAATTCTATTATGGATAAGATAATTGTTGACTTGGAAAAAGATGGAATGGAATTAAGAAAATAATAAAAAATTTTCTAAATATTTACTATAGTGGATTTTTAATAAATAAAACATAGAATTACATTATAAAAATACAATATTAAGTGAAAAATATTACAGATTCATTACATTAGTATGACATTTATATTACGAATAACAATAAATATAAAAAATATATTGACATATTAGTTAATTTACACTATTATTAAAAATGAAAGCGAAAAAGGAGGAAAACAAATGAAAAATAAAATATTAGTGTTTAACACCATAATAATATTTATTTTATTAACATTATTTAATTTTTACCAAACAAAAGCATATAATGAGGAAGTACAAACAACTGATTATACTGCACAAACATTAGAAACACAACAAGAAGGAGAAAATGAAGAAGTGACAGACTTTTCAAATGCGAAATTTGAACTAAAAAAACAAGGTGATGCAAATGCATATCTTGAAATTTCAGGAATAACACCTAAAGAAGACAGTGAATATTATCTATTTATAACTAATGATAACAATAAACCTGCTGTAACAAGTACTTCTTCTGGAAAAATATGGATGAAATATGATGAAACATCAAAAACCTTGAAATCAGTTTCAGTAGAAGATATAGAAAAAAATATAGAATTAAATCAAGAATTATATGCAACAATTGTAGAAAAGACAAAAACAAGTGACAATGTTGTTACATATGGAATAAAATTAAATAGATTTGAAGAAGAAAAATATTATGGAGCATTTAGAACGACTTTTATAGCCAAAAATAGTACACAAATAGTAACTAAATTTACACATGCAGCAAATAATAACAGAAAAATGCAAATAAAAGTTGGAAAGATAACAGATAACTCTATACTTCAAAAAATAAAAAGTAACAATATAACTGGTTTTTCAGAATTGTTAAATTATGCAGAGTCAAATTCAGGAATATATGATCAAACCTTATCAGCAGATATTGATTCAACAAATATAAGTTATAATGATTACAAAACAGGAAATTCTGCAATAGAGCTAAATGGTATAGAAAATGATGCATATTATTTCCTTTATGTAAAAACTGATGATGAAAATGGTAAATATATATCAAATTCAGCAGTAACTTTAGGGAAATCTTATGTAAATGATTCAGGATGGGGAATAAGTTTCTATGGCTCTTCAGATTTTGAATGGAATGACTTTGATAGTGATAAAACAGACGACAATAATACAAATGGTAATACAACAAATGATAATAAAATAAATGATAATACAGTGTCTAATATGGTATTGCCAAAGACAGGATTAGAAATATTTATATTTAGTGCTATAGTTTTAGTAGTAGTTACAGTTGGAGCTTTTTCATATATTCAATATAAGAAAAATAATTTTTAATATGGTAATGAGAAAACTAAGAAAAGAGGGGTAATGTAATAATTATATTATCGATAGTCAGTGCTGTATTTATTATTGGAACATTATTTTATAAAAAATATAATAACTATTCGGTGTATCTTATGCCGGACCCGAAACTTGCAACAGAAGTAAGAGAAGACTATCGTTGGAAGGGAATGTTTGATGACCCGGACAACGATGGTGTATCTCCAGAGCTGATAGCAACAGCTCAAAAGGTAATCCTAGAAGGTTATGATATCCTAGACAGACTGTTGAAAAAACGATTTGTTTATGATAGCACAACTAAAAAGGTTACCAAAGAGGTTTTACACAACTGGCCATTTGATATGTGGAATAAAAAAACCACAGAACCATTTGACTGGCGGTGTGATACAGAAGAAAAATAGGTAACAGACTTCATGGCGGGAAATATTCCTGCCATGAAGTTTTTATGCATAATTTTAACGAATTTCTAATGAAATATTACCAAAAAGACTACCCAAAAACAAAATAGTATGATATACTTAAATAGTAATTTTTTTGAAATATAATAAGGTTCAAATACCTTAAAATAAAGCAAAAAGCAAAAAGGAGGAAAAAATATGTCAGGACACTCAAAATGGAGCAACATACAAGCAAAAAAAGGAAAGGCAGATGCAGCAAGAGGAAAAATCTTCACAAAACTAGGAAGAGAATTACTAGTAGCTGTAAAGGCAGGTGGACCAGACCCAGCAGGAAACTCAAAACTAAAAGACGTAATAGCAAAATGTAAAGCAGCAAATATGCCAAATGACACAATAAACAACGCAATAAAAAAAGCCTCAGGAGAAGGAAGTACAGCAACATATGAAGAAATAACATATGAAGGATATGGACCAAATGGAGTAGCATTAATAGTAGAGGCAAGTACAGACAATAGAAACAGAACAGCGGCAGATGTAAGACACGTATTTGATAAAGCAGGAGGAAATTTAGGAACAACAGGATGTGTATCATACATGTTCAGTCAAAAAGGTATAATAGTAATAGAAAAAGAGAACTGCAAACTATCAGAAGACGAATTAATGATGCAAGCACTAGAATTCGGAGCAGAAGATTTTGAAGTTGATGAAGACGTATACGAAATAACAACAGCGCCATCAGACTTCTCATCAGTTAGAGAGCAATTAGAAGGACTGGGACTAGAATTTTTAGAGGCATCAGTACAAATGGTACCATCAACAACAGTAGCATTAGATGAACACGGTGTTGAAAAAATGAATAGATTAATAGATAACCTAAATGACCTAGATGATGTAATGAATGTATATCATAACTGGGAAGAATAAAAACAAGTTCTAAAATAAAAAAAAATACATATAATATAGAAAAATATTATATGTATTTTTTTATGTCAAAAACAAAAGGAAGGAGAAAAACAAATGATAAAAGAAGTAATAGGATATTTTCCACTAGAAATACAAAAAAAAATAAAAGAAATAGCAGAACAAAAAGAAAACATAGAAGAAATAAGATTAAGAATAAACAGACAAATAACTTTAAAAATAGGACAAAATATAGAATTCATAAACTATATTATAACCAAACAAGACATAGAAGAAACATTTGAAAATATATGTGAAAAATCAATTTATTCATATACAAAACAAATATCAGAAGGGTTTATAACAATAAAAGGAGGAAATAGAGTAGGAATAACAGGCTCATGTGCTATAGAAGATGGAAAAGTAAAAAATATAAATTACATATCAAGTCTAAATTTTAGAATAGCAAGACAAATAAAAGATGTTTCAACTAAATTACTAAAATACATAATAGATATAGAAAATGATACAATATATAACACAATGATAGTATCACCACCTGGAGCACGGAAAAACGACAATTTTAAGAGATTTAGTAAGAATAATTTCAAACCGGAATGCCAGAAATAAACTTTTCAGCAAAAACGTGCGGAATAGTTGATGAAAGAAGTGAAATTGCAGCAATGTATAAAGGAGTTCCACAAAACGATGTTGGAAATTTAACAGATGTTATAGATAATGTACCAAAAGCAATAGGAATAAGTATGCTAATAAGGTCTATGGCACCACAAATTATTATATGTGACGAAATCGGTAGCAAAGAAGATGTGGATGCAATAGAAAAAATGGTATGTAGTGGTGTAAAAGGAATATTTACGGCACATGCACAATTAGCAGAAGAGATATTTCAGAATGTAAATTTAAACAGATTGGTAAAATGTAAACTTGTAAATAAAATAATAGTATTAGATTATAAAGAAAAAGGAAAAATTAAGGAAGTAATAGAAACATAAATAATTGTTCTAAAATATAAAAAAAAGCATATATATAATAATGAGGTGGGTCATGGAAATTATAAGATATATGTTTTTTATTTTTATACTAATCGGAAGTACAAGCATAGGCTTTATATTATCAAAAAGCTATACATATAGAATAAAAGAATTAAATGAATTATTAAAATTAATAAACATTATGCAAAACAAAATAAAATTTACTCGAAAACCATTAGCAGAAGTTTTAGAAGAAACATCCCAAATTAAAGAAGAAACAAATATATCAAACATATTTTTAATAACATCCACAGAATTAAAAAAGCAAAAAATAGAAGATGCATGGAAAAAAGGAGTAAATGAAACAAAAAACACATTAAATCTGAATAAAAACGATATAAATCTAATATTAACATTAGGAAATGTACTTGGAAAAACAGATGTTGAAGGACAGATAAGTGAAATAAATCAGTTTTCTTCATTGTTAAAAACTCAAATAACAGAGGCAATTGAAGAAAAAAATAAAAATGCAAAAATGTATAAAAGTTTAGGAACCTTAATTGGTTTGGCTATTATAATAATATTATTTTAAAAATTTAAATAAGGAAGAGAGTAAAAATGAATGTTGATTTATTATTTAAAATAGCAGCAGTAGGAATACTAGTTGCAGTTTTACATCAAGTATTATGTCGTGCGGGAAGAGAAGAACAAGCAATGATGACAACTTTAGCAGGACTTGTAATTGTACTTACATTAGTAATAAAAGAAATAAGTTCATTATTTGATACAGTAAGGACATTATTTAGTTTATAAAATAGGAGAAAATATATGGAAGATGTAATTAAAATTATAGGAATTGGGTTGATAGCATTAATATTAATAATAATTATAAAACAATATAGACCTGAATTTGCTATATACATATCATTACTTGCAGGTGCAATTATTTTATACATATCAATGGACAAAATTGCTTTAGTAATAAATCTTTTAAAACAAATATGTAATAAATCAGGGGTTAATACCAATTTTCTGTCGATTCTGATAAAAATGACAGGAATTGCATTTTTAGCTGAATTTGCAATAAGTATTTGTAAAGATGCAGGCGAAAATGCCATAGCAAATAAAGTGGAAATTGGAAGTAAAGCAATTATAATATCTATGTCTGTGCCAATAATTTATAATCTCTTAGAAGTAATTTTAAAAATATTACCAGATTAAATTTAGGTATAGGTGATGTAGATGAAAAAAAGAATATATTTATACATAATAATTATAATGATATTAGTTCCAAAAATATGTTATGCAAGTAATGAACTTGAAGAAAATACAATTATTGATACAAACACGATTTTGGAAGAACAACAAGAAAACTTTGGGATTAGAGATTTTTTAAAAGAATCAGAAAATTATGCACCAGATTTTCTAAAAGATTTAGATATAACAAATATATTTAATAATGCTATTAAAGGTAAGATTGATAATAAAAATATATTAAAAAAAATCTTAAATTTAGCAGGCTCTCAAATAAAAAGCACATTAATAATATTGATAAATATATTAGTTATAGTATTAATACATAGTGTACTTAAATCAATAACAGATAGCTTAGAAAATAGCGATATTTCGAAAATAATATATTATGTTCAATATATAATGATTATTACAATAATAATGGCAAACTTTTCAGACATAATAAAAAGTGTAAGTGAAACAATAGAAAATCTGGTAGGTTTTTCTCAAAATTTAATTCCATTACTTATAACGCTTTTAACATACACAGGAAATATAACAACAACGGCAATAATAGAACCAATATTATTATTTTTAATAGAGTTTATTGCAAGTATTATAAAAACATTGATAATTCCAATAGTATCAATAATTACAGTGCTAATAATTACTTCGAAAATAACAGATAGGATACAAATAAGTAAATTAGCTGGATTTATGAAATCAAGTATAATATGGTTTTTAGGAGTTATACTTACACTATTTGTTGGGGTAGTATCATTAGAAGGAAGTTTAAGTGCAAGCATAGATGGGGTAACTTCTAAAACCGCAAAAGCAGCAGTAAGTTCATTAATACCAGTTGTACGGAAAAATACTAGGAGATAGTGTAGATGCTATATTAGGGTGTGGAGTTATACTAAAAAATGCTGTAGGAATAGTAGGTGTTATTATAATTATAGGAATATGTTTATTGCCAGTTATAAAATTAGCTACATTTAGCATAATGTATTCATTAGCATCAGGGGTAATAGAGCCAATAGCAGATAAAAACATAGTAAAATTACTAGATGAAATGAGCGGAATATTTAAATTACTTTTAGCAATATTGTGTTCTGTATCTGTTCTGTTGATAATTGGACTAACTTTGGTAATAAAAATTTCTAATAGTGGGATGATGTATAGATGATAAGTTTTTTGAAAAATTGGATTGAACAAATCGTAATTTCTGTAATAATAGTAAGTATATTTGAATTACTAATACCAAATGGAAAGATAAAAAAATATATCAAAGTGGTGCTTGGAATTTATATTATATTTTGTATAATATCACCATTTGTAAATTCTACAGAACTATATAATATTAATGAAATAAATTTAGATGAGTATATACAAAATATGACTAAAACGGAAACAGTAGTAAATCAAGAAAGCATGGATTTAAGGCTGCAAGATTTATATATAGAACAGTTAGAAAATGATGTGAAGAAAAAAGTTGAGGAGAAGCGGTTACAATGTTATAAAATGTAATATAGATGCAAATTTAAACGCAAATGGAAAAGATTCTGGAATTCACAAGATTAGTTTAATTTTAACTAAAAAGGAAATCACTAATATTGAAATAGGAAATAATGCCAAAAAGACAGAAAATGATGTTCAAATTCAAGACATAAAAAAAGATATAGCTAGTAATTATGAAATTGGTGAAGAATTGATAGACATAAAGATCAAATAAAAAGGAAAAACAAAGGAGAGAGCTATGGGTAAGTTTTTAAAAAATGTTATTTCTAATGATAATGAAAATAAAAGCAAGAAAAAGATTGAAAATATTGTATTTCTTATAATTATATTAATAGCAACTTTAATAATAATAAATATTATTTGGAAAGATGAAAAAGAACCAAGTGATACTACAAATAGTGCAGGAAAAGTTTTAGCTGATAGTAGTGAAAAATATGTATCACAGAATGATTTAGAAAAAAAACTAGAAAATATTTTAGGGACAATAAAAAATGTAGGAAAAGTAAGTGTACTAATAAATTACTCTGAAAGTCAAAGCATAGTGCCAATATATAATGAAAGTACAACAACAAGTAGTACAGAAGAAGGAGATTCATCAGGAGGAACAAGAAATGTAACAGAAACAGAGGCAAAAAAGGATGTGGTTTTTTCCGAGAAAACAGGAAGTAAAGAACCAATTATTCAAAAAACTTTAGAACCAACGATTACAGGTGCAATAATAACAGCAGAAGGTGCAAATGACGCAACAGTAAAAACAAATATTATAAATGCAATAGGAGCTGTAACAGGTCTTAGTATAGATAAAATACAGGTATTTGAAATGAAAAAGTGAAAGGATGGATTTAAATGAAAAAATTCAAAAAAAGTGAAATTGCAATTTATGCTATTGCATTAATGTTAGTAGCTGCTGGATATTTTAATTATTCTACATTTGAAAAGCAAACACAAGAAACTTATTCTGAAGATATAAATAATATAGAAAATGAATATGCAAATGTTGGGGATGCGGTTTTAGTTAGTAATAATGAGTCTGATAGTAAGCAGGATGAAAATAATGTGGAAACATCAAATAATTCAGAAAATGAAACTACAGAGAGTACGAGTTCTGAAGTTAAAGAAAAGGCAAATGAAACAGATTATTATGCTAGTTCTAAATTGGAAAGGGATAAAATGTATGCTGAGATGATTTCTAATTATGAAAGAATTTTGAATAATACAAATACTTCAGAGGCACAAAAGTCAATTGCAACTCAGGAGATTACTAAAATAAATAATACTAAAAATGCTATAATGATATGTGAGAATTTGATACAAACTAAAGGTTTTCAGAATTGTGTGATTATGATTAATGATTCTAGTGTGAATGTTGTTGTACATATTGAAGGTGGTTTGAATACGGAAAATGTTGCAAAGGTGCAGAATATTGTTTCGCGTGAATTGAATGTGGAGATTGAAAATATACATATTAGTGAAAAGTAAATGTAATTTGTAAAAAACAAAACTATAGTGTCAGGCTATCTTATGGGATACTAATTAATTCATGATTATTAATGGTTCCTTATATAATTTAAGAGCTTATAAGCATAATTTTTGGCGCCCTTCCGTGGCGGAGCACGAACTCTTTCCGAAAATTATACTAATAAGCTCTAAAATTATTCCAGTTACACATTAATAATGATGAATTAATTAGTATCCCCCAAGATAGCCTGACACTATAGTTTTGTTTTTTTACAAATTACAGAAGAAAAATAGTAGAAAAAATTATTGACAACTAGAAGGATTATATTTATAATAAAATTAAAATACGTATCCACTGAAGATACAAAACGCACAAAAGAAAGGTATGTGGTTAAATGAATAAGAGCAAGGGAATAACTTTGATTGCATTAGTTGTAACTGTGATTGTTTTATTAGTGTTAGCCGGTGTAAGCATAAGCATGTTAACAGGGCAAAATGGAGTGTTGACTAGAGCTGCAGAGGCGAAAACAAAAACAGATGAGGTAAATGTGCAGGAAAAAGAAAGAATGGAAGAGTATGATGATACAATAACTCAGTATAATTTACCGGCAACAGCAGAGGGACAACCAAAAGGAACCGAAATAAAAAGAC
>USCB01000030.1 GCA_900553125.1 uncultured Clostridium sp. | reverse complement strand
TTTTTGAAAATTCATCACTTGGTAAATATGGTTTTGTATAATCTGTTTTTGGTAACCCGTCTGTATATTCCCTCACTGCATCTTCATACCCTTGCATCCTTGCATTTTCTTGCTTTTCTGCCTTTTCTGTTTTTACTTTTGATTCTGCCACTCTTGTTAATATTCCATTTTGCCCTGTTAACATGCTAATACTCACACCTGCTAATACTAATAAAACAATCACAGTTACTACTAGTGCGATCAATGTTATTCCTTTTCTTTTCCTAATTCTATTTTTCAACATATCATTTCATCCTTTCGTATCTCATGCAACAAAAACACATGCTACATCCTGTAATTAATATAACATAGTCTGCGCCTATTTTCAATTGTATTTAGTGATGTAATAAAAATGTAACAGTATTGTAATACATATGTAACATTCTCCAGAACTTTATAACAAAAAAAATTCCCACCAACCTATAGATTATATAAAATCATATAAGTTGGTGGGATTTACACACCATATTAACATTTTCATACACACAACTCAAAATTATGTGTATCTTTTTGTAAATTTCTACCATTAAGTGTTAACTCTGACACATCATTATCGGCCGCCACCGCCGCCTCCGACCACCGGCCTCCTCCTCCGCCACCAGAGAAGCCTCCGCCATCTCCAGAGCCTGATGAGTGTAAAGATGAGTAACCTGCTTCATATGTTGACGAAAATCTAGAACTTATAGTATTTGTAAAACTTGATGAAAAATCGTTGTTTGCCAAAATATATATATATCCATAAGATGAATCATCTAAATACAAACTTCTACCAAATTCTTTATAAACTATTTTCAATTGCTTTATTACTTTATCTGCTATTCCAAATGCTGTTGCATATACTAAAAAATGTTCCCAAATTGCTATTTCAGGAATTTCTCTTTCTTTTAACATTGAGAAATCTTCCATGTATTTTTTTAATCCTTTCCACATTTCTTTTTCATCTATTCCTTTTTGAGTATATGCATTTAATTTTTTCATATATTTAAGTGTTGAAAATGCTTTAAATACACCTAATACTATGAAACTTAGTGTTCCAACTAATAATATTTTTCCATTTATAAATTCAATTAAAAATGGAAAAATAGCTAATAATACAAATATTAAAACTGATATTGGGCTCAATATTGAATCAATATCATATTTGCTTTTTTCCTCTGCCTCTTTTTCATCATACAAACCATTTTCCGCAATTTCTTTTACGCATGAATTTTCAATATTGTCTTTCAAATCCATCAAATCTAATGTTTTTCTTCCCATATATCTTTCAAGCTCTCTCATAGTTATTTGATTTCTTCCTTCGAACGCTCCCCTTATAAATCTAAGCACAAATATTTCAGTTCTTTCTAATCCTTTATTTCCAAATTTATTTAAAATTTTAATAACAATATTATCCTTATCATTTCGTTTTTCTTCAAAAGATATATATTTTTTCAAACATAAATCAAGTAACGTTGCAGAAAAAATATTTCCCATTTGTTTAGCTGATACAGTGGACAATATTTGACCATGTACATATACCGCTTGAGCAGGTGTAGCATTACTTCTTGGTATTTCTCTAAAGTAATTTAATTTCTGCGATGGTTTTATTTTTTTCTTTCTAAAAACTTTTTTTCTAAGTTTTATCGCTTTTGCAAGAAATACAACATCAACAATACTCACTACAGCTATAAATATAACTGTTACGACTTTTCTTATAAATTCCATCCTTTCCCTTCTTGCATTTGCCTCATTCGCCCAAACTATTTCCTCTGATAAAACATCATCTAACCTATTTTCTGTATATGTCCTGTTAGAAATTGGAACTATTGATGTTGGAAATAGAGTTCGTATTTCAATATATCTCCCAGATATAAATTTATTCACCTCAAATTCAATTTTATTTGTATCAGTTACATAAATTTCTCCATTTAATCCCTCAGTATGTCCCCAAACTTTTATATCTTCTTTTGATGATGCATTTTGAGGCAATATAATTGTTCCTGTTACTTTTTCACAACTTATATCAAAATCACTACCTACAAATTGCCAATATAATTCTGCATAATCTTGATATTTTCCAATTGCATCATTTACTTTATAGGATATTTTATATTTCTTTGTTGCTCTACTATTATCTAAGCCTACTCCCCATGCTATTTCAAAATTTCCATCATCATTTGTTAGACCATAATAGCAGTCTTCGGTTACATGATACATAAGTGTGTTAATTTGAGTAAATTTCTTTTCAGTTCCACCTATTATTTCTGAAACTTGTACATTTGTTATCGATGAGTACTTATCTTTATCCGTTTTGAACGTTTTAAAAAGTGTATTTGTTTCATTTATGGATATATCCCATGTTTCAGTTACATTCATACTTCCATCTTGATTGATTTTAGCATCGAAATCTAGATTATTTAAATATAAACTTCCTGCATTACTTTTGTTGTTTCCTAATATTATAAATAGTATTAAGAATATTATTGTTGTTATTATTTTTCTTGTTTTGTTCATTTGCTCCCCCTTTCTTTTGGTATCATTTTATTATAAACAATAAAAAATAGCAAGATTTTTTTGAAATGAGAACCTATAAATCTGAATTAATTAGTATACTTCCTAGCGCCTGCACTTATGGTTTCAGATTCTATTACAAATTGCAGCTATAAATTCATTGACATTCCCTACAAAACATATTAAAATTATAGAATATAAATAAAAAAGGACTGATAAAAATGAATAAAACATATTTAAACAAATTAGAATATAATCAAATATTACAAAAACTAACAACCTACTGTCATACCTACATTGGAAAAAATATTAGCCAAAATTTATTACCCTCAAACCAAAAAGAAACAGTTGCAAATACCTTAGCTGAAACAAGTGAGGCAGTAAATTTAATAGAAAGAAACTCTACACCACCTATCTCAGAAATAGATGATATTGGTGTATATCTTAAGCTACTTGAAAGCTCTAGTACAATTTCTGCTAAAGCTCTATTATCCATAGTAAATATACTAGAAATGTCAGAAGAATTAACAGAATATTTTTCAAGTTTTCTAAATACAGATGATTTTCCTTATTTAAATGGATATTTTTCAGAACTATACACAAACCATTCAATCATAGATAAAATCAAAAAATGTATTATTGATGAAAATACAATTGCAGATAATAGTTCAGTCACTTTAGCCAATATTAGAAGGCGTGAACGTAGACTTGAACAAGATATAAAATCAAAATTAAACACAATTCTACATTCATCAAGCTACTCAAAATATATCCAAGAAAATGTAGTAACAATCAGGAATGACAGATATGTTATCCCTGTAAAGCAAGAATATAGGTCATATGTAAAAGGATTCGTTCACGATATGTCTTCAAGTGGTTCGACTGTTTTCATAGAGCCACTTGCCGTATTTGAATATAACAACGAATTAAACAATCTAAAAATAGACGAAAGTGCTGAAATTGAAAAGATTTTATATAATCTAAGTAGTATGTTATTTAGCTACACAGCTGAAATCAAACTAGATGTTTCTATAATTGGAAAATTAGATTTTATTTTTGCAAAAGCTAAATACTCAAATTCAATAAAGGCTATTACTCCTAAAATAAATGACGAAAAATTTGCAGAATTTATAAATGCACGTCACCCTCTAATTGATGCAAAAAAAGTTGTTCCAACCACATTAAGTATCGGTAAAGATTTTTCTTTGCTAATTATTACAGGACCAAATACTGGTGGTAAAACAGTCACTCTAAAAACAGTTGGACTACTAGAATTAATGGCTTGTTCAGGACTTAATATCCCCGCTGACGAAAAATCAAGCATATATGTATTCGACGAAATTTTTGCAGATATTGGAGATGACCAAAGCATTTCTGATTCACTAAGTACATTTTCAAGCCACATGATAAACATTTCTCATATTCTACAAACCGCAACCGAAAACAGTTTGATTTTAGTTGATGAGTTAGGCTCAGGTACAGACCCAATCGAAGGAGCCAATCTTGCAATTAGTATTTTGGAATATTACAAAAATAATGATATTCTAACAATTGCGACAACTCACTATCAAGAGTTGAAACGTTATGCACTAGTTACTCCAGATGTTCAAAATGCAAGTGTAGAATTTGATATTGAAAATTTAAAACCCACATATCGCCTATTGCTTGGCATTCCTGGTAAAAGTAATGCTTTTGCAATTAGTGAAAAACTTGGTATTAAGAAAGAAATAATTGATAAAGCCCGCTCTTTGATGGACAAACAAGATGTTGATATTGAGGCTCTTTTGAAGAAAATATATGATGATAAAATTGAAATCGAAAGAGAAAAAGAAGAAATTCAGAAAAATCTAAACCAAGTTCAAGTTCTTAAGAAAAATCTTGAAAGAGATGACTCTAAGTTAAAAATGCAAGAACAAGAACTTATAAATAATGCTAAAATCAAAGCTAGAGATATTTTACTTGATGCCAAAGATGAGGCTGCTAAATTAATTAGCGAAATGAAAAAAATTGAAAATACATCTGGGGCAGTCGATGAACTTAATAAATTGAGAAATAGTTTAAATTCTTCTATTAAAGAAAAATCTATCAAGGATACCGAAGAAAATGTGGCTAACAACCCTATTTCGCGTGATTTGATAAAAAATGGGCTAAAAGTTTATATTACCAATCTTAATCAAAATGGTATTATTTGTTCTTCAAAGATTAATAAAAATGATGAAGTTCAGGTTCAGATTGGACTTATTAAGACTAATGTTAATATTAAATATCTAGAATTGCCTAGAAAATTGAAGAATGATTTGACTAAGCCTGTCGTTTCTTCTAGTCCTAAAGTTAATAAAACTAGATTTGCTAATTCCGAGATTAATGTTATCGGCTTGACCGTTGATGAGGCTATTCCTTTGGTGGATAAATTTTTAGATGACTGCTTTTTAGCTAAAATCCAAACCGCTAGGATTGTACATGGTAAAGGGACTGGTAAACTTCGCAATGCTATTCAGAGTTTTTTGAAGAAACATAAGAGAGTGAAGTCTTTTAGAGTTGGTGGTTTTGGCGAAGGTGAAATGGGAGTTACTGTTGTGGAGTTGAAGTAAAATTTCGCATTGGGGACGGTTCTTTTCGCGAAAAGAACCGTCCCCAATGCGAAAAATTATACATTCTCCCCATACAAATGTCAAGCAAAATCGTTCGACAAACTTCGACCTTGTTGACCTTATGCAACATTTCGCTATACCATTTTTGATAAAATAAATAAAAATTTATAACTAAAAAGAAGGAATTTATAATGGATTTATCAGATTTAATAATTGAAAGAATATTAGAATTGCAAAAAGAAAAGAAAATAAAATGAACACCTATCAGCTTAGTTTAAAATCAGGCATTCCTCGTTCTACACTATCTAAGCTCTTATCAAGGCAAAGTAAAACTATTAGACTAGAAAATTTATTATATATATGTGAAGCCTTTAATATTAAATTATGGCAATTTTTTTATGATTCTCGTTTTGATGAAGTGGAGGCAACTGAATGGCGAAAAGAAAAAATTGTTTAATTCTTTCGAAATAGAGACGGTTCCTTTTTTAAAAAGGAACCGTCCCTATTTCGAATATTTCTAAAATTTCTGAATCTCTTGCTCTCCTGTTATCATATTTTTCAAACTATAACTTCCAGATTTTACCTCATCGTCACCAATCACAACAGTATAAGGAATTTCCAGCTTATCAGCATACTTAAATTTTGCCTTAACTTTTTTATCCTCATAATAAACTTGAACATTTTTGCCTTCACATCTTAGTTTATCTGCAACCTTAGCAACATACTCAAAATTATCAGTCATAGAAATTACAAGAACATCTGAAATAGATTTTTTTTCTGATTTTATTAGACCTATCTCGCTTAATTGATAAAATAATCTAGTAAGACCTATAGATATACCAACACCAGGAAGTTTCTTATTTGTATAATGTTCTGCTAGATTTTCATATCTACCACCTGAACAGATACTTCCCAGGCTCTTATATTCATTTAAAAATGTTTCATAAACTGTTCCTGTATAGTAATCTAAGCCTCTTGCTATTGTTAAATCTATTCTGAAATTATTTTCTGGTATTCCAAATATTCTCATATATTTAACAACTTCTGTTAGTTCTTCTAAACCTTGAACAAATTTCTCTGCCGAAATTCCAAGTTCGTTCAATGCTTTTATTTTTTCATCATTTGAACCTCCAATTGCAATAAAGTCCATTATTTTATCTATTTTTTCTCGTTCAATATTTAATTTTTGTAATTCTTCTATTACAGCCTCTTTGCCTATTTTTTCAATCTTATCGATTATTCTTAAAGTATCAGCTGCTTTATCATTTAAATCCAAACTTTCAAATAATCCATTTAGTATTTTCCTATTATTGATGCAGATTGTAAATTCACCAAATCCAAGTTCTGTAAATGTATTATAAATAACATTTGGAAGTTCTGCATCATTTATTATACTAAGTTCTCCATCTCCAATTATGTCAATATCACATTGATAGAATTCTCTATATCTCCCTTTTTGTGGTCTTTCTCCTCTATATACTTTTCCAATTTGATATCTTCTGAACGGATATGCTAATTCACTATAATTTTTAGCTACATATTTTGCAAGTGGAACTGTTAAGTCAAATCTTAAACTTAGGTCATTATCTCCTTTATTAAATCTGTATATTTGTTTTTCTGTCTCTCCTCCTGCTTTTGCAAGGAGCACTTTTGAGTCTTCTATTATTGGAGTATCAAGTGGTAAAAATCCGAATTTTTCGTAATTTCTTTGTATTGTTTCTTTTATTTGGTTAAATAATATTTGGTCTTGTGGTAATAATTCCATAAATCCTGGAAGTGTACGTGGTTCTGTTTGGTTCATTATATATCATCCTTTCTTTTTGTACGAAAAAGAACCGGTCCTAAACGAACATTGTGCAAAAAAGAACCGGTCCCAAACTAACAAAATTATGTATCAAAAAAATAAGTTGCCTCTAAATCTGCCTCATGTGTTAACAATGCAATTGGGTATTTGCTAAATGCTAAACCAATTGTGTTATATTGTTCTTTTGGTTCAGTATACCCCATATGCCAACGAATCGCATATTTTTCTTCTGGGGTTAATTTGATATATTCAGTTACCATCATTACTGATTTTTCTCCATGTCCATATGGAATTGTGTCATCTACTGTATAATATGGCACTTTTTCCCATACTCCTAAAGCATTTTTTGCATTTCTGTAATCTATTTTGTAATAGTTTGCTTTACATAAATCATGTAATAATGCTATTAATATTATTGATTCTGATGGAGTTTTTATTTCTATACATGCATTTTTTACTTTTTCTTTTAATATTTCATATACTTTCAAACTATGTTCAACAAGTCCATGTTTTCTGCTACCATGAAATCTTGTACTGGCTGGTGCATCAAAAAAATCTGTTTTGTTTATAAATTCTATTAATTCTTCTATATTTTCTCTATTTGTGCTTTTTAGCAAGTTTAAAAATTCTTCTTTCATTTTTCTTTTTCTCCTTCTTCCATTTTTTGTTTTATTTTTATTGCTTTTTTTCTTATTCTTTGTATTGCTGTATCTACCGATTTTACTTTACTTTGAAGTTTTTTTGCAATTTCTGCATAGCTTTCTCCATTTTTGTAATGTACAAGTACTTTTTTCTCAAATTCACTCAAGCTATCATCAATTGCTTTTTCTACTACGGTAAAATATTCTCTTTGTGTTATTATGTCCAATGGATCTTCACCTGTTTTTCTGGTATCTAATATTTCCATCATTTCTGTGTTATCATTTTCATCATATGCCTCTGAATTTAATGATAATGAGGAATTGAGTGGTATATGTTTTTGCCTATTTGAGTTTTTTACAGCTGTTATCATTTGCCTTTCTATACACATTCCTGCAAAGGTTTTGAAGGAGTTTTGTTTTTCTTTGTTAAATGATTTTACTGCTTTATATAAACCTATGTATCCCTCTTGCAACATATCTTCTTTTTCTGACCCTATCATGAAAAATTTATTTGCTTTCATTCCTACTATGTCTTTATATCTATCTATTAAACAATCTAATGCTATGTTATTTTGATTTTGCTCTATTTCTTGTAATAAATTTTCATCTGTCATTTTATTATATTTTTCCTCAAAAAAGTTTTGATTTATGTCAGACATTTATTGCTCCTTTTATTTTGTTATTTTTATATGAATATTATATTAGTTAAATCTAGTAATGTCAAGCGTTTGAGTTGATTTTAAAATATTTTTTGCTTTCTTTTCAAAATCTTTTTCTTGTTTGGTTATTATTATTTTCGACATTTTCTTTTCACCAATATTTTCCAGATTATTTTTTTCTAGATATTTTTTTACATTTTCTGCAACTGCCACTCCTGTATTTATTAAATTTACTTTATTGGAAAATTCATTTTTGATTATTTCATCATAAATTGGATAATGTGTACATCCTAATATTATTGTATCAACTTTATTTTCTTTAAAAATTTTCATATATTTATGGACTGTTTCTATACTTTTTTTTGACTTTGCCTCTCCTTCTTCTGCAATACTTGCAAGCAATGGACACGCTTTATTTATAACTTCTATACCTGCTATTTCATCCTTTAAGTTTTTTTCCCATGCTCCGCTTCTTATTGTTCCTGTTGTTGCAATTACTCCTATTTTTTGTATATTCAAACTTTTTACATAATCTACAGTAGGAGATATTATTCCAATTATTGGAATATTAAAAATAGTTCTCATCTCCTCTAAACTTTGACTTGTTGCTGTTCCACATGCTATAATAACCATTTTGACATTTTGACTTATTAAGTATTCTATATTCTTTTTTGAATAATTTATTATCTCTTCTTTACTTTTTTCTCCATATGGAAAATTTAAAGTGTCACCTAAGTATATATAATTTTCATTAGGAATCCTTTTCTCTATTTCTTTTAGAACTGTCAGACCTCCTATCCCAGAGTCAAATATTCCTATTTTTCTGTTATCCATTTTTCCTCCTTTTCTGATTGGGGACGGTTCTTTTCGCGAAAAGAACCGTCCCCAATCAGAAATAATTATTTTACAACCTCATAAATTACAAAATTATCATCAGAATATATTTTATTATAATTCTCTGGTTCTGTTTCATCTATAATCATTCTTATTTTTGCATTTTTATATAAAATTACATGTGTTATACCATATTCTTCAAAAGTCTTTCCATAATACTTTCCTAAAGCTGACGTATTAATAAAATCGCTAAAAATGTCCTTTTTTCCATTAAATTCAGGTGCGTACAAATCTGCTCTTGAGTCAATAAACACTGGTATTCCTCTATATAATAAATAACTTCCATAATTATATTCATTAAATAATCTTATATTATTTACATCCAGATTTTCCAATATCCAATCAGCTGCTTTTACAGGGTATGATGATTCATTTACATACTGATTTCTTTTCTTTCTATTAATAAATTTGTTTCCATAAAATAGTGATAACACCGTAATTATAATTATAGTAGAAACTCCTAAAATTCTTTTACTTATTTTTCCTAATTTATATATATTTATCGTTTCTATTAATATTCTATTTAATATAACTCCACCAAATATTACAAACATTGTGGATTGCCTTTTTGACTTAAACATTAAATATGTTAGTCCACCAATCATAAACAAATCTGACAATCTTATTTTTGATTTTGTAAAAATTAATAATGACAATATTATTACAAGTGTACACATTATTGGTATATTAGTTATTAATGTTAATGGCAAATGTTCATTTATATTTTGCGTTGTATTACCTTGTATAGTTTTTACTAAATATGTATAAGGAGTTGTTTTTAGTGGTGTTAAAAATCCGGTTAATGCACATATTGCTATAATAAGTATTAGCCATTTTCCATTTTTATTTAATTGCATTTTTATTTTATATGGTGTTGCATTTTCCCTTTTTTCTCTTCTTTTTTCATTTGATTCATCTATTTTATTTAATTTTTCATTTATTTGTGCTACCTTTGTTTTATCATTTTTATATTTTTTTAGTGCTCTTTTATTTAGCCATATTGGAATTTTTTGGTAAATTATTATATCTGATATTAGACATATTATATATTCTGCAATATATGGCAAAAATATAATAAATAAAAATGGCCAAACAGCTACATGTAGGTTTGCTATCAATATTGAGGATAGAATTATTCCAATTGCATATTGTATTTTCTTTGGATTTTCTAAAAATTTTTCTATAAAATATATTACCCATACATATATTATAAATGTTACAAGCTGTGCCCTTGCCGCTATATAATCTTTTAATAAATACATAGAACCTATTGTTATCGCAAATGATATTATTTGGTTTTTGTTTAGTTTTTTATTTATTAGATATATTGATATACCTAGCAATATGGATAAAATACATACAGATACATATATTCCTCCCCAATGCCACTTGTTATAAATTATACTACTTATTACATCATATAACCAATGTGGATATGTATATGGTAAATCTTCATGCCATGAGTAGTGGTCTTTCATGTCTATTCCATTTTCCATTATTAGATTTCCTATTGATACTGTGTAATATGTATCATTTTGCAGTGTTTTAGGTGCTACACTAAAACTAAATAATCCTATTGAAATTAGAATTATTATTTCTATTATTATTTTTTTGTATTTAATAATTTTATTTAAAATTTCTTTCATAAATAATTCCTTTCTTTGCATAATACTTAAAATGATTTACACAGAAAATGTAGAGTGTAAATCATTTTATATTATTTTTCACTTGTAGAACCAAATCCGCCTTTTCTTACTCCTGTGGCATTATCATTATCTACAATCAAATATTTTCCGAACATTGCTTGTCCTATGCTATCTCCTTTTTTTATTTGTAAAGCTTCGTCTTTTAAATTTATTAATGAAAACATTATATGTCCATCATTTGATTCATTTTCATAATAATCTCCGTCTATTATTCCAACATTGTTTGATAACATTATTCCTTTTTTAGGAAATCCTGAACTTTTTGCGTATAAATATAGAACTTCGTCTTCTTGCATATATGCTTTTAATCCTGTAGCTACAAGTGTTGGTTTCATTCCTTTTTTAAAACTTGGTATAACTATGTCTTCAGCTGCCTCTATATCATATGCTGCTGAATTTTTTGTTTTTCTTTCTGGCAAATTTATTCCCTTTCCTTCAAATCCTTTTGCTATTTCAAATCCTCTTACTTTTTCCATTTTTTTCATCCTTTCTTTTTTCTAGTTGGCATCGTTTTTTCACCAATTTTTTTCTTAACCATTTTTATAATACTAACATTAAATTGTCAAGTATTTTTAATTAAAATCTACTAACAATCCCCTCAGCATTCAACTCATAAAATTCAATCAACTTCTCAGCCTTTCCTGACCTTCCGAACTCATCATTAATCCCAATTCTTTCTAATTTTGCTGGATAATAACTTGTCAAAACTTCTGAAATTGCAGAACCTAATCCTCCAATTACACTATGGTCTTCAATTGAAATCAATCTCTTAGTTTCTTTTGCACATTTAATAATCATATCTTCATCAATAGGTTTTATTGTATGAACATCAATAACTCTTACATTAATTCCTTTTGTTTCCAACATATCTTTAGCTTTTAAAGCCTCACAAACAACATCACCTGTTGCAAAAATTGTAGCATCTGTTCCGTTTCCAATTTGAACCATTTTTCCAAATTCAAATTTTTGATTTTCATCATATATAACTGGAGTGGCAAGTCTTGAAAGTCTTACATATACAGGTCCTTTTTGTTTATATGCTTCTTCTATTGCCCATACTGTTTCTATACTATCAGATGGACTTAAAACTTTCATATTAGGTAAAGTTCGCATTATACTTATGTCTTCAAGCATTTGATGTGTTGCACCATCTTCACCAACAGTTATTCCTGCATGTGTTGCACAGATTTTTACATTCAAATTTGGGTAACATATACTATTTCTTATCTGGTCATAACTTCTTCCTGCTGCAAATACAGCAAATGTACTAGCAAATGGCACTTTTCCAGTTGTTGCCATTCCAGCTGCTGTACTCATCATATTTGCCTCTGCAATTCCCATATCGAAAAATCTTTCTGGGAATTTTTTTGCAAATATGGCTGTTTTTGTTGCTGCTGCTAAATCTGCATCTAACACAATTATATTTTCGTATTTTTCTCCTAATTTTTCTAATGTTTCTCCATAACTTTGCCTTGTGGCTTTTTTTTCATCTTTCATATTTAATTTTTTCCTTTCCTGAAGGTATAAATAAACATTTCTTAAATTTCGACCTTCAATTCCTAATCTGCCTTTTTCCATTCTCCATGAAATTCGTATATATATTCTGTTTTGTCATCTATACAGTATTTTTTATATAGTTCTTCTATTTTCTTCCTTTTTAGTACTTTATCTATTCCATTATCTTTTATTTGTATAAATACATCTTCTAAAAACGCCTCAACTTTTGGATTAATTATTATTCTTTTTTTCTCTTTTTGCCAATAATCATATTCTGAACTGTTTGTCCAATCTTTTCCATTATAAGTAATACTAGCAGCCAATTTATCACATATCATTTCTGCAACATATTTATACGGAATTACTGGTGCTACTCCTTTGGTTCCTAAATCTACCCAATATTGCACATGATGCTTATTTCTTCCTTTATGATGCAACCATGCCTTTGAATATCCATTTGCTTGTTTACATCTAGTAATCGGACTTATTTTACCATCATAATATTTTACACTTTCCCAGAATTCATCATATGAAAACTTTGATAAGTCATGAACTAGTCCTCTAAATGATATTCCTAATCTTAAACTAAATTTAAATACTAACCATTTATGTTTACTTACTAATTTAATATGTTTAAAAAAATTTGATACAATACTTTTTGACATTTAAAACTCCTTCTTTACTACTTTTTTTACTACTCTATCTATTAAACCACATTTTTCTAAATTTATCAACGCTTTTGACTTTTTTTATTTTTGATGTTATAATTTATTCGATATTTAAGAGAAAGGATATACTTATTATGTCTGATAATACAAAACTTATTGCAAAAAATCCAAATGCATATCATAATTATGAAATTATAGATAAAATCGAATGTGGAATTGTTTTAACACGGCACTGAAATAAAATCAATTAGAAATAGAAAAGTCAATTTAAAAGACTCTTTTGCTAATATAAAAAATGGAGAATGCTACGCTATTGGTATTCACATTAGCCCATATGAATTTGGAAATATTTATAACAAAGACCCTTTAAGAGATAGAAAACTTTTACTTAATAGGTCAGAAATTAATAAGTTGATTGGAAAAATTCAAACAAAAGGCTATTCTTTAGTTCCTATTAGTATGTATTTCAAGGGAAGTTTAGTTAAGGTTGAACTTGGTATTGGTAAAGGAAAAAAACTTTATGATAAACGTGCCGATATTGCTAAAAAAGATGCTGAAAGAAGAATGCAAATTGCTTTAAAAGGTAATTTTTCTCGTTAATCACAACTCATAATAAAAATATTTCGCGAAAGGATTAATGTTTCCTTTCGCGAAAAAATTATGCTTTATTACTTGAACCAAATACATCTCTTATTTTATGTTGAACAGTTGCTTTTATCAAATCTCTTGCTGGCGTTAAATATTTACGTGGGTCAAAAGCAGATGGTTCTTCAACAAATACTTTTCTTATTCCTGCAGTCATTGCAAGTCTTAAATCAGTATCAACATTTATTTTAGAAACCCCTGAAATAGATGCAGTGTGTAACATATCATCTGGAACACCTTTAGCGCCTGGAATATCTGCTCCATATTTGTTGCATTGTTCAACTAATTCTGGAATTACAGTTGATGCTCCATGAAGTACGATTGGTGTGTTTGGTATTCTTTCCTTAACTTCTTTTAAAATATCGAAACGTAATTTTGCCTCACCTTTAAACTTATAAGCTCCATGACTTGTTCCAATAGCAATAGCTAAAGAATCACATCCTGTTTCTTTAACAAACCTTTCAGCATCTGCTGGGTCTGTATAAATTGCATCACTTGCAGCTACATTTACATCATCTTCAATTCCTGCAAGTTTACCAATCTCAGCCTCAACCATTACACCTTTTGAATGTGCATATTCTACAACCTTTTTTGTTAATGCTACATTTTCTTCAAAACTATATTTTGAACCATCTATCATTACAGATGTAAAACCATTATCTATACACATCTTAGCTGTTTCAAAATCTGGTCCATGGTCTAAGTGAATTGCAACTGGTATTTCTGGGTGTTCTTCTGTTGCTGCCTCTACCATTTTCATTAAATAATTTATTCTAGCATATTTTATAGCACTTGATGACGCTTGTAATATAACTGGTGATTTTTCTTCTGCAGCTGCATCCACGATTGCTTGTACTATCTCCATATTATTTACATTAAATGCTCCTATTGCATAATTTTCTTTCATTGCTTTTTCAAACATTTCCTTTGTTGTTACTAACATATTTTTTACCTCCTAGTATTTTTTCTTTATTTTATTGCTAATTTGATTTGTTGTCAACCATTTTTTTCTGATTGGGGACGGTTCTTTTCGCGAAAAGAACCGTCCCCAATCAGA
>USCB01000029.1 GCA_900553125.1 uncultured Clostridium sp. | reverse complement strand
TATTAGAGAATTTGTTAATTTCAAGCAAGGCAAATTAGTAATTCAATATTATCTATAAATCTTTTTTGTGACTCTCATATTTATAATTTTTTTGATTTACTTTGTTGCAAAAATGACTTTAAGAATTTTTATGAAATGAGCATTTCTTAGAGGTTCTATGTCAATTGGGAAGTCGATCACCAATTTGACATAATAGTACTATTTTTAAGCATTATGGCAACCAATTTGAAGGCAACAAAAATCGCCACAACCACTCAAGTTGTAACGATTAAATCAAAATTATAAAGCAAAATTATTTCAAACTCACCTTAGAGTTATGAGGGTTACATAACATATTTTATTAGATGTGTTGAATTGTATTGTATGCTAGTGATATTAGTACTTTGCTAGTTTTTTATTTAGTGTACAATTTTGTTAAAATTGGGGTGATTTTGAAAATTTGATCCCCAATTTCTCCCCAATTTTTATTGGAATATTTTAGGAGATTTGTACTAATTGTATTTGATTTTATTAGGATGTTTTTGGAATTTTTACTAATTGTATTTGAGTTCTAATAGTAATTAAATTTATTTTTTACAATTTTGATTAGTTTTTTAATGAATTTTTATGGCTATTTTAGATTTTTGATTAAATTTTGAAAGGAATGATTTTTATGGATTTAGATAATAAAGTTAATGATTTAATGAAAGAATGGATAATTTTTAGAGATGAGTGTTTGAGCAGAATTACTGAAGAGGATAAAGGACATTTGATTGAGTTTGATAAGTATTGTGATAACATTTTGAAAAATGTTGCATGTTGTAATAAGAAGTATGTTCAAAAGCAATTGGACAAGCTTGATGAAAATTATCTTGATTATATTGGTTATTGGAATGATAAATATTATAGGGCTGGTTTTGGTGATTGCTTGAATTTGGTTATTATGAGTTTGGGTGGTGATAAATTTGAAACTAGGTAAATATGGTGTTTGGGCTAAGAAGTATTTGGAAGAGTATAAGCCTTTTAAGTTTTCTCGTTTGGTTATGGATGGTTCTGTTATGGATTATTTGTTGGAGTTTGAATATCATTTGAAGGGGTATGCTAATTTGGTTGAGTTTGAACTTAGGGAAAGGTTTCCTACTCCTTCTGAGAATGAGAGTTTTGTTGAGCAGGTTAATTATATTTATATGATTCAAGAGATGGTGGATGAGTTTGTAAAGGAGGAAATTAAGTTAATATAGAAAAAAGTCGAGATTCATTCTCGGCTTTTTCCTTATCCAAAGTTTTTTCAAAATTTTGAAAAAACTTTATATTTTTCTGCACTTTTTTCAAATTTATGAATATTTATTTTTACACAAACAAAATATTATATAATATTTTCTCTTTAATTTTTCTAATTAATATGTAAGTAATAATGTTTATAGCAAAAGTGCTTAGTATAATATATTGAATTTCTAATGTTGAAAAATTATTACATAAATATTGAATTAAAAATGTGTTAAAAATATAACTTATACAATATAATGCACTTCCTATCCAGCTTGGATGTTTTCCTTTTTCATAGACACTTGATGTTAGGAAAAAAGAAAATACATGTAATATAACTCCTCCAACTAATATATTAAAAACATCTGCATATGCAGATGTTTCAAAATACATTGCATATGGATTTGGCAGACAAAACTGCCTTATAAAAGCACTTAATGTATTAAAAATTCTATACATACTCAACCTCCTTCATAATTTTTTAGACATCTATATAAACAGATGCCTAATTTCTTATTTTTTTAAAAATCGTTTAATAAGTTCGAATAGTCCCTTTTTAGTATTATTTTGTTGATAACTTTCTAACCATTCAACTCTATTTTCTGTTATATAGTAATGTGACTGACATGGTATACTAAAATTTCCTATGGATGGTCTAAGTGTAATTGATTGTCCATCATATGTCATTTCCCATCCATATTTTTTGTCTATTGGAGTTACTGTTTTTTCTCCACATCCACATGCACATTTGTGTACAATAATATTACAACTAATGCACACATATAAAATGCCATCTTTTAAGTTTGAAGGAATTTTATCAACAAATTGAACTTTAAATTTATTAGTTTTCACGTACCATTTCTCCCATCTCTATTGAATAAACATTTTGACACTTACTATTTACATTTTCATATATCCTAAAATATTTTTTCCATTCCATAACAGCTATTGCTGCATTTAATGCATTACATTCAGCAATTTGTATATTTGTATTATACACATCATCACCATCTTCATCAAAATCAAGATATACAGGAATTCTATCATAATTAGTTTTGTCAAAAACAGTAATTCTTATTTGTCCATTTATAGTATCATTTATATTTTGTAATCCCATTCCTGCATCTATAAATGGTATTTCTTCTGATACAAGATAATCAGTAATGATTTTTCTTGCTATTCCTGAATCAATACATATAAATACAAAGTCCATATCTTTTAATGTACTAACATTTTCCTCTTTAATAAACATATCATATTCTATTAAATTTTTATGCATATTTTGATACTTTCCTTTAAAATAGCTAACCTTTGACATACTTTTAGGAAATATTTCTTTGCTTGCTGCTCCTGGACTTCTAAAAGCATTATGTTGGCAAAATGTATCACCATCAATCAAATGTATTTCATTTACATTCGTTTTTGAAACTAAATCAAGTATATATGCACCTGTTCCTCCAAGTCCAATAATTGCTATTTTTTTGTTTAACATTTTTCTATTGCAATTATCAATTCCTGCTCTTGAAGAATTTGTATCAACATATTGAAATACAGAATTTTCTTCTGTTACTACCTTTTTAAATGTTTTTGCTGTTACTGAACTATCTTTAGCTATTGCTGGGAAAGAAATTATATTAGCATAATTCACAAATTTTTCGTAATAATCTTTGTAATTTCCATCTGGCTTGTTTGAAAAAGAACGTTTTACATTTATTCCTGCAAAAACTGAATTTGTTTCACAATGCTTTATTGGTGTAATTTCTGTTCCATCTATATTACAAGGTTGCTCTCCTGAAAAATAAATTACATGGTCGCCATCGTAATTAGCCTTATCTCCAACAAGCGCAATTTTAGATACTAATATGCCATAATCTATTTCTCCATTTGCTTTCAAGTATGGAATATGGGAAACAATCCCATATCCATTATTTACATCTATTTCATATCCTTCATTTTGAAGTTTTTTCAAATCATCACTATGATTTATTAGTTCTTGTGACATTTATCCTCATTCCTTTCTTAACCATAACTACTTGTCCCTTTAATAGGAAGCCATTAGGTTTATCATTGTTTCCTTTAAAATAAATTACAGTATAATTTATTGTTTCACTGTCTTCATAATGTCCAAAAGCTAATTCTATAACTTCCTCATATGAAATTTTATCCTTTTCTACTATTTTTTCTTCACCATTTACAAAAATGATAATTTCATGTTTGTTTTTTGATTTTTCTTCTACCATTTATAATCTTTCCTTTCTTAATAAAATAAACAAAAGAACAAAGCTTTAAGTATTTAGGCCTTGTTCTTATTTTTTATCCTCTAGGAGGATATGGATCTTTACCATAAGTATTCTTACTTTGAATTCTTCCGTTCAACCCATGTATTATATGTTCAGAATTATTTTGCTTAGCAATTAGTCTTCCAGCTTTTTGAGCATCTTGCTTAGTAGCATATGTATTTATTGCATTTGATGAATTTTCAAATTTATTTTGCCAACCATTTTTATTATGAACAGTATGTACATTTTTGTTCATTTTGTTCACCTACCTTTCATAAATTTCTATAAAAGGCTTGCAATATTTAATTATAAATGATATAATTTTATTACTATAAACACTTGCAAGCCGTTTATGCTGTAAGTTTTTTGAAAAAGTTAGGGCCTAATCTAGCTTTTTCTTTTTTTAGTTTATTCCTTCCATAACCATTTGATTTTTCAAACTTTTATCATCATTTGTATCTCTTATTCTTATTTCTGCCGCTTGCTTAGAAACTCCACAAATCTCAGATATTTCTCTTGACATTTGCTTTATGTCTTTACTATTGCAGTTATCTAAATAATATTGTTTGATTAGTCTCCTAGGCATTAATATCGATGCTCCAAAGTAATTTGCTTGCCATTCTAACCAATCTAAATCTGTTTTTAATTTACTTGCAATAACTTTGTTATATACCACATCTCTATTTAAGCACTTTATATAATTATTTTCTGTTGTATTTCCAACAATATTAAACAAATTAATTTGATTTTCATCTTCTATAAATTCTTTTCTATGCAAAATCCAGTGTCCTAGCTCATGCGCTAATGTAAATTGATATCTACCTTGCAGTTTTAAGTCATTAATCAGTATTTCATTTAAAATAATTGTTCCCTTTTCAAATTTTTTCTTACAAAATGTATTATTTTCATCAATCACATCAACATAGCCTGTTTTGAATATTGTCATTCCTAAGAGTTCACCATCTTCATCCAGTTTCTGATATTCTATTTTTAAACCTAATTTTAATTCTGCAATACTTTCTAAATCCAACATACCTAGCTTTTGTAATGAATTAGGTGAATTCTCTTTTAAAAATACTACTGATTCATTATCTATATCTCTTTTTGATAGTACTTTACTTTTTTTCATTTTTTTTATCGCCATCCATTTTTTTCTTCATCTTTCTTAATAATGCTATAACTTCAACATTTCCATTTACAAAATTCTCCACATCTGCTGGAATTTCATCCTTAGCTTCTCCTGCTAAATCATATAATATTTTTTGTTCTTCTTCATCTAGCTTTAATATTTCAATAATTTTATTTAATTTTTCATATGATAAAGCATTTCTTCTATTATTCTCCACATCACTTAAATATGTTGGAGATACATCAAGTTCTTTTGCTAACATTCTTAAGGACATTTCTCTTTCTTTCCTTTTATTGGCTAAATATTCGCCAAATTTCATTTCCATATTTGTTCTCCTTTCAACTTATGTCAGCTTGTATGCTTACATGTTATCATTTTTTTTATCTTTTGTCAAGCATAACTAATATTTTTCTAAAGTCTATACACTTTTTTATCTATTTTTATAGTTAATCTAACTTCTTTTGCTTTTAATGTATTGATGTTCCCATATCTAATGGTATATTATTATTAACATATGCTATTTGCTCTTTACCCGGATATTCTAATCTTGTTTTTTATTTCTGTAACTCTCAATTACTTTCATGCTTTGCTTTTCATCTGTAATATTTTATTCTAAATACTCTTTCAATCCTTCTACCACCTTATAAATCTGTGACATAGGATTTCTTTGTGATGCTTGTCCATTTTCATTAATTTTCTCCATCAATTTGCAATTATCTATTGCCCTATGTAGTTTTCCGTTACTTGTAACTTTTTCAAATATTTTATCATCATTCTTTTTATATTCTCCAAACCCATTTTTTTTAAATTCTTTATCCAATTCTCTTAAAATATCATCTTTTGATATATATTTATTTACTCTTTTTAAATGAGATAATATCCAAAGTTCAAAATTAGGATTAGACCAAGCAACATTATAATCACAAGTTCTAATTGCTTTATCAAATTGATCATTTGAATAATCATCTTTATCAAATACAACCCAAACTTGTCCATATCTTTTATTTGAATAGTTTACAAATTTATCTGTATAATTTACTAAATCTGTTGTATTCTTTCCGGTTCCTTTTACTTCAATACTAGGAATCAAAACATCAACTTTATTGCCATATTTTTCATTTATCTTTTTCTTTAAACCATTAAAATAGTTAGGTTCTGTTTGTTTTCCTTCGCATACAATTAAGTAATTGGCTGGTGCAAGCCTTTTACTTTTTAATTTGCTTTTTCTTGAATATTCTTTGTCTCTCATATTATATCAAATTCCTCTAATACTGGAATAGCACCGTATCTTCCAGTTAAATAATCTTTATTGTATGTTGCATCATTTCTAACTTTTTTAGCATTTCCATTTTCATCTTCTATAATATAATCTGATAAAGAATACAATTCTGAAACTCCATTTTTATCTTTTTCAACAAACCATATTTCATCTCTTCTAAATGTTTCTTTATTTAAATTTACTGTATCATGTGTTGAATATATTAACTGACCATTACCTATATTTATTTCACTATTGTGAAATAAATTAATAATATATCTTGTTAATAATGGATGTAATTTTGCATCTAATTCATCAACAAACAATACCCTTCCATTTCTTAATGTATCCATTAAAAAGTCAAATAAATGAAACATTTTCATAGTACCATTTGATTCTAATACAAGTGGCAGCGCTTTTTTATTACCATCTTCTCCATTATGAACTAATTCAACTTTTACTACTCCATTTGTATTTTTTAATTCTTCTAGTGAATTTGGAGATATATTTATTGAGTCAATTGTTGCATCAAATGTTTTTATAAACTTTAATAATTCTTCTTTATATTTTTTATCTTCAATTATTTTTAAAGATATTCTATTGTTTAATGCATTTTCAAAATTTGGATCTCCTAAATCTAAATAATTTGCATCTATAAACCAATTATATACATTATTAAAGTCCTCATTATTTTTATCTATTTTAGCAAATACATTTAAAAATAAAGTTTTTTCATCTACATTTGCCAAGCCTAACAATTTATTTTTATTGTCTTTTACTTCTATGTTGTTATTTGTTCTATCAAATATTTCATAGAATTTATTAACTCTTTTTTCATACAACCATTCAGAAATAATTGCATTATTTAATACTTCAAATCCATATTTATATATTTTATTGTTTTCAGCTAGTATTTCTACTTCTAGACTGATTGGTTCGTTGTTTATCATAAATGTAAAAATGTTTTCTTCACTTAAGTTATTGTTTATTCTTGAATCGTCACTTACTAAAACTTTCTTTTTCATATAGCTAAATGCTTGTAATACATTAGTTTTTCCACTTGCATTTGCACCATAAATAGCTGCTATTTTTAGATAGTCTCCATTTTCTGTTTTTGCAATGTTATATTCGTGTTCTTTTAATGATGTTGCTTCCATGTCTAGGCAGTTTTCATTTTTAAATGATTTGAAATTTTTAAAACTAAATCTTATTAACATTTATGATTCCTCCTTTACTTTATATATTATATGCTAAATTTTAAAAAATATCAATATTTTTGAGATTTTTTCTCAAATTATATTGATATTTTATTTTTTAGTATTATTGACGTTGTTTTGTATAGCAAAGTTTTTTCAAAATTTTGAAAAAATTTGTTAATTTAAAGTACTTTTTTATTTTTTTGGAATCTTAAAAAATCACTATGTGTATTATCTGCAATGTATATCATAAATTTACCTTCTCTTAGAATTCTTCATTAGAGTAGTCTTTTCCAAATCTGCTTGGAGTAAAATACTTAACTTTTCCCTTATCATTTACTGAAAAAATATGCAAACACAAAACTTCTGCTATTTCTTTTGGTATTCTTCTTAATGCAACTTGTGCTGATTCCCAATATAGTCCTAATCCATATTTATATGCATGATTTATTCCAGATATTTTTCCATCTGTTTTAGAAACAGAATATCTTTTTACATCCATTCTTGTTATTATTTGCCCTAAAGCATTTAGCCATACTTCTCTATTGATTGACTTAGCAGATTTTGCATAGGATTTGCCTTTACACTCGATATAAAAATATTCACTATTTCTTTTGCCACCAACTAATTTTATATCAACACCATGTTGATGTAATTCACTTTTTTGGACTTTTTCTTCATGCCAATTACCATTTTCTTTATTTAGCATAAATTCTATGATTTTGTCTACAATAAACTGTTCTGTGATTTTTTCATTCATTTGCATTAATCCCCTTTTATATATTAGTTTTCTTCAATCATTCCTTTGCATTGTAATTCCGCTTGTCTAATAACTAATTGAACTGCTGAATCTCTTTTAACTGGTGGATAATCATATTTTATTAATAGTTTTTTTATTTCATATCTCATTCTGGCTCTAGCATCTTTTCTAATGTCCCAATCTATTGTCATATTTGAATTTATTGTATCTACTAATTCTTTTGCTATTTTTACTAAAGTTTCATCTTTCATCAATTCTTTAACCTGAGGATCATTGCCTAACGCATCAAAAAAGGCTTTTTCTTCAACTGATAAATTATATTCATTTCCTGCTGCTAGTTCTTTTTCAATTTCGTTTTTTAGATTTATCATTTCTTGTATTATTTTTTCTATATCTTCTACACTTGTTCTTTCATTATATGCTGTTGCTATTTTTTGAAATTTTGTAGAGAATTTTTCTTGCATAACAATATTTTGTATTCCCACTTTTTCAACATAATCTTTTAATGCCTGATTCAAAATTTCTACTGCAATATTCTTTTTCTGCATTTTTGCTATTTTATTCATCAATTCATCACTTAGAAGCATTATTCTATTACTATTTTGCACTTTTCCAATTTGTAACATTTCATCATCTTGAATTGCTCTTTCAAGCATTTTTCCGACATGTTCATTAATTTCTTTGCTATCTATTGTATTTCCACTATTGCTTAATTTTTTTATAAATGATCTAACTGAAATAAAAAATAATATTTCGTCTTTTATTTCTTGTGTTAGTTCTCCTGCACATAATGAATATAAATTTTTACAATCATAACTATATTTCAAAAATTCTTTTTTAGTCTTTTCATCTTTTAAAACCCAGTCTGCTCCTGCCATAATTATTTCATATTTATCACTATCTGTTGTTATAGCAAAATGACTATATATAAATCCATGGAATATATTTCTTATTAATTCAATTTTGTCCATTAAAACTTTAACAATTTCTGTATTGTCTACTACTTTTCCTTGATCACGTTTTGTATAAGTCTTTAATGCTTCTATTAACCATCTTTTTAATCCAATATAATCTACAATTAGTCCTCCCTTTTTGTCTTTAAATACTCTATTTACTCTTGCTATTGCTTGCATTAAGTTATGTGCTTTCATTGGCTTGTCTACATACATTGTTCCTAGTGATGGTACATCAAATCCAGTAAGCCACATATCCACAACAATTGCAATTTTGAATTCTGAATTATAATCTTTAAAATCTTTCTCAAGTTGATGTTTATCTTTTGTAGATCCAATTGCTTTTTGCATTTCTTCATCATCTTTATTATTTGATGTTATTACCATATGTATTTTATTTTTCCATTCTGGCTTTAATTCTAAAAATTTTTTATACATTGTATATGCTGTTCTTCTCGAGTAAGCAACAACCATTGCTTTATTTGCAATTGTATTTCCAATATCACTATAATTTTTTATAATATCTTTTACTATAAGTTCTAATCTATCTGGATCTTCAATAATTTCTTGCATTTTTGCCATTTCTTTTTTAGATTCATTTAATGTTTCTTCATCTACACCTTCATCCTTTTCAAGATATGTGTAATAATCGTCTATCTCATCTAATATTTTTTGATTTAATCCAACTCTCGCCATTCTAGCTTCATACATAATTGGTACTGTTGCACCATCAAGAATTGCTTGAGTCATATCATATGTATCTATTACATTTCCGAAAATTTCTGATGTTGACTTATCTTTTGTTTCGACTGGTGTACCTGTAAATCCAATATAAGTAGCATTTGGAAATGCTGTATGTAAATATTTTGCAGTTCCGTATTTTTTATATGCTATCATTTTTTCTTTATCAAATTTCATTGTAGCATCTATTCCGTAATGACTTCTATGTGCTTCGTCAACTAAAACTAAAATATCATCTCTTTTGCTAAATACTCCTGTTTCTTCTTCGAATTTTTGTAATGTTGTGAAAAATATTCCTCCTGATATTCTGTTCTCTAACTTATCGTTTAAATCTGCTCTACTCTCAATTTGCACTGGTTTTTGTTTTAAAAATTCTGAACACTGTGAAAATGTATTGAATAATTGATCATCTAAATCATTTCTATCTGTAACTACAACAATACTTGGATTTTTTAATATTTTTATCATATTTGCTGAATAAAATACCATAGAAAAACTTTTACCTGATCCTTGTGTATGCCATAATATTCCTGCTTTTCCTGTTCTTTCATTATAAGCTTTTTCTGTGCTTTTAATTGCTTTTTTCACACCAAAATATTGATGATATGCTGCTAAAATTTTATTATCTCCACTCCACATTATAAAGTTATTTATAATGTCCATTATTCTGTCTTTTCTCATCATTCCATTAAATAGTGTATTATGAGTTGCCATATTTTCTCTTACAACATCTGTATCTTCAATCTTTTTCCATTCTGAAAATCTACTCCATGGACTTGTTATAGTTCCTGCTCTTGCTTGTGCACCATTACTTACTATTAAAAATTGGTTATAATAAAATAATGTTGGAATGTGTACATTTTGATATCCTTTTAACTGGTTATATCCATCTTCTAATTTTACTTCTTCTCTTGTTGTGCTTTTTAATTCAATAACTACTAGGGGCATTCCATTAATAAACACAATTATATCAGGACGTTTTTCACTTTCTTCAATAATTGTATATTGATTAATTGCTTTAAATGTATTTATTTCTATGTTATTAAAATCAATTATTTTTATTGTTTTATATCTGGTTGCTCCATCTTCCTGAATTGGAACTTTTATTCCTTCTAATAAATACTGTGTAAATTGTTTATTGTTTAATATTGTATTATTATTGTCCAAATTTTTTATTAAACGGATAACTTCTTTAATGTCTTCATTTGTAATATTTTTATTTAATTTTGTTATCGCTCTTTCTAAGTCATCATCTAGTATTACATTTGAATAGTTTTCTCTTTCTAATTCATATCCATTTAATGTTTCGTATCCTAAATTTGTTAATAATTCCATTGTTATTTTTTCTAGTGTTGCTTCATCAAACATAATTTGCCCCCTATAATACTATTTCACAAAACTGTTTTCCTAATGGACTTATTGTCCTTCCATTATTTATCTGTCCATTTTTTATATTTTGATATGTTAAAGCTTTAAATGACATACCAATTAATCCAATAGAATAAAGCCTTTCGGCACGAAATTCATCTTCGCGTGAAAACATTAAATCTATATCTCTATTTTTTATTTTGCATAATATATGTAAATCTTGAATAAATATCCTATTTATTATTTCTGAAAATTCACAAAAACTATCCCAATTTATTTGTTGTTTTATATATGCTTTAAATAACTTTGCTAACATAATGCTTTTTTCTTTATCTATAAAGTTATTTAATAGTAGTATAATTCTCCCTAATTCATCTTCACATTTTTTGGGATTATTTTCAATTCTTTTTTTGTATTCTTCTATTTTGTCTTGTCTTATCTCTTTTCTATTAAATTCGTTTATAAATACCAATGTTTGTTTCAATAAATTCCTATCATGCACATTCTTTCCAACTTTTAATACTCCCACTATTGTTTTAACTATTGGTATTTCCTTTAGAATTTCATTATCTATTATAGAGTCTATTCCTATTTCTAAATAATCTCCTATTATATCTTTCGAATCATCAAATAGTGATTTTTCAAAATTTTCTACTAATTCATCCATTTTTTTGCTCCTTTTTGTTACACAAATAGTAATTTGTATGATTAAATTTCTATTTTATCTAGGTCTATTTCTCCATTCATTAGTTTTGGTAATAGTGTGTCTCTTAATTGTTCTAAATTCTTGTTTTCCAATTGATTTAGCTTTATTTTATCAAATAATTTGCATACTGTATCATGAAATTTTTGAACAATATCTTGTGGTAAGTATGGTACTTCAATATTTTCAAATGTTGTTTTGTTAATATTATAAGTTGTACTTCCTCCTGCTATATTTTTCATAAAATTTTCTTGTTCTGATAAAAATTCAAATAAGTAATATAAATCATAATTGTTTTTTAGAACAATAGAATTTATCTGTTGATTTGTCTGTGATTCTTCTGTACTTATACTTACTAAACCAACAGTAGCAATACAAGATACAGATATTGAATTTTTAGGTATTAATGATTTTGCTCCAACTTTGCTTATTGTTCTTTCTGTATCTATTGCAAAAAATTGATTGTGCATATCTGGAATTGTTATAAAAGGTATATCTCCATTCCAAAACTTTTCATTTTTAGTTGATGGTGTTTTACCTGTTACTACTTTATTTGCTATATCAATTATTTTAGTATATTTTATTAGCTCTGAATACTTATCTATATAATTATGAAAAATAGCATTACACATATTATACAAATTATCATTTGTTTGATTGTTAATTAATATTTTATTATCTAGTTTTCCCAAAATATTAGCTATTTTATTTTGATTTTCAATATTTGGAATTTTTATTTCATAATTTCTAATAGCCGATAAAGGAACATTTTTTATGGTTGTACCGTTAGCACCAACTGTTAAATATCTTTGAAATTCTTTTGAATTGAATATATATTTTATAAAATCAACATTAAATTGCTGTTTAATATTTATATAACATACGCTTTTCCCTAATATTATTTTTTCTCCATCATATCTTGCAATATTTCCAAGAGTTCCATTTATTGACAATAAAAGTGTATTGTTATTTAACTCTTTTTTATATTTTTCATATTCATTTTCATTAACTTTTTTTGTATCATTTTTAATTTCAATTTTTCCATTATTCAGATTATTACCATTAATAAAATAATAATCACCATTTTCATTATAACTTGGTGTTCCATGAAGTCCATCTCCGATTTTATCTGAAATTTCGGAAAGTTTAAATGTTTTATATTCCATATCCTATCGCTCCTAATACCTTCTTTATTTCTTCATCTAGTTTTGTACTCTCTTGCATTTGCTCTGCTAACTTTGATGTTAAGTCTTTCATTTTCTCTTCAAAAGGTATACCATCATCTTCAACTTCCTTTGTTCCAACATATCTTCCTGGTGTTAAGACATAGTTGTTTTCTTTTATTTCAGAAATATCAGCTACTTTGCAAAATCCTGCAATATCTTCATAATTTACATTATTAATAAAATTATGATATGTGCTTGAAATTTTATTAATATCTTCATCAGAAAGTTCTCTTAACTTTCTTGTAACCATATTTCCCATTTCTCTTGCATCAATAAATAATGTTTTTCCAATTTGCTTTTTATTTCTATTTATAATCCAAATACTACAAGGAATTGTAACTGTATAAAATAAATTTGATGGCATTGCTAAAATACAATCTACTAGATCTGCTTCTAATATATTTTTTCTTATTTCTCCCTCTCCTGAGGTATCAGAAGATAATGCTCCATTGGCTAATATTATTGCTGCTTTACCATTTATTGACAATTTATCTATCATATGTTCTACCCATGCCATGTTGGCATTTCCTTTAGGTGGTATTCCATACTTCCATCTTGGGTCTTGCAATAATTTTTCTTGTCCCCAATCACTTATATTAAATGGTGGATTTGCAAGAATAAAATCGGCTTTTAATCCTTTATGCAAATCATTTTGAAATGTGTCATCTGCAAATTTTCCAATATCACCATTTAAACTTCTAATTGCTAAATTCATTTTTGCTAATTTCCATGTTGTTGGATTCTTTTCTTGTCCATATATTGCCAAATCTTGTACTTTTCCTTGATGTCTTTCAATAAATTTTGTACTTTGTACAAACATTCCTCCTGAACCACAACATGGATCATATATTCTTCCTTTATATGGTTCTATCATTTCTACCATTGTTCTAACAAGACATGCTGGAGTATAAAATTCTCCACCTTTTTGTAATTCTTTTGCTGCAAATTCTCCTAAGAAATATTCATATATTCTTCCTAAAATATCTTTATCTTGAGCTTCTTTACTTCCAATTTTTATATTTGTAAATAAATCTATTAATTCTCCAAGATTTACGTTTCTATAATCTGGGCTGTTATACTCTTTTATTAATACTCCCTTTAATGATGTATTTTCTTTTTCTATTTCATCAAGTGCTTCGTCTATATATTGTCCTATATTTGCATCTTTAGAATGTGCATTTAAATATTCCCATCTTGCTTTAGCTGGAACATAAAAGATATTATCCATTGTATATGAATCTCTATCTTCTTCCATTCCATCTCCATTTTCAACTAATTGGCGATATCTTTCTTCAAATGCATCAGATATATATTTTAAAAATATTAATCCCAATATTATAAATTTGTAACTAGATACTGGAACTGCTCCTCTCATTTTATCAGCTGCAGCATATAGCTTTTTTTCTAGTTCTTGTAACTCTTCTTCACTATTCATTTTATCCTCCAAAAAATTTTTAATTATCCTATTTATTTTATATCACACAATCCAATTTTTAACAATAAAAATTCCAATATTTTAAACTATTTTGTCGAAAAAGTTTTTTATAATTTCTAATATTTTTTCACCACTTATTTTGTAACTCATTAATTACATTCCATACCTTTCCTATTTCTTGTTTCACCTCACTAAAATCAACAGTATAAATCCTTCCACTATTCACCAAATATGTTAATTGATTTATATTATTTCCTATTCTTCTAAGTTCTGCTACGACTTCATTTAATCCATCAACCATCACTATATCTTTATCTAAACCTTGTTTAATCAAATACTCTGATAAACTTAGTTTAGCAATTTTGCTTTTTTCAATCAATCCGCTCTTCTCTTTTTCACTAACTCTAATTGTTATAATTTTATCCTTCTTCAATTTATCATCTCCATTTCATAAAATGGTTTGGGACATTCCCAACTATCAAGAACCCTTTGTATACACAAAGGGGAATCTTGCTAAAAATATTTCTCTTATTTTAGTTCTTTTACTCTAAAACAATATAAAAAGAAAAGTGACATTTTTATCTGTCACTAATCATTTCACATCTAAAACAATTTAGTTTGTACTCCAGTTATATTAACCATTTCAGAGTGATTTCCTAATTAGGGAATCGCTCATTCTATGGTCATCATCTTTAATTTCAATACCACTACACATTTCATATAGTCTTGAAATTATTGAATCAACAATACTATAATTTTTATTTATACATAATCTTTCTCTTAATTGATTTCTGTTATAATTTGTGGTTATAACAATCGGCAAATAATTATTATATCTATTATTCACTATCAAAATTAATTTTTCTAATACCCATTCTGTTGGCTTTTCTTTTCCTAAATCATCAATTACCAAAAGATCTACACTAGAATATAAATTTAAATAGTCTTTATCAGAAACTTCTGAATCGCTATATGAATCTCTAATAAAATCTAACAATTGTATTAAAGTTCCAAATATTACTGATTTTCCGTTCTTAATAATTTCATTTGCAATACATGATGCCAAATAAGTTTTACCTACACCATAAGCTCCTGTTATAAAAAGTCCTTTATTAGTGGTTCCTTTTATCAGTTTGTCTACATATTTTTTAACATTTTCATAAGCATTTTTATTCTTATTTGTTATTTTATAATTTTCAAATGTGCTATTTAATTGACGTTTTCCTAAATTATTATTTTTAAATAATTTTTTTATTTTACTTAAATTGATTTTTCTTATTTTGTCTTTTTCAATATATTCATCATATTGTTGCCAAATTTTACTAGCTTCATTACAAGTACATCTTTCGTATGCTGTTGCTATATCTTTATAAACAATATTGACATATAGTGCAGTATAATCATTTATATGTAATAACTTTCCACAAAATTTGCACTGTTTGTGCATTTTATTATCAGTATCTAAAACTATGTCAGAAATCAATTGTTTTGAATCCACTACCATTTTCACCTGCCTTTATATCATCTTCTAATCTATTATTTTCTATTTTATTCTCTTCTGTTATATTCTCTTCTTCCACGTTACTTGATGTTTGCGTAACGTTATTTTCTTCTTTTTTCTTATCTCTAAATCTTTTTTGTCTTGCTCTATTTTGCTCTAAAATTTTCTCATATTTATCAATACTTTGATACTTATACCAGTTTTTAATTATATATGTATTTTCCTGATATATTAGCATTTCTAAATGGATTAATTTGTTCAATATATTTTCCATTTTTGCATCCGTTTTGTGAATGATTGTTGCAAGTTCATGCACTGACATCGGATTATTTTCTGAAATCATTAACTTTCCTTCTTGCATACATTGTCCTGCTATTGTTAATAATTGAATCCATACTCTAAAAAATGTGTCCCCATCACGTTCTTTGAGTAATATTTTGATTTTTGGATTTGCAAATATATCTGTAAAAACTTTAATCCATTGCATGTTTTCCCTCCTTTACTTTTTTAATGATTCTTGTTCTTTATTATTTAGGTATTCATCTAGTGCTTGTACTCTAAATAATACTCTTCCACCAACTCTTGCACATGGTATTTGTTTTCTTCTTACTAATTGGTTTACTAACCAATATGATATTCCTAAATACTCTGCTGTTTCTTTCATTGTTAGTGTTTTTCGTTCTACCATTGGTAATTCTGGCATATAATCACCTCTCTTTTTCTTAAATTCTTTATGCAAAAGTATGTATAAATATTTAATTTTATATATTCTTGCATTTACATTTGTATAATTTAGTTAACTAATTATTATTTATTATTTTAGATGTTTTATTTGCTCTAAAAAACCGTACAGATAATAATTCTAAAATTTATTTCTATTGTATGGCTATTTCTTTATTTTTTAATTTGTAAAAAATTTATGATTTTTGTCATATTTTCTATTTTTATTTCGCCTATTTATATAGAAGGATCAATAATTTAAAATTTTTTAAATTTTTTTTACAATTTTGGTCAGGTTTTTCACTTTTTTTTCGCCTATGTGTATAGAAGGATTAAAATTTTTTAAAAATTTTTATAATTTTTGGTATATTTTCCAATATTATTTCGCCTATTTGCATATAGAGGGATTAAATCTTAAAAATTTTTTGTATTTTTACTAAGATTTTTGAGTCTTTTTTCGCCTATTTGTATATAGGAATATTAAAATTTTAAAATTCTTTATAAATTTTGTGAGATTTTTTAATTTTATTTCGCCTATTATATGTGAAGGCATAAAAATTAATTTTTTTAAAATTTTTGGGAATTTTAATACTTTCATTTCGCCTTTTATATAGAAAGGTTATAAATTTAATACAAGTTCAAGGAGGAAAATTATGAATTATGAATTAGAAATAGCATTTGACTTCAAAAATTCAAAAGAGTATTTTGTAAGATACGAACCAATAGAACTAACAGACTCAGAGAAAATACCAGAAAAACTAAAGAATAAAAAATTATATGTTTTTGAAAAAGTTAAACCTAAAGCAAAAAATATCGGAACATTTCTGCTTGAATTTCTAAATTTAGATTTTTCAAATGCTTTACATTTGAACTATTTTTTAGTGCATTATTTTCTTGTTAATTTTATTGCTAGTAAAAAGAATTATCTAAATTTTGAATATTATAAAAGTATTGATTTAACATCTGAAATTATGGATAATCCAAAAATAATATTAACAGAAGATGAATTTATAGATTATGCTGAAGGGACGAAATTACTTTATTTTAGTTTTATTGACTCTGCTCAATTTGTTTTTAGGAATATCGCAGAAAAAATATATTTCAAGACATTGTTTGAATCATCTACTGAAGAAGATTCAGATTATGAAATTCTAAAGATTTTGAAAGATAATGAAACATATGAATCAATTTTAGATAATATATCTGAAAATTTTAAAGATGGTCTAACTTGTAAGGAATTTGCTGATAAGGTTTCTTCTAATAGAACATATGCTAATGATCCTATTTGTAAAAAGTATAGGAATAGATATAAAAATTTGAGTAAACAAGCTTCTATTAGTAATAATCCTGAGGTATTAGCTCTTTATGAAAGATATAAAGTTGATGGTGCTGTGATGCTTGATAAATATAAACATGATGAAATTAGTGGTAGTGATTTTGAAAAATGGATTGATGGGATGAAAATAAGAAAGTAAGAAAATGAATAGAGTTTAAAGTGCAATTTTTGCACTTTAAACTTGTGTGAATTGCACTTTATTATCCCATATCCAACTCGTAACCCATATCTAACTTTTATATTTCTTATAATTTCATTTGTTCTAAATTTACTAATTCATTTTTCCTAAAAGTCA
>USCB01000028.1 GCA_900553125.1 uncultured Clostridium sp. | reverse complement strand
ATTAATTAGTATTTACTGGAGCCCGCCTCTACAGTTTTAGATTTTATTACGAATTGCAGAAAAGTAAATAAAAACTATTGATTTTTTGTATTATATCATATATAATATTTTTGTTTTCAATTCGCTTCTATAGCTCAGTAGGTAGAGTGCAGCCTTGGTAAGGCTGAGGTCACGGGTTCAATTCCCGTTGGAAGCTCCAACGACGTTTCTGTTCGAACTAATTGAACAGATAGATATGAAAATCAATCAGTAAAATGGTTGATTTTTTCTTTTGCAAAAAATCATCCTAATTCTATATGGAAAGGATGGTGCTTGATCTGAATATTCTTTATATAAATTCATATTTCTTAATGTTTCAATTATATCATTTGATGTATATTCTTCATTTAATTTTTTTCTAATATTCTATGAATTAATAAAGATATATATATAATATTTCTTTTTATCGTTTCTTGTTTCATTATTTTCTATATCTCCTTTGTTTTTTTCTACTAATTTTTTTTAAGTCAATTCAGTTATTTATTGAATGCATTCATAAATTTTTGTTATTATAAATAAAATCAACAATATTCACATGATTTACACCGTCTCTTTTTTGAAGTAACATATCCATAGTAAACAAATATCTTGGATATAGCTCTTTAATCATATAAAATGGTCTATATTCTCGTTCTTCAGTATCTTTATTACTAATATCTTTAGAAACTTGAATATAGTAATAATCATCATAATTTGCTCTTGCGATAAAATCACATTCTAATTTTCCAATGTAACCTACAGAAAGTTTATAATTCTTGCTTTTTAAATATGAGTACATTACATTTTCAAGAACTGGTCCATAATTTATTCTGTTGTCAGTATTTTGTGAATAATAAATGCTCAAGTCTGCTAAATAATATTTCTTTTCGCCTTTTAAAACAGATTTTGATTTTATATCAAATAGCTCACAAGAATAGATAATTTTAGCTTTTTCTAAAATATCTAAATATCTTTTTATAGTTCTTCTATCTGCATTTATCTTTACTTCATCTTTTAGATAGTTGTATATATTTTTTATAGATATAACTGATCCAAAATTATTGATAACAAACCTTTCTATCCTTTCAAATAAAGCTTTATCTTTTATTTTATTACTTGTTTTTATATCTTTATCGAAAATTTGATTTATAACACTAGAAGTATAAGTTATTTTTTCATCATAATTATCGTAATATAAAGACTTTGGAAATCCACCATTTCTAATATATTCCTCAAATTCTAAATAAATATTTTCATTAACATTTTTATTTAAAAATCTTTTCATATTTACATATTCATAAAAAGAAAGGGGCATCATTTCTATTTCAATATATCTACCAGTTAATTTTGTTACCAATTCTCCACTCAAAAGATATGAATTTGATCCTGTAATAAAAATAGATATATTTCCTTCTTCTCTATAAGAATTAATTAAAGATTCAAAATCTTTTACGTTTTGTATTTCGTCAATGAATAAATATTTAAAATCATCATCAATTATCTTTTCATCAATTACATTTTCTAATTGTTTTGATGTTTTTATATCTTTATATCCTTTTTTATCTAACTCTATATAAATAATATCTTTTTCATTTATACCATTTTCTAATAGTTCTTGAATAATTGATTTTAAAAAGAAAGATTTGCCACATCTTCTTATTCCAGATATAACTTTAATCATATCATCTTTATAAAATCCACGAATTTTGTTTAAATAATTTTCTCTTTTATATATTTTTTCCATATCATCACCTTAATTATATTATTATATTTTTTCAAAAAAGTCAAGTTATTAACCAATTTTAATGTAAAAGTATTAAAAAGTGGTCGATAAGTTTAAAAATGCACTTGCAAAATTATAATTTTTATGTTAAAGTTAAGACAATAAATTGATTGAAATTTTGTATCAATCGTTAAGAGAAAAAGTTGTAGATAACTACGACGTTCGCTCCATAATATTCTTAAAGCAGAAGGAAATCTCCTTCTGCCTTTTATTGATTTTACGTCTTAAATTTTAGAAATCATTAAGCTTGAAGAGGAATATCTTCTAAGCCCACTATAAAATACTCTAAATGTAAATAATGTTAAAACAATTGTTGTTACTATTATTATAAATGTTAATTTTAAATCAAATTCTGTCATAATCCATACCGGAAAATATGATGTTAAACCAATAGGAATTACTGTGAGAAGTAATATTCTAGCTAATCCTTTAAATATTCCATCTGGATATGTTGCAAAATTTGTCATCAAGCTGTTTCCAGTATCTGCAATCATATCAGATTTACCAAACCAAAAACTTAGACTGCCAAGTAGTACTGCAATATCTGTTATAATTATTGCCCCAGTTAGTGAAAAAAGTGTAAATAATAAAAATTTAGTTAATGTTAAACCACTTACTATAAGTACAATATATCCATATATTATATCCCCTAATGAAGATACTTCTACATCTGTGGTTATAACAGATATTAATACATTTTTGGGCTGTACTAAAAAGCTATCAAGTTTACCATTTGTTATTACATCTGAAAGAGAAAATGAATTCTTAAATATAAAGTGAGAAATACCATATGTGGATGCTGCAATTGCCCAAAGTAATAATACTTGATTAAATGTATAACCTCCAACATCTTCTTTTATAGAATAAATAACAATCCACTGAATTATAAAACTTGCATTATTAAGTATCATAAATACAATATTTAAAATAAAGCTAGTTTTGTTTATCATCTCACGCATTAAACCATATTTAATTGTTTTTATTGTTACTCTTAATTGATTTTTAACCTCCTGTAACATTTAATTTTTTCACTCCTTTCTTGTACAATCCATAACATATAGCCCATGAAATACCTAAATAGATTACTTGTGATATTAGAATTTCAATAGCTGATGAAATTTTAAAATCTACAAATAACTTTGCAGGACCATAACAGGTTACATATATTGGGCTATATCTTATAATTTGTGCAAATATTCCCGGAAAATATTCAATAGGAAATAATGTTCCTAGTACTAATATCATTTTGCTGTATAACCAAAATATAGGATTTGAATCTTCAATTATAAATGAAATAAGTCCAATAAATGTTATAAGTAATGAGTTGATTAATATTGCTAATATTCCAGATATAAAAACTATTATTATGCTAAATATAGATAATGTAGGAATTTCTTTTAGAAAGACTATTCCTATTATAAAACCAACTACTATAGAAATTATGGTTTTTATTGTAGTTTCACCTAAATGACTAGATATTGCATATCCAATATAACTATATGGCTTATTTATCATATAAGCAATATTTCCACCTCTTACATCATTAACGATTTTTCTGCAATATCTTCTGCCATCTGTTGCTCCCCATATTATCTCTGTTATAATAACATACCATATCATTTGATTTTTAGTGTATCCATTAATCAGTTCATTTGGATTATCATAAATATAGTCCCAAAGATTCATAAATATGTAAATTAATAATATAAAATTGACTAACCTAAACAATATATTTAACATATATTGTAATGTACTCATAACTTCGCTTTTGTATATATGAATATATTTTCTCATATTTTTACCCCTTTCTGTAAATTTCTGATATAATTTCTTCAAGAGGTGTGTTAGAAATATTGATGTCAATAATATTTTCAGGATTAATTAAATTCAAAACTGTTGTTAAATCTGTTTCTTTCGTGTCGATTTCAATCCTAAAATTATTGTCTTTTTCCTTTAATATCTTTATACCTTTTGAATTATCGAATTTTACATTGTTTTTTAGTTTGACTTCAATAACCTTTTTATCCATATAATGATATTTTAAGTTAGTCATAGAATCATCCATAACAATTTGACCATCATTGATAATTACAACTCTTTTACAAAGCTTTTCTATATCAGAAATATCATGACTCGTAAGAAAAATTGTCGTGTGATATTCTTTGTTCATTTTCTTTATTAATTTTCTGATACTTTCTTTTACTACTGGGTCAAGTCCAATTGTTGGTTCATCTAAAAACAAAATCTTTGGTCTATGAATTAATGAGGCTACAATTTCACACCTAATTCTTTGCCCTAAACTTAAATTTCTTACAGGTGTATTTATAAATTTTTCAAGGTCAAAAAGTTTACTTAATTCTTCAATACGTTTTTGAGCCTCTTTTTCTGGAATATCATAAATTGCTCCAAAAAACTTAAAATTGTCATATGCAGTCAAATGCATCCAGAGTTGTTCTTTTTGTCCAAATACAGTTCCTATTTCATAGGCTAATTTCTTTCTTGCTTTAATAGGATTATTTCCTAATACTTCAATATTGCCACTATCGGGATAAAGGATTCCTGTAAGCATTTTTATCGTTGTACTTTTTCCTGCTCCATTTGGTCCAATAAATGCAATAACCTCACCTTCTTCAACTTCAAACGAAATATCTTTAACTGCTTGGATTTCTTTGTATTTTGGTTTTACAATATTTTTTACACTTCCAATAAATCCTCTTTCTTTTTCCTTTACCTTAAATGATTTGTTTAAGTTTTTTACACTTATGACTGTCATAAGTTTTCCCCTCCTTTTTTCTTCTAATTTATGATTTTTTAAATACAAAAAAACAGAGTCCTACTGTTGATTAGTAGTGACTCCGCTTTTATCTAAAACGTGTAAGTTTGTAATAAACCCTGTGTAGCTTTTTTTATACACACTCACTTTTTGTATTTTTGTTATTAACAAGGTTACCATAATATTTCCAAGATGTCAATAGTTTTAAAAAAGAAACAATAAAAAAATCTATTGTTTCCTTTTTTTAATCTTATAATTCTTTCCAGAACCAATCTAAGCTATTGTCTATACTTTTTATATTATTTTTTCTAGCCTCTAAATCATCCACCCATAAATAAGAAAAAAATGTAACTAATATAAATAAGAAATCTATTGCTAAGCATTTATACAATGTAGTTGCCAAATACGAATTGTCAGCTGTTAATGTTGATATTTGTACAATATGAACGATTAGCAATGCTAAAAAAGATATTAATGGTATTATAGCCACTGAACTTCTTTTTATTTCTTGACCTAAAAATATTATTAATGCTGTTGCTAAAACAACTAATAATAATGTTAATGGATTAGCTATATTAAATATAAACATTTCTTTTTCCCCCCATCTTTTGTTTTTTATTACTCTAAAAATATAATATCATTTTTACATTTTTTTTGCAACTATTTTATATTACGTTTTTGTTTCGTTTTTATTACAAATTTATTACATTATAAATTTAAACCATCTATTGTTTCTTTTATTATTTTACAGCTATTATCAAATTTTGCTTGGTCTTCCTCATTTAATGGTAATTCCAAAATTTCCCTAACACCTTTTGATGTTATAATTGCAGGAACACCTACATATATGTCCTTATGTCCATATTCTCCACTTAAATAAGTAGAAACTGTAAGTATTGATTGTTCGTCATTTAATATTGCTTTTACAAGTCTTGTTAAAGCTACACCAATTCCATAATATGTTGCTTTTTTCTTTTCTATTATTTCATAAGCCGCATTTTTTACATCTTCTCTAATTTGTTCTAAATTTTTTAAAGATTGATGTCTTGCTTTTGCAATATCTGTTAATTTTTTGCATCCAACATAGCAATGTTCCCAAGGAACAAATGATGAATCTCCATGTTCTCCCATTACATAAGCGTGTGTATTTTTAGGGCTTATTTTTAATCTCTCACCTAATAAATATCTTAATCTTGCAGTATCAAGCATAGTTCCAGAACCAATTACTCTTCCTGCTGGAAGTCCAGATACTTTTTGTACTACATAAGTCATTATATCAACAGGGTTACTTGCAACCACAAATACTCCTTTAAATCCTGATGCCATAACATTTTCTACAACAGATTTCATTATTTTACTATTTGTATCTACAAGTTCTAGTCTTGTTTGACCGCCTTGCTTTTGAGCTATTCCAGCTGTTATCACTACTATGTTTGCATCTTTGCATTCATCATATTCACCATATTTTATTTCCATTTTTGATGGAGCATAAGCTATTCCATGTGCTAAGTCTAAAGCTTCTCCTTGTGCTTTTTCTTTTAGTACATCTATTAGTACTAATTCATTTGCTCCTCCTTGATTAAATAGTGAGTATGCAAAACTCATTCCTACAAATCCTGTTCCTACTAGAACTACTTTTCTTTTTTCCATAATAAAACTTCCTTTCTTTTGCTATGCAGTGTACCATTGGGACCGGGTCTTTTTGGTACATTGATATCAATGTACCAAAAAGACCCGGTCCCAATGGTACACTGCCAGCACAATTATATTACATCTTATCAGGCATTCCCATTCCCAATAATCCTGCACCTTGTTTTAAAACAACTCCCACACAATATGTTAAATAAACTCTAGCATCTTGAAGGGACTTATTTTCATTAATAATTTTATTTTCATTATAAAATGAACTGTAAGCTTTTGCCAAATCAATTAAATATCTTGCTAAAATTGAAGGCTCATTCTTATCTACTACCTGTTTTAAAGTATCTCCAAAATTATAAATTATATTTATCAATCTTAAAGAATATTCATCTTTCAAGTTTTCAAAATCTATATTTTCTAATTTTGGCACACTTCCAACTTTTTCTAAAACGCTTTTTGTTCTAACATAAGTATATTGGATATAAGGTCCTGTTTCCCCTTGAAAATTTAGTACTTCGTCCCAATCAAAAACTTGGTCTTTTATTCTGTTTGTTGCTAAGTTGTTAAATACAACCGCACCAATTCCAACTTTTTTCGCAACTTCTTCTTTGTTTTCTAGGTTTGGATCTTTTTCCTCTATAATTTTTTGAACTCTTGAAACTGCTTCATTTAGTAAATCCTCAAGTTTTACAACAGTTCCCTCTCTTGTTGACATTTTTCCAGATTTTAGTCTTACCATTCCATATGACACATGCTCTAGACCTTTTAAATATTTTTCATCTAGCCCTAGGTATTTAGCTACTGCAAATACTTGTCTAAAATGTAAATCTTGTTCATATGCAACTACATATAAACATTTATCAAAATCATATGTTCTTGCTCTGTATAAAATTGCTGCCAAATCTCTTGTATCATATATTGAAGAACCATCTGATTTTACAATTATACTTGGGGTATTAATTCCTTGGTCTTCTAAATCTACTATTTTAGCTCCATTTGATTCTATTAAATGTCCAGATTTTTGTAAAATATCAATTACTTCTGGCATTTTATCTGTATAAAAAGCTTCTCCATTCCATGAATCAAATGTTGTTCCAAGCATATCGTATATTCTTTGAAATTCTTTTAAACTTAAATCTTTAAATCTATTCCAAATATCCAAGCAATATTCATCATTATTTTCAAGTTTTCTAAAATTTTCCCTACATTCATTTAATACATTTTCATCTTCTTTACAAAGGTTATTTATTCTTACATATAGGTCTAGCATATCGTCAATTGGGTGTTCAGCAAAACTGTATTCATTTCCCCATAGTTTGTAACCTTCTATCATCTTTCCAAATTGTGTTCCATAATCTCCAAGATGATTTATTCCTGTTACATTGTATCCTAAATATTTATAGATATTATAAAGTGCTTGACCAATTCCGGTTGTTCTTAAATGCCCTATATGGAATGGTTTTGCAATGTTTGGAGATGAATATTCTACTATTATATTTTTATCTTTTCCTATTTCAGATTTTCCATATTCTTTATTTTGAGAAATTTCTTCTAAAACTGTTTTTATTTTTGCTTCTTTATTTACAAAAAAGTTTAAGTATCCACCTGCTATTTCTACTTTTGTAATTATGGTTTCATCAAATTTTAAATTTTCTTTTATTTCATTTGCAATTACAGGAGGCGCTTTTCTTAAAGTTTTTGCAAGTCTGAAACATGGAAAAGCATAATCTCCGTTATTTATGTCCTTTGGAATTTCTATATATGATGCCAATTCTTCTTTTGGTACAGATATTGCTTTTGAAATTTCTTCTGCAATTATTTGTTTAAAATCTATCATTTTTTCACGTCCTATTCTTCAAAATAATCTAACTTCATTGCTTCTTTAACTTTTTTCATAGTTTTAGCAGCTTCTTTTCTTGCTTTTTCAGTTCCTTCTTTTAAAACCTTGTCTATTATTTCTGGATGTTGTTCTAAATATTCTCTTTTTTCTCTCATAGGTCTTAAAAATTCAGCTGTATTTTTAGCTAATTGCTTTTTACAAGCAACACATCCTCTTTTTCCTGCTCTACATTCTTCGCAAACTGCCTTGCATTCTTCCTCAGAACTAAATAATTTGTGATAATATGAAACCATACAAACATCTGGGTTTCCTTTATCATCTTTTCTTATTCTATTTGGGTCTGTTACTGCACTCATAACTTTTTTAGTTATTTCTTCCTCACTATCAGAAATATATATAGCATTTCCTAAAGATTTACCCATTTTTTCATTTCCATCTAAACCTTTAATTCTTCTATTTTGTGATAAATATATTTCTGGTTCTTTTAACACATCTCCATATATAGAATTAAATTTTCTAACTATTTCTCTACATTGTTCTATTAATGGTTCTTGGTCCTCTCCTGCTGGTACTATTTCTCCATCTAAAACTGTAATATCTGCAGCTTGACTTACAGGATATCCTAAAAATCCATAAGTTACACTTTCTCCAAACAAATCCTTTTTTTGTGCTAATTCTGTTTTTACTGTCGGATTTCTTTGAAGTCTTGAAATTGTAACTAGGTTCGAATAGAATACTGTAAGTTCTGCAGTTTCTTGAACCATTGATTGTATATATATTGTTGCCTTTTCAGGGTCTATTCCACATGATAAATAGTCTATTACTAGTTCTCTTACGTTTTTTCTTACTTTGTCTGGATTGTTAAAATTGTCTGTTAATGCTTGCACATCAGCTACTAGTATATATGTTTCATATTCATCTTGCAATTTTACTCTATTTACTAATGAACCAAAATAGTGTCCAATATGTAGTCTTCCTGTTGGTCTATCTCCTGTTACTATTCTTTTTTTATCCATTTTTCCTCCTTTTTTTGCATTGGGGACGGTTCTTTTCGCGAAAAGAACCGTCCCCAACGCGAAATTTTTATATATTTAACATCTTTCTTGCAAAATCTGTCAAATCATCTAAATGATTTTCAATAACATCTTGCAATATATCATCATCGACTTCTTGATAAGTATGTACAGCTATATTTCTAAAACCAATCATACCTTTCATATTTTTTAAAGTTTTTTCGTCTATATAATCATTCTTATACAATAACTCAAAAGCATCTTTATTTGTATGAGGTATTCCAAATCTATTATTTGATACAATATACATTGCTATATCAATTACAGCTTGACAAGCTCTCTGAAGATTTAAAACAATAGCATCATTTCTTCTATAATCATTTAAGTTTGCTGGATTATTTTCATATTCTTCATTTATTCTGTTTATGCATTTTTCAATTGTTTCAAATTTATTTATAATAACTGCACTATTTTCCATATATTGTACCTCCGCTTTTTACTCTATCTATTATCGAAAGTCTGCTTTCATTTAAGTCTAAATATTCTCTAAACATATCCAATTTATATAAATCAAATTTCGTTTTATTCTCACAATATAGCTCTTTTCCATTCATTAATATTTCATACCTAAAGTCATCATTTATTTCATCTAAATTAACTAAATCAATATCTCTTTTTGATATATCTTCTAGCAAAAGCTTTTCTTCAAAAATTTCTTTCTTGCTAATTTTTCTTTTTGATTTAAATGCTATATCTATATCGCTTTTTTCGTTTTGTGTCTCTCTTGCAAAACTTCCAAATAATATTATAGCTTCACATTCAAAATCATCTATTAATTTTTTTTTAATTGGTTCAAAATTCATTTAATTATCCTCAAATCTTTCAACTTTTCGCATTGGGGACGGTTCTTTTCGCGAAAAGAACCGTCCCCAATGCGAAATATAAAATTTTAACGGCTCAATTCATACCCATCTTTACTATCTTTTATACTATAACCCAAAGCCAAAATCTCATCTCTAAGCCTATCCGACTCTGCCCAATCTTTCTCAGCTCTTGCCTTCAATCTTTTCTCTGCGAGTTTAACAACCTCTTCAGGTATTTCATCTTGAATTGTACTTTTCTTATCCAAACTCAATGCCAAAACAGTATCAAACTTCTCCAAAAGCTCAGCTAATTTTTTAGACTTTTTAGGATTTTTTACAACATCCCAAACTACACTCATTGCAAGTGGCATATTTAAGTCATCATTTATAGCTTTATGAAAATTTTCCTCATATTTAGAAATTTCCTCATCCAATATATCTTCATTTCCCTCAAGATGTTTTTGATATCCTGCTCTTAATTTTTCTAAAGCCTTTTGGCTAGCGTCTATTCCTTCCCAAGTAAAATTCAATTTTGTTCTGTAACTACTTGAATATGTAAATAATCTATATGTTAATGGGTCATATCCTTTTTCTGTTATATCTTTTAATAAATATACATTATTTAAGCTTTTTGACATTTTTCCACCATTTATTAATAAGTACTCACCATGTATCCAAAACTTAGCAGGTATTTTTCCACATGCCCCTTTGCTTTGTGCAATTTCGTTTTCGTGGTGTGTTGGAATTAGGTCAATTCCTCCTGTATGGATATCAAATTGTTCTCCTAGGTATTTTTGCCCCATTGCTGAACATTCTATGTGCCAGCCTGGGTATGATAGTCCCCATGGGCTTTCCCATTTCATTATGTGATTTGGTTTTGCTTTTATCCATAGTGCAAAATCATATGGATTTCTTTTTTCATTGTCTACTTCAACCCTGGCTCCTGCTTTTTGGTCTTCTAGTTTTATTCCCGATAATATTCCGTATTCATCTAATTTTGATACATCAAAATATATTGCTGTTGATGTTTCATATGCATAGCCATTTTCTAGTAATTTTTGAACATATTTTATCATGTCATTAATATGGTCTGTTGCTTTACATACTACTTCTGGGGTTTCTATATTTAGCTTTTCTAGGTCATCCATAAATAATTTTGTGTAATATTTGGCAATTTCATAAGGAGATTTTTGCATTTCTCTTGCAGATTTTAACATTTTGTCTTCTCCCTCATCTGCATCTGAAACTAAATGTCCTACATCTGTTATATTCATGGCATGTTTTATTTTATAACCATTATATTTTAATACTCTTTTTATTATATCATTCATTATATATGTTCTCATGTTTCCAATTGATGCATCTTTATATACTGTTGGCCCACATGAGTACATTCTGACTTCTTCTTTATTTATTGGTTCAAATTTTTCTTTTGTTTTTGTTAATGTGTTATAAAAATATATATCCACTTGTTATCACTTCCTTTTTAGTTTATTAGGATACAGCAATTTTACTGTATCCCTCTTTTAGCTTTCAGTTGTATTTTCTGTAGGTGTTGTATTTTCACTTGGTGTTGTGTTACCATCTGGAGGTGTATTTTGATTTTCATCTGGTATTTTATTTTCATTTTGATTATTTTCAGGTTCCTTTACACTTTCTTTTACTGTTATTGTTCTTGTTTTTGTTACTGTTTTTCCACTTGAATTTTTTACTGAATATGTTACCGTATATTTTCCTGCCTTTGATGTATTTACCGAGCCTGTTATTGATATTTTACTAGATATATCCCCATCTTTATCATCTTTTGCTGTTGCTCCTTGTTCTGTGTACGTATCTCCAACATTTAATGTTATATGGCTTTCTCCATTTAGTGTAATTACAGGTTCACTGTCATTATTGTTTTTTTCAGAACTTCCTGTATTTGAACTATTGTGAACCGTACAGTATGTGGTTGGTGCACTGCTTGAAGATGAAGTTGATGTTTTCCATAATCCTAGTCTTTCTTTTTCTACGATATATGAATGATATTTAGTTATTTTATTAGGACAGTATTCATTTGCAAGTAGTCCTGTTTCACTACATACTTCAACTGAATTTGAATGTCCATCACATTCTTCTGGTACTTTTCCTTCTACAAATATTTCTTGATATGTGTCTGTACATCTACTTGTGGCTTTCTTTCCAGATATTTTACATATTGTTTCTGTAACTACTCCAGATGGTCTTTCAAATGTTACTTTGTCTTTTCCTTCATGTACTTTTGACATAACTGCTGCCCATATTTTTCCTGCAACATTTGTTGAACCTGTTACTTCTTCATTTTGGTCATATCCATACCATGTGGCTGCTGTATAGTAGTTTGTAAATCCACATAACCATTTATCGAAATTATTATTTGTTGTTCCTGTTTTTGCTGCTACATCTATTCCTGATATTTTACAGTATGTTGCTGTACCATTTTGTACGACTGATTTTAATAAATCTTTTACAACATATGCTGCTTGCTCTGATATTACTTCTTCACTATCTTGTTTTCCTTCTAAGACTGTATTTCCATTTGTATCTGTAACTTTTGTATAGAACATTGGTCTTCTATATATTCCATTATTTGCAATTGTTGCATAAGCTCCAGCCATTTCAAGTGGTGTTATTCCATTTGTAAATCCACCTATTGATGTAGCTGATAATACTTGTTTATCTGTGTCACTAAGTGTTGTTACACCCATTCTTTCAAGATAATCTGCTGCTTTTGCAGTTGTAAGTTCATCAACTATTTTTATAAATGGAATATTTTGTGATGTTGTGATTGCACTTCTTACACTTATTAGTCCTTTAAATGCATTATAATCTTTAGGTGACCATCCTTTTATTCCAAAATCTGTTGAATTATCATCATATATTGTTGCTGGTGTAATTACTCCTTCATTTATTCCTGGTACTAATGATGTTAATGGTTTTATTGATGAACCTGTCTGTCTTGGACTTTGTGTTGCTCTATTTAATCCTCTTGATTCGTTCTTTTCTCCTAGTCCTCCTTCTACACCTACTACATATCCAGTTGAATTATCTATTATTACCATTGCAGATTGAGATGTTTCTCCTTCTATTTTTTTCGATTTTCTTATATAATCTTTACTGTTATTTACCATGACTTCATCCATTTTAGATTGAAGAGCTGTATCTTGTGTTGAATATATTGTAAGACCACTACTATATACATATGTAGATGCTAGGCTTTTTGAAATTCCTTTTTCTTTTGCAACATCTTCTATTACTTGTGATATTGTTGCATCTGTATGATATGAATATATTGAACCTAATTTTTCTGCTTTTTGGAATGGTAATCCATCATCAACTTTTTTTACTGCCTCATCATATTCATTTTGTTCAATCATTTTTAATTCTAACATTTTACTTAATACTGTCTTTGTTCTTTTTTTGATTAATTCTGATTTATCTTTTTCTCCATATGGATTATATGAATTAGGAGAATTGTTGATTCCCGCTAGAAATGCACATTCGGCTAAGTCTAAATCAGATGCTGGTTTGTTGAAATAATACTCTGCTCCAACTTCTACTCCTAGATTGTTACTTCCTCCAACAAATATTATATTTAAATATAATTCTAATATTTGGTCTTTTGATAACATTCTTTCTATTTGATATGCTTTTGCCCATTCTTTTACTTTTCTTATTATTCCTTCTTTTCCAGACCTTTCATCATCTTTTGTTATATTCTTTACTAACTGCTGTGTTATGGTACTTCCTCCAAATGATGATTTTCCTGCATGTATTATGTATTGTGCTACTGCTGCGGCTGTTCTTTTAATATCTATTCCACTATGTTTATAAAATCTTTCATCTTCTATTGCAATATAGGCATTTTTAAGATTTTCTGGCATTTGGTCTAATTTTATTATCTTTCTATTTTCATCACCACTTAGTTCTGCTAATTTATTTCCATCTTTATCTAATACAACTGAATTTGATGAACCTATTACTAATTCTTCTTTCGTTATTTCAAAATCATCTCCCCAGCCTCCATATATCATGCCTACAAATACTCCGGTTCCTACTACTGCTATTATTATTACTACTAGTAATATTATTCTTAGTAATATTGCTATCTTAGGATGTTTTTTAGAAAATTTCTTTTTGTCAGTCTTTTTAACTTCTTTTTTTCCATGTTTTCCTTGTTTTTGTTTACTCATATTTTTGTTATATGTCAGTATTTTTCTGGCATATTCCTCCCTTCATTTTGTATCGCCCTTAATATCTATTTTTAGTAATTTTAGGGCTTTTTTAATCGTTTACATTATATTATAGTTTAATAAAAAAAGCAATAGCCCAATTGTAAATTCTGCAATTCGTAATAAAATTCGAAACCATAGAGCCAGGCTCAAGAGGGATACTAAAATCACATTATTTCATTCATATATTTTATTTCAACACCTGAATAAAAATGTTTAATAATTTCTTCTGCATTACTTCCACCTTTAGCCATACTATCAGCCCCTGTTTGACTCATTCCTACACCATGGCCATAGCCTAAAACTTCGAATTTTACTGTATTTTCATTTATCTCAAATTTAAAGTTTGTAGATTTTAATCCTAATATTGTCCTTGCCTCAGTTCCTGCCATTTCTATATTTCCAAACTTTATTGTTTTTACTCTTCCACTTTGGGTATATGAATTTATTTGTATACAATCTTTATCTTCAAAATTTATATTAATATCAGAATATTTTGATTTTATTTTTTCTATTAAATCTCCTTTACTTATTTCAACATTAGAACTAAATTGTTCATATCCTTCTTCTCCAGATGTTTGTACACTTTGCAAATATGGCAAATCTTTTCCACCCCATACATTACTTACAGTTTCAGTTATTCCTCCACTATTTGAATGAAAAAAAGCATCTATTGGTTCATTATTATATGTTATTATTTTCCCTTGAGTTTCTTGAACTGCTTTTACTATTTTGTCCCAATTAGAATTTCTAACATCTTCTTTCCATTTTGCCAATCTATCTTCTTTAGATATCCATGCTTGACAACATGCAAAATTATCACAAATATCTGCATCTGGATGTTTTCCGTACACTATGTGTTATTTGATAGATTGTATATGTCCTTGCCACAATAGCCTGTGCTTTTAAAGCCTCTATTTCATAACTTGCTGGCATTTCTGCTGATACAACACCATATAAATATTCATCTATTGGTATTTCTTGTATCTCAGATGTTTTTGTGTGATATAATTTTATTGTAGAATATTTTGAATAATCATATTGTTTTATTTCACTTTCTTCAATATTATTATCATCTTTAGCAATAATTTCACTTTCTTTTTTCCTTCTTTTTGTACATATTGTAGGAAATATTATTATTATACAAATTATAGAAATAATATAGATTAATATTTTCTTCACATGTTTACTCCTTTTTTTCTTTTGTTTAATACTATGTCTTTTTATTTATCAGTATTCATAAAAAAATAATAACTATTATTTTTTGAAATTGGTAGCAAAATCTAAAACCATAGATACAGGCTCTGGGGTGAATAGTAATTAATTCATGATTATTAATTAGTATTCACCCTAGAGCCTGTATCTATGGTTTTAGATTTTGCTACCAATTTCAGTTTATTTATGCAAGTTCTTCTTTCATATAATTTAAAATTTTCCTTTCAATTCTGGAAACCTGAACTTGGGATATACCTAAGATTTTTGCCACATCTGTTTGAGTTCTATCTTTATAATATCTAAGTAATATAATTTGTCTTTCTCTTGGATTTAATGACTGAATAAGTTTATTTATAACAATTTTATTTGTAATTGAATTTGCCTCATCTTTGTTAGTTCCCAATGTTTCCAAAATATTTAATGACTTCTCACTTTTATCATCTGAATAAACATTTTCTTCTATTGAACTTACTGGCAAACCACTGTCTAAAGCAAGTGTTATTTCTTCTTTTGGTGTTTTTAATATTTTAGAAATTTCACCGTAAAGTAGGTTCTCTTCCTTTTTTTGAAATCCATTCCTTTTGAAGTTCTATTATTTTTCTATGTAAATCTTTTAAACTTCTGCTTACTTTTATAGGTCCATCATCTCTTAAAAATCTCTTTATTTCTCCTAGTATATATGGAACTGCATATGTAGATAATTTAACATCAAAATCAACATTAAAATTTCTTATAGATTTTATAAAACCTATTGTTCCTATTTGGTATAAATCTTCTACTTCATATCCTCTTCCTATAAATCTTTTAACAATACTCCATATTAATCCTTGGTTTTCTTCAACTAACATTGCCATTGCATCTTTATCACCTAATTGGGCTTTTTTTATTTCATTTGTAATTTCTTCAAGCACTCACTTTACCCCCTTAGAGCTTCTTCTAAAGTTACTATATCTTCTTTTGGCTGTTCTTTTATTCTTTTTTTCATTGTGATTTTTGTTCCAAGTCCTAATACTGATTCAACATTTAATTCATCCATAAAACTTTCCATTATGGTAAACCCCATTCCTGACCTTTCCAAATTCGGTTTACTTGTATACAATGGTTGTTTTGCCATTTCTATATTTTCTATACCTTTTCCATTATCTGATACTTCAATTGTTACTTCTCTGTCTTTTATTTTACATTTTAGATTTATTATTCCTATTTTATCTTCATATCCATGAACTATTGAATTTGTAACTGCCTCAGATACAGCGGTTTTTATATCTGATATTTCTTCTATTGTTGGGTCTAAACTTGCAACAAATGCAGCAACTGTTATTCTTGCAAATGCCTCATTGTTGGATTTGCTTAAAAATTCTAATTTCATCTCATTTTCGTTTATCATATAGCTTTTTCCTCCTCATTTTCCTTTAAATAGTCTTTTGATAATTTGACTTCTGGTATGAGTTTTAAAACTCCACTCATTTCAAAAATTTTCCTTACATTTTCTGTCAAATTTGCTAATGCCATTTTTCCGCCCAACATAGCTGTTTGCTTATATCTTCCTATTACCATTCCAATACCTGCGCTATCCATGAAAGTAACACTATCAAAATCAAATACAACTCTTTTAGGCATAAATCTTTCAATTTCATAATCTGCTCTCCTTCTTATATTTTTTACTTTACATTCGTCAATTTCCTCTGTAATTTTAAATATTAGAAGCTTTTCTTGGCTATAATACTTAACTTCCATAAAACCTCCTTGTTTTCTTTAGATTTTTTGATGGGTTGTCCATCTTTTTCATATGAAAGTTTATCACTTTTGTTTGGAAAATTTTGTCATAATGTGGTGGAGTTTTAATTTTTTTTATTTTTTGTATTTTTTTATATATTATACACCTTTGAAAAAAGCAGTGCAGCATTATATTCGCTGCACTGCTTTCTAAAAATTTATAAAAAAATTCACACACCAGTGTTGACAACCTACTGTTGTTCTATCCAAGTTAAAAATTCTTCATAACTATTTAAGTTAGTTGTTGTTTTTTGTGTTCCCTTTCTTTTAGCTTCAAGGTCTCCACCGGTCCTTATTGCTCCCACTCCATATCTTGAAGTTTCATTTGTAAAGTAATAACTATTTGTAACAGTAGCATCACTTGCCATTCTTCCTATAATCTCTCCCCTGCCTGTATTGCTTTGCGTACATATTACTTTTCCTTTATTATAACATTTGGTTTCTTTAGCTGCAGATCCTTGTGCTCCCAGATATCCACTTATTCCTCCCGCATATTCTGGTGCTTGTACTGTTCCTGCATTAAAACATAAACTAATATCTTGTGGTTTTGATGTACAAGTTCCGACTATTCCTCCAGTTCCTCCTATTCCTTTACTTACAATAGTTCCCGTATTGTAACATTTTGTCACTATATTAACAGCTACCCCTACAACTCCTCCTACATAGTTTCCTCCTGTTACATTTCCTGTGTTGTAGCAATCCTGTACTGTTGAAGAAGTACTTGCTATCCCTACAACTCCTCCTACATCGTTACCTTCTCCTGTTACATTTCCAATATTATTACAGTTTATAATTTTAGATACTGCAGCACCTACTATACCACCAGCTTGTGAATATCCTCCTTCTGGTTTTCCTCTTGTTAGTATATTTCCGGAATTTTTGCAGTTTTTGATCTCAATGCAGCCTGAACTAAATTGCCCTACTATACCTCCTACACTATATTTACCTATTACTTGTGTATCGATATTTTCACAATTTTCTAACGTCCCCTCTCTTAATGCTCCAACTATTCCTCCTACACAACTGTCTGAACTATATATATAACTATCCGCAATCTTCAAGTTTTTTA
>USCB01000027.1 GCA_900553125.1 uncultured Clostridium sp. | reverse complement strand
TGCGTGGTACGTTCATATATTACCATCTTATTCGACATTTGTCAACACTTTTTTTTAAGTTTTTCAAAGTTTTTTCTTTGGTATTTTTTTCCTATTCTTCTCGTTCCTTTTGTATAGCCACTTCTATCGCTTTTTCTTTTTTATTTTTTAAATTTACATATCCCATATTCATTGTTATATCTGTTGTATTTTCTAAATGTTCTTTTGCCATTAATTCTTGTTTTGTCATTTTTCCCTGTTCTTCTTTTTCTTCTAAATTAAATGGTATAGATATTTTAGCCATTATCGGAATGAATAATGGTTCTTTTTTTATTTTTTCAGATATTCTTTTGCTTTCGATGTCTATTGCTATATTTGCATATTTTATTGCTGTTTCTTTTTCTCCTTTCATTAATTTAATTTTTGCAAGTTCAAAATAACTATCTGCTTCTAGTTCTTCATCTTCTATTGTTTGTTCAAAATATTCCTCAGCCGAATCTAGGTCTTTATATAGCATAGCAATTTGAGCTAAACTATATTTAGTATTATAATATAAACTGTTCAATTCTGCTGCTTTTTCATAACATTCTTTTGCACTTTTAAAATCATTTAGCATTGTATAGGCCATTCCTAGTCCATAATTTAAATCAAAACTTGTCGGGTTGTATTTTAGTGCCTCTGTTAAAACTGACACAGCATCTTTATATTTTTCTGTTTCAATCAATAAATCTCCTAATGTTACTGCTCCATTATAATAATCTGGCTTTTTATCTAGCAAACCATATAGCATTTCTATTGCTTCTTCTTTTTTTTCTAGGTCATTTAATAATAAAGCTACTTTATAATATGAATCATAATCTTTTTTATTTATTTCTATACATCTTACATATTCATCTATTGCTTTTCTTATTCCACCTTCTTTTTCATATATTTCTGCTAAAAATTTATGTGCATTATAGTTGTTAGGATTTTTTTCTATTATAGTAAGTAATATATCTTTTGCTTTTTTTAAATCTCCTGACCTTAAATACAATTTTACTCGAAGAAATTTTATCCAATTTATTATATCGACATTTTTATGTTCTAATATAAGAGCCATCCCTGGTATTATTATAGACATTATATAAGTAATAACTTTTAAAAATATATTTGTATTTGTATTTGCAACTATTCCAATTCCATCTATTATAATTCCAATTGCCCCAAGTATTAATAAGTATATATATCCCGTTTCATTCTTTTTTATCATTTTATAAAACATTAATCCAAAAATAATAATTGATATTGTTATAAAAAATAATTGTTCTAGCATTTTTTCACCTCTAATTTATTTTAAGTATTTTTATTTTACTACATATTAATTAAAATATCAACAAATTTTTTGATTATCTATAATTCGTAAGTAACAGTCCAGTTACAAATTTCAACTTTTTTTATAAAAAATATTCCTTTTTATATCAATTTATGATAAAATGCAAAAAAATATACAATAATAAATGGGAGGAATTAGTATGGAAGTAGTTAGATGTTCACGTTGTGGAGCTTTTTATACAAATGGTGGTTATGTATGCCCAAAATGTACAGATAAAGATAATTTAGAATTATCAACTTTTAAAAATTATATTGAAACTAACGGTGTTAAGTTGGAATCTCTTGATCAAATTTCCATTTCTACTGGAATTTCAGAAAAAAACTTAAATCGTTTTCTTAATTATAATGGACTTGAAGGATATAAAAAATTATTTAAATAATAATAAAAAGGTATCTTTAAAGTAAGATACCTTTATTTTTTAGGAGGTATGTATGCAAAACGTATTTGATATTTTACAAGAAAGAAATTATATTGAACAAATGACACATCCAGAGCAAATGAAAGAAATGTTTTCAAAAATGAGCATTCCTTTTTACATAGGAATTGACCCAACAGCAGATAGTTTACATGTTGGTCATTTTGTTTCTTTAATGGTTGCAAGCCATATGCAAAAATGTGGACATAAGCCTATCATTCTAATGGGTGGAGGAACCGCAATCATTGGTGACCCATCTGGAAAAACAGATATGAGAAAAATGCTTACTAAAGAAGATATTGACCATAATGTAAAGTGTATTAAAAAACAAGTTGAAAAATTTGTTAGCTTTGAAGGTAAAAATGCTGCTATTATTGTTAATAATGCTGATTGGCTATGTGATTTAAAATATATAAACTTTATGAGGGAAATCGGAAGTAAGTTCACAATTAATAAAATGCTTGCAGCTGATTGCTATAAGAACAGAATGGATACAGGACTTACATTTTTTGAAATGGGATATATGCTTATGCAATCTTATGATTTTCTTCATTTATATGAAACTTATGGTTGTAAACTTGAAATTGGTGGAAATGACCAGTGGTCTAATATCATTGGTGGTGTTGAATTAATAAGAAAAATTGGTAAAGATGATTCTTTTGGTTTAACTTTTAAACTTCTTACTACAAAAGAAGGTAAAAAAATGGGTAAAACAGAAAAAGGAGCTTTATGGCTTGATGCAAAAAAAACATCTCCTTATGAGTTTTATCAATATTGGAGAAATATAGATGATAGCAGTGTTTATACTGTTGGATGTATGCTTACTTTTTTACCTATGGATGAGATTAATCGTTTAGCTGCTTTAAAAGATGAAAATATAAATGAGGCTAAAAAGATTTTGGCTTATGAAATTACTAAACTTATTCATGGAGAAGATGAGGCAAAAAAGGCTGAAGAAGCTTCTAATGCCTTATTTGAAGGTAAAGGTTCTGTAGAAAATATGCCAAGGGTAAAACTTAGTAATCCAAATTGTAGTTTAACAGAGGCTTTAGTTGAATGTGGTATTTGTTCTTCTAAATCTCAAGCTAAAGCTTTGATTTCTCAAGGTGCTATTAGTTTAAATAATGAGAAGATTGGTGATATTTCTTATGTTTTATCTGATAAGGATTTTGAGGTTGAAAATACTATTTTGAGAAAAGGTAAGAAGATTTTTTATTGTTTAGAGAGATAAAAAAAGCTCATTTTGTTCGTTTGGAACCGATTCTTTTATGAACAATGTTCGTTTAGGACCCGGTCCCAAATGAACATTGTTCACAAAAGAACCGATCCCAAACGAACATTATTCTGTCACTGTTTCATTTGAAACTACATTTTCTTTAACAACAGTATTATTATTCTCACTCTTCTTTTCTTCATTTGTTTTCTTTTTCAAAGTCTGAATTAAACTTTGTAATTTTTGAATATCAGTCCCCATAAGTTCCCAGTTATTACTTTCCAAAGATTCTGATAGATTATCATTTGCCTTAATTATGGAATCTATTATTCCATCAATATCTTCTGTACTATTTAAGTCTATTTTTGTTGCAGATTTAGAAATTAGGCTTTGAGCCGCTTCTTGTAAATTATTTCCTATTGCAACCTTATTTCCAGATGCTACAATAACTTTTTTAAGTACTGGTATATTACTTTCATTTACAAGTGTTTGGTAAACCGGTTCTACATATATTAATGTATTTTCTATTGGAACTATAATCATATTTCTTGTAACTTTTGCACCTGTAACAGATAATGCATCTATTTGATTTTGAATTGTTTCATCTTGGGCTATTTGTGTGTCTAACTGTGTTGGACCAAGTATAGTTGTATCTGAATGTAATGTTTTTAGGGTTAACTTGTTTTGCCCATTTTCAACAGTTCCGACTAAATAAGATGATATATTTTGTTTATTTTTCGGAGTGTATATTTGAATTAGTCCAATTGTTTCTTCTTCATTTGAATTTGAAACCATTGTATAATATGGTTTTAATATGTTTTTATTTTTGCTATTTGTGCTTTGTGAATTTTTATATGTTGCTTTTTCCCATGTATTATCACTTCTATATAATACATCTGCTTTTGTATTGTGATATTCTTCTAACATTGTTGATTGTACATTATATAAAAATTCTGGATATATAAATTGTTGTTGTATTGTTTTAGATATTTCACTGTCTAGGTCTTGAAATAATTTTGGATATATCTTTCTATAAGCCATAGCAATTGGGTCTGTCCTGTCAGTTATATAGTATTTCATTTCTCCAGTATAACTATTTATTATAACTTTTATTGAATTTCTTATGTAGTTTATATCTCTTTTTTGACCATTATATTCTATTTCTGTATATGTTGAATATGGATAGCTACTAGAAACTGTATATGCATCTATTATCCAATACATATCTCCATTTTCATCTAAAACCATATATGGATTATTATCATAAATTACATCTGGCAATGCAAGCTTTGCTCTTTTTATGATGTTTCTGTTTATTAGGATTTTACTCTCTGATGTTACAGAGCCTGAGAGAGCTATATTTAAATTTTTTTCTTTTATTCCTAGAATTAGTCTATCTAAGAAATTCATTTTTAATCCCGCTTCTCCATCATAATTTGTTTCATAATCTTTTTGTTCGTCTGAGTAATCAAATTCTTTTTTTCCTTTTGCATTTGTTACTACTGTTGTATTTGTTTCTAATCCATAATATATCCTTGGTTCTGAAACTTTTGCTACATTGCTTTCATTTCCCGCTAAATCGTTTTGAAGATATTTTATTGTTCCTTCGTTTGTTGTTTCTGTTCCTGATGTGAATATTAGCCCATAACCATGGGTATATTCATATGTTTTGCTATTATATGTTCTTCTATTATTTATTATTTCTCTTGGAGATATATACATCAATTCTTTCTTTCCATCTATTTCATAATTTGCTATTTTGGCAGTCTTATATGTATAATATCCTGAACCTGCTTGGGTTTCATTTAAATTTTCTAATACTGTTTGTTTGTCTATTATTACAGTATTGTTTATTAATTCTTGATTTTTTTGCACTTCTTCATCTGTTATTGTTCCCGTGTAATCCAGATTTTCTGTTTCACAGTCAATTCCATATGCTTTTTTTGTTGTTGATATATTGCTTTCTATGTATTCTCTTTCTTTATCAAATTCATTTGGATTTACAAATATTAAATCAAATCCTAACATTACAATAAACAATATTACCAAATATATTGGAACAACAATTATGTCCTTTAGAATTTTTGATTGCTTTCCTTTTTTTGAATCATGTACTGCTCTAAATATTGATATAAGTATAATTATTGCTAAAATATTATACCCCCAATATTTTATTGTACTGTCTACTAGTCCCGCTCCTGCTAATTTTATACCATTATCTGTTGTTAAAAAATTATCAAATACTATATCCATCGAGCAAACTAATATATATCCACATAATCCTACTGCAATTAGTCTTATATTTCTATACAGTGTTTTCATTGCAGTATTTTGTTTTAGGGTTTCTTTATCTATTCCATCAAAATATTTGTTAAATACTATTACGTAATACGCAAATGTGTATATTATTACCCCTACACATATTTCTATAAAATACAGTGCTGCCATTTTTAATAGTGGCTCTATAAACATAAAAAATGACACATCTAAGCCAAATACCGCATCTGCTTCTCTAAAACTTGTATTACTTATACATAATATTATATTTGGTGTAAATTTTTGTACTACAATAAGACTTTCTATTATTGCTGTTACTATTGCTATTGATTTATTTGGAAGTCTTGGGATTGGTTTATTTTCTTGTTCAAAAAATATTTTTAGTCCTTTTTTTATTTTTCTTCCAGTTAAATACATTATTATATATACTAATATAAAGTTTACTATTAACACACAATAGTAATATTTTTCTTTGGTTAAAAATGTTTGTAAATAGTTTTCTCCTAGTTCTTTGTATTCTAAATAACTTCCTCTAAAACTTATGTATGCTATTATTGCAGATGCTATTAGAAATATTGTGACTAGAATTCTTCTAAGTGTTAGTATCTTTTTCTTTTCCATTTTTTTCCTCTTTTCCTTTAAATTCTTGTATATTATAGCATATATTGAAACAAAATGCAAAAAAATTCCAGTATATACATTTTTTGTCTGCATATACTGGTTTTTTTTATATTATTGCTTTTGCAAAATCTTCACTATTAAATACTTCCATATCATCAATTTGTTCTCCAACTCCAATAAATTTTACCGGTATTTTGTTTTCTTCTACAATCCCTACAACTACTCCACCTTTGCTTGAACCATCTAATTTTGTTAAAACAAGACCTGTTACATCTGTTTCTTGTTTAAATGCTTTTACTTGGTTTATTGCATTTTGTCCTGTTGTTGCATCTAATACTAAAAGTACTTCCTGGCTTAGTTCTCCCATTTCTTTACTTATTACTTTTTTGATTTTATGAAGTTCGTCCATTAAGTATTTTTTATTATGCAAACGACCTGCTGTATCTACTATTAGTACATCCGCATTTGTTTCTTTTGTTCTTTTTATCGCTTCATATACTACAGATGCAGGGTCATGTCCTTCTTCTTTTTTTACTAATTCACATCCTGCTCTATTTGCCCATACCTCTAATTGCTCTACTGCCGCCGCTCTGAATGTATCTGCTGCTGCTATTACTACTTTTTTTCCATCTTGTTTTAGTCTATTTGCTATTTTTCCTATTGATGTCGTTTTTCCCACTCCATTTACTCCTACTACAAGTATTACTGATGGAGTTGTGTTTAGGTTTAAGCTATTATCTACTTCATCAAATATTGCTTTTATTTCTTCTCTTAGTGCTTGTTTTACTTCTTCTTCGTCTTTGATATTGTCTTTTTTTATTCTTTTTCTTAAATTATCTACTATTTTTACTGATGTATCTACTCCCATGTCTGACATTATTAGTACTTCTTCTAGTTCTTCCAGAAATTCTTCATCTACTTTTCTAAAGTTACTAAATACATCATTTATTTTTGTATTAAATGATTCCTTTGTTTTGTTTAGTCCTGTTTTTAATTTTTCAAAAAATCCCATTTTATGTTCCTCTTTTCTTTTTATTTTGCCATTTTAGTTTATCACATTGATTAACTTTTGTGAATAGTTTTTTTATATTATATTGTAAAAAAATAAGATAAATGTTAAAATTTATCTATATAAAATTTTTACTAAAGAAAGTTGGTGAATATTAAAATGAAGAATTAGAAATGACCAACTTTAGCTACTTAAAAGATTATTTTTCAAAAGGTATTGTAAACGAAATTAAAACTGGAAATATTAATAATGATATTAAAAAAATAAAATTAATTGCTAGCATTCCTTTTTATAGAAATTTAACTGAATGTTTGTATAAAAAGCTTTATATCTGGATAGTTAGTTCCTGTTCCACCATTTTTAGATGGTGCAGTTTTAAGTGCGTTTTCTATTTCTTCATTTATCATTTCAGTCTTAGCAAAATTCTAGAAAGAGAACTTTAAAGTTTTATATAAAAACTTACGAACAATTAAGTCCATAGGTTGATTTCAAATGGAGCCACTAAGCAGAATCGAACTGCTGACCTATGGGTTACGAATCCATCGCTCTACCAACTGAGCTATAGTGGCAAATATAAACATCTAATTTGGCGGAGCAAGAGGGATTTGAACCCCCGCGCCGATTTCTCGACCTATCAGTTTTCGAAACTGATCTCTTCAGCCTCTTGAGTATTGCTCCATATAACCACCATCGGGGACAATGGCAAAAAAACAGTCCCCATGGGTCAATTATTTACTGAATGTGTTACCATTTTTGTATCATCTGTTATTCTTCTAAAAACATAACCATTTTGCATACCATAATCAATTATATCTGATAATGCATCCAAAGTTTTATTATTATGTGAAAAATCATGCATTAATACTACATTTTCTCTTCCGGGTTTTAATTTTGATGTTACATTATTATAAACATCATCTCTTGTTTTTGCATGACCCGCGTCATCTGAATCAACATTCCAGTCAAAATACCTAAAACCTTCATTTAATGCTTTTTGAGTTACTTCTGTCATTACTCCTGGACAATATTTTTTGCTTATAGTATTTGAACTCCCCCCTGGAAATCTTATTATATTTGGCTTTTTTCCTATCGTTTCATATACTTGTTGTTGTATTTTTCTGAAATTTTCTAAACAAGATTCAGCAGATTGATATACCTCAGAATAAGTATGTGTGTATCCATGCAATGCAACTGTATGTCCACTTTGTGATTCTCTTTTTACTAGTTCTGCATTTTTTTCACTATAATGTACAACAAAAAAGGTTGCTTTTACATTTTTTTGTGCTAATACATCTAAAATTTGTGGCGTAGTATCTGAACTTGGTCCATCATCAAATGTTAGATATATTGTTCCTGTTGCATTCTCTTCTTCCTTTTTCTCTTTTTCTCTTTCTTCTTTCTCTTTTTTTTCATTATCAAGGTCAATTAACATTGCTTGATTTTGGTCGTTATTTCCATTTTCATTATTATTATTTGCTATTGTCTTTTCATTTTTATTTGATTTAATTAATACTATACCAATAACACTTATTAAGACTATTATTAATAATATTATTGCTATTAATATATATCTATATTTAAATATATTTTTTCTATCATAAATTACTTCATTTCTATACATTTTCTTACACCTAATTTTACTTTTTTATTTTTTTAATTCGACTTCTTCTTCCGTAAAACAAGTTAATCCATGTTCTCACTTAAACCATGTATTGCTCCCGTATTCTCTTATTGGTAGTTATTTTCTGCATTTCAGCTTATTTTTATACTAAAATATTTTATTATTTATACATTCATTTTTCTTTCCTTTTAGACTTTCTCATTATACACTTTTTAGTATATTTTGTCAAATTGCTTGATATTACTATATTTTAGTGTTACAATATTTTAGATTAGTTTAAGGAGGTATTCTAAATGGCTTTTGACGGAATCGTTACAAAATCAATTTCACAAGAATTAAAAAATATAATTGGATATAAAATAGATAAAGTTTATCAACCTGATAAAAATACTGTTACTCTTGGTTTATATGGAAAATGCACAAATCTTATTTTGCTTATTTGTATAGCATCTCCAAACTATCGAATTCATTTAACATCACATGTTCAAAAAAACCCACAAACTGCTCCTAATTTTTGTATGTTACTTAGGAAGTACTTAATTGGTTTTAAAGTAAAAAATATTTACACTGTTGATTTAGAAAGAATTATTTTTATAGATTTAGAAAATAATGAAAATCCAAATAAACCTATTTGCAGAAAATTAATTGTAGAATTAATGGGAAAACATAGTAATATTATATTAACAGATTCAAACAATATAATAATAGATAGCATGAGGCATACTTCTAGCTTAGAAAATTCAAATAGAGATGTTTATCCAACAGCAAGATATATTTTTCCTAAATCTTCCAAATACAGCTTTTTAGAATTAAATGATTTTGATGATTTTTATAGTAAATTAGAACCTAATCTTATAGAATATATTACAGAAAATTCATTAAATATAGATAATCTTAATATGTCAAACTTTATGATTGATAAAATAATTTCAAATACATTTAATGGTATCAGTTTGTCTTTTATACAAAATATTTTAAAAGAATTGAATATCAAAGAATTTTCTAAAAACAATTTAGAATTAATTTATAATAAAACAAATGAAATATTATATTCTTCTTTTTTAAATATATTTGTAACAGAAAATCAAAAAGATTATTACCTATATACATCAAATATAATGAGCCAAAATCAATTTAATTTAAACAGTCAAATTGATGACTTTTACTTTAAAAAGGAAAACTCTGAACTTTTTAAAAATTATAGAAATAGCATTCTTCACTTAATTTTGGCAACATTGAAGAAATACGAAAAACGTTTAGAAAACATAGATAATAAACTTTCAGAATGTAATAATATGGATAAATTTAGATTATATGGTGAACTTATAACCTCAAATCTTTACCGTATACCAAATAAAAATGTAAGTAGTATTGAGGTTGAAAATTATTATGATAATAATTCCCTTATTACCATACCTTTAGATAGAAAATATTTACCATCATATAATGCTAAGAGGTATTTTAAAAAATATAATAAGTTAAAAAATGCACTTGCCATTGTAAATGTTCAAAAAGAGGAAACTATTAGAGATATTGATTATATTGAAAGCGTTATTTATGAATTGGATAATGCAAAATCTATAGAAGATATTGAAACAATTTATGAGGAAATATCAGAAAACAGCTTATTTGCTGATAAACTAAAAATAAAGTCTTCATCTAAAAAAGTTTCTGGCAAAAATAAAAAAGCTAAGCCTATGACTAAAAATAAATTGACTTCTTTTAATCCTTTGAAATATGTAATTGATGGTTATACTGTTTTGGTTGGTAGAAATAATAAGGAAAATGATTATTTAACTTGTAAATTTGCTAACAAAAATGATATTTGGTTTCATACTAAGGAGATTCACGGAAGTCATGTAATTTTAAAAACTAATCCTAATGAAGTTGTTCCAGATAATGTTTTATTTGAGGTTGCAAAACTTGCTGCTAAACATAGCAAAGCCAAAAATTCTTCTCATGTTCCTGTTGATTTTTGCAAAGTTGCTTTTGTGAAGAAACCTAGTGGAAGTAAACCTGGGTATGTTATTTATAGTAATAATAGGACTTTGTATGTGTAATCGAAAATAAATGATGGCTGTTGCCCAAGGGACCGTGGTTGTTGCCCCAAAGGGACCGGGTCTTTTTTGTCCAATTGAATAAAATTATTTTAATCTTAAAAAATTGGACAAAAAAGACCCGGTCCCTTTGGGGCAACAACCACGGTCCCTTTTGGGCAACAGCCGCAGTCTCTTTTGATAAATATTTAATTAAACATATCTTTTTTCTTTAGCCACCAAGTTACAAGTATTGTTGTTAGCAATGCTATAATAATCATTATTGCAAATCCAAATGGGCTATGCTCAAATGGTAGAGAAACATTCATTCCCCAGAAACTTGATATCATTGTAGGAACTGCTAATACTATTGTTATAGATGTTAATGTTTTCATAACTCCATTTAAGTTATTTGATATTATTGACCCATAGGCTTCCATTGAGCCATTTAAAATATCACTATAAATTTTTGCCATTTCTATTGCCTGTCTGTTTTCTGTTATGGCATCTTCTAGTATATCTTCATCATCTTCGTATAATTTTATTATTCTTCCTCTTAAGGTTTTTTCCATTACTACTTCATTAGATTTTAATGATGTCATAAAGTATATTAAACCTTTTTCTAAGTTTAACATTTTTAACAACTCTTTATTTCTCATTGAATTTTTTAATATATATTCTGCAATTTCTGTTTCCTTATTTATTTGTTTTAGATATGTTAAATAAAGTGATGCATTTAAGTATAGTATTTGGAATAAAAATCTTGATTTTTTGTATGTTACAAAATTTTTGATTTTCATTTTTTCAAATGATTCTATTACTTTGTTTTTTCTTAATGATACTGTTATAAAATAATCGTCTCTTACAAATATCATTCCTAATGGCATTGTTGTATATATATCATTTTCATCATGTTCTTTGTCTTTTTCTATTATTGGGACATCTACAACAAATAGTGTTGTGCTATCATCTTCTTCTGTATCGATTCTTGCTTTTTCTTCAAAGTCTAGTGCATCTCTTATAAAGTCTTCTTGGATGTTTATATTTTCACATACTCTTTTTATTTCTGCCTCTGAGGGGTTTGTCAGGTTTATCCAACTTCCTTTTTTAAATTCTTTTATTTCTTCAAATACATTTGTTTCTATATCTGTACAATATATTTTTAACATCCTTTTCACCCCATTTTTTTATTTTACCATATCTATTTTAAACTATTTGTCGTTTTTTGTCAACCAATTCATTTTTTCTAAATTATGCTCTAACTTCTTAATTAATGTACATAAAAAGGAGTAGATTACCAATAAATTTCTTTATTAGTAAGTACTCCTTTAAAATTCTTAGTTAAATATTATACTAACATTAAAACTGCCATAGGAGCATTATCTCCTCTACGTGGTTCAGCTTTAACAATTCTTGTATATCCTCCAACTCTATCAGCATATTTAGGTGCGATTTCGTTGAATAATTTTGATGGTAAATCAACATTTTCACCATTTACTTTAACTTTGTTTATTTTGTTCATAATATTTCTTCTAGCATTTAATCTAGATGGCATATCTTTTTGTCTTGATTCTGTTGTTTCTTCTTTAACAACTTTTAAATATTCTTTACCATTTTTACTTTTTGCTATTTCTGTTAATTTATTTCCTTTTGAATCGCGTTTTGCTTTAACGACTTTTACATCAACCATTTCAAAGTTATCTTTTTCTTTAACAGCTAAAGCTATTATAGAATCAGCTATTTTCTTAACTTCTTTGGCTCTTGTTTCTGTTGTTGTTATTTTTCCATACATTATTAAATCTGTTGTTAATGTTCTTAACATTGACATTCTAATGTCTGTTGTTCTTCCTAATTTTCTGTTAGCCAATTTGTTCAACCTCCTTGTCTTACTTTTGGGTTTTACCCTATATTCTCTTTTTTATATTTTTTCTTATTCCTCTTCTGGTGCGAAATCTAATCCTAGAGCATGTAATTTGGCCACTACTTCATCTAAAGATTTTTTGCCTAAGTTTCTTACTTTCATCATATCTGATTCAGTTTTATTTGCTAAATCTTCAACTGTTGAAATTCCTGCACGTTTTAGGCAATTGAATGATCTTACTGATAATTCCAATTCTTCAATTGATTTTTCAAGAATTCTTTCTTTCTTGTTCTCTTCTTTTTCAATCATTACCTTTGTATTCTTAGTAGCTTCTGATAAATCTATAAATAATTCTAGGTGTCCTGTTAATATTTTTGCAGCTAAACTTAATGCTTCATAAGGTTTTAAACTTCCATCTGTCCAAACTTCGATAACTAATCTATCTAAATCAACCATTTGTCCAACTCTAGTATTTTCAATTTGATAATTTACTTTCTTTACTGGAGTGTAAATAGAATCTATTGGAAGTACTGATATATCTTGGTCTGGTGTTTTATTTTTATCTGATGGAACATAACCTCTACCTCTGTTTGCTGTTAATTCCATAACTAAATGTCCACCTTCACTTACTGTTGCTATATGTAAATCTGGATTTAATATTTCAACAGTTCCATCTGTTTGAATATCTCCAGCTGTAACTTCACCTTCACCATTAAAGTCTAAACGCAATACTTTTTCTTCTTCTTCAGCAAATTTTAGTCTTACGTTTTTTAAGTTTACTATAATTTCTGGTACATCTTCTACGACATTTGGAATACTTGAAAATTCATGTAAAACACCATTTATTTTCACACTTGTTATGGCACAGCCAGGAAGTGATGAAAGTAATATACGTCTTAATGAGTTTCCTATTGTTACTCCATATCCTCTTTCTAATGGCTCACATACAAATTTTGAATAATTGTTTTCATCATCAATTTTTATACATTCAATATTTGGCCTTTCGAATTCTATCATTATTTAACCTCCTAATTATTTAGAGTATAGCTCTACTATTAAATGCTCTTCTATTGGAATATCTATATCTTCTCTAGCAGCTAATCTGATAACCTTTCCACTTAATTTTTCATTATCTTTTTCTAGCCATGCTGGAACTGGTCTTACTGAGTTTGCTTCAGCATTTGCTTTTATTGTGCTGTTATCTTTTTTAATTTCTCTAACTGTTATTACATCTCCAGCTTTTACTAAGTATGATGGAATGTTTACTTTCTTTCCGTTTACTTCAAATTGTCCATGGTTTACCATTTGTCTAGCTTCTGCTCTTGATACTCCATATCCTAATCTGTAAACTACATTGTCTAATCTACTTTCTAATATTTGTAATAGGTTTTCACCTGTTATACCTTTTTTGTTTGAAGCCATAGCAAAGTATTTTCTAAATTGCTTTTCTCCAACTCCATAATATGATCTTGTTTTTTGTTTTTCTCTTAATTGTGTTCCGTATTCAGAAAGCTTTGTATTCTTTTGACCGTGATCTCCAGGTGCATAGTTTCTTCTTGATATACTACATTTATCTGAATAACATCTTTCACCTTTTAAGAATAATTTGCATCCTTCTCTACGGCAAACACGACATTGAGCGTCTTTATATCTTGACATTTCTAATTTCACCTCTTTATATTTTTTAATTGTTATTTAACAAATTTAACAACTATTGATGCAACACTTACTATTAGCACTAATGCTACTATTACTTTAAAAGCTATCATCAATATTGATAATGTTTTATTTGCTTTTACTTCATTATTTTCCATAATATCATTTCCTTTATTAAACTCTACGTCTTTTTGGTGGTCTGCAACCATTGTGTGGTATTGGTGTTACGTCTTTTATTGAACTTATTTCTAATCCTGCTGTTTGAAGTGCTCTTATTGCAGCTTCTCTTCCTGAACCAGGACCTTTAACAAATACTTCAACAGTTTTTAAACCATGTTCCATTGCTTTTTTAGCAGCTGTTTCTGCAACTTCTCCTGCTGCAAATGGTGTGCTTTTTCTAGAACCTTTAAATCCAAGTCCTCCAGCGCTTCCCCATGCTATAACATTTCCTGCAACGTCTGTAACAGATACTATTGTATTGTTAAAGCTTGAATGAATGTGTGCTGCTCCTCTTTCAATGTTTTTTCTATTTCTTTTTGTAACTGTTTTTCTTGTTACGTTTTTAGCCATTGTCTTAACTTACCTCCTCTTTTTTGGTAATAGGATTTTCTTTAATTTTTCTCGTTTTTATTACGAATTTTCATTTAAAGTTTTTCCTTATTTTATCGCTTTATTTATTATTTTTTGCTTTTACTTACAACTTTTCTTGGACCTTTTCTTGTACGAGCATTAGTTTTTGTTCTTTGTCCTCTTACAGGTAGTCCTCTTCTATGTCTTAATCCTCTATAGCATCCGATTTCTGTTAATCTTTTGATGTTTAATGCTATTTCTCTTCTTAAATCTCCTTCAACTTTGTAGCTTTCGTCGATTTCTTTTCTTATTAAATTAACTTGATCATCTGTTAAATCTTTAACTCTGATGTCTGGGTTTATTCCAGTTTTTGCTAATATTTTTTGAGAACTTGTTAAACCTATACCATATATGTATGTTAGTCCTATTTCTACCCTTTTTTCTTTAGGTAAATCTACTCCTGATATACGAGCCATGTTTTAATTACACCTCCAAATTTTTTGTAGTTATGTTTTATTTTTTGATTTTTCATAAGCTTTTACCCGTCTGCTTAAAGGTGAAATGCATTTAATAAAATAAATCGGATTGTTTTTATTTTATTAAATCTTTAAGTTTTTTGGTAAATATATATATACACAAATAGATAATTTTCAGCCGCTACCTATTTTGTGTTATAAACTATTAAAATAAAATACTGTATATGCTAATTTTGCATACACATCTGCCTTTTTGTTTTTATGTATTTGTTTTAATTACCCTTGTCTTTGTTTGTGTTTAGGGTTTTCGCAAATTACTCTTATTACACCTTTTCTTTTGATTACCTTACATTTGTCGCATATTTTTTTTACTGATGGTCTTACTTTCATTTCACTCATTCCTTTCTATATTTGATTGTTATTTAGCTCTCCAAGTAATTCTGCCACGATTTAAGTCATACGGTGACATTTGTACTTTTACTTTATCACCTGTTAAAATTTTTATGTAATTCATTCTTAGTTTTCCAGAAATAGTTGCTAATATTTGATGTCCATTTTCTAATTCTACTTTAAATGTTGTATTAGGTAATGTTTCTACAACTTTTCCTTCTAATTCTATTAAATCTTCTTTAGCCAAATTCTCGCCTCCTTAAAGAGCTATTTTTTCTATGAAAATAAATTAAGGTAAAGCTTTTGTAATTTGAAGCTTTTATGTAACTTTGATATCATTACATATTTCCCCTATTATCCACAATAGCTTTACCATTATACCCCATTTTTATTTTATTGTCAATATTTTTGGCTCATTTTCTGTAATTAAAATTGTATTTTCATAGTGTGCTGCCAAACTTCCATCATCTGTTACAATTGTCCATCCATCATCTAGTTCCCAGATGTCTGGTTTTCCTTGAATTACCATAGGTTCTATACATAAAGTCATACCTGGTTCTATTCTTATTCCTTTTCCTGCTTTTCCATAATTTGGTATTCCAGGATCTTCATGCATTTCTCTTCCTATTCCATGTCCCTGAAATTCTTTTAAAACTGAAAATCCTTGTGATTTTACATATTCTCCAACTGCATGTGAAATATCTCCAATTCTAAACCCAGGTTTTGCAAATTTTAATCCTTCGAAAAATGCTTGTTTTGTAACTTCTACTAATCTTTTGGCTTCTTTTGATACATTTCCTACCATAAATGTACGTGCAGCATCTCCGTGAAATCCATTTTTTAGAGCTACTGTATCTACACTTACTATATCTCCATCTTTTATTATATGATTTTTATGAGGTATTCCATGTATTACTTCATCATTTACAGAAATACAAGTTGATGCTGGAAATTTTGGTACTCCTCTTATTCCTGGGTCATATCCAATTTGAGCAGGTATCGCTCCTAAACTTCTCATTATTTTTTCGGCTTCTTGGTCAAGCTCATAAGTTGAAACTCCAGGTCTTACCTTTTTTTCTAGCTGTTCATAAAATTCTGCAACTATTTTACATACATCTTTCATTAATTCAATTTCTTTTTTGGATTTTATTGTAACCATTTTTTAGCCTTCTTTCTAATTCTTATTTATTTTTTATATAGTTTACAATATCTTTTGCAGCGTCTACACCTAATCTGTTTATTGCTACACTTACTTCTTCGTTTCTTACTATTCCTTTTTCAGCGTAGAAGTCTATAACTGGTTTGGTTTGTGTGAAGAATGTGTCTAGTCTTAATTGTAATTTTTCTCTTGTGTCATCAACTCTTTTTGTTAATGGTACTTTACAATCATCACATAATTCTCCTTCTTTTGGTTTATTTAATACCATGTTATATACTCTTTTACATTTTGGGCATTCTCTTCTAGCTAATACTCTTTCTATTATTTCCTCTGTTGGTGTTGTTAGGTTTACTACTAAATCTACTTTAGTATTTTTTTCTGATAAAATTTTGTCTAGTTCTTCTGCTTGTGCTAGGTTTCTTGGATATCCATCTAGGATGAATCCGTTTTCACAATCTGGTTCATTTAGTCTATTTTTTACCATTTCATTTGTTACTTCATCTGGAACTAGTTTTCCTTCGTCTGCATATTTTGTTGCTATTTTTCCAAGTTCTGTTCCTTCTTTTATATTTTTTCTGAAGATTTCACCCGTTGATATGTGTGGTATATTTAACTCGTCTTTTATTAATCCTGCCACAGTTCCTTTTCCTGTTCCTTGGGCTCCCATCATTATAATATTCATATTTTTTGTCTCCTTTTCGTTTATTTTTTTGACATTGGTATTTTATCTCTTTTGGGGCTAAAAGTCAACTGTTTATAAAACTTTCCCCTCTTCATAACACGCATACATATATTCTGGACTTTCATAATACATACTACTATTATAGTTATCTATTTTTTCAATTATCCAAGATTCTAAAACCTCTATCAATGTATCTATATACCTTTCCTCACTTTGAGCTACTTTCACTATCAATCTTTGATAAACTCTTCCAATTTCCCAAAATGATGGGATTCTATATTCACAGTTCAACATTACATCATAGTTTCCATTTTTTATTTCAGCTTTCTCTATAAATTCTTCTGCTATTTCTTCTATATTTTCTGAATGATATACTTCAGCTAAATTATAAATTTTGTTTATAGTTTCTTTTCCTAATTTTTCTACTACATATTTTTTAGTGTTCTTTGTTTTTCTTGCAATATATTCAATTAAACTACATACAAAAAATAAATCATTATTTTTTTGTGGTTCCATTTTCAATTTCCTCCGCCCCTATAAACTTAATACACCTTAGTGCTTCTTCTGTACAGAATACTATTTGATGTGTTGGATGATTAAATTTGGCAAGTTCCCAAAATGCTTCTCTTGTTATTTCACGTGACATTAAAGCTGATATATAGTTGTATATTTTGTCATCTGCCATCGCTCCTATTACAATATCATAATTATGCTTTTTTCCATTTCGGCAATCTATTATAAAATCTAGCCATTCTTCGGTCATCAAGGTGAATTCTTTAATATTTAAGTTAGGATTTTCATCATATTCATATTTATTTAAGAATGATGTATCATATTTTTGCGCCCATTTTTTTGCTTGGTTTTCTAGTATTGTGCAATAGAATCCTGTTCCAAAATCTTTATTAAATTTTCCTTTTATTATTCTTGGTTCTTTTACTTCACAGTAACTTCCGTGATATATTATTTGTTTTGACATCTTTTTCCTCTCTTTCTTGTAAATATATTTTAACAAATTATTTTGTAAATTACAAGTTATTTTGATAAATGCAAGTTAACGACCAATTTTAATGTATGTATACTCAAAATTGGTCGTTAACTCAATCGAGTAGAGGATAACACTTAGTGTGTTTTTCCCCTCTCACACCACCACTCAA
>USCB01000026.1 GCA_900553125.1 uncultured Clostridium sp. | reverse complement strand
ATACCTGTTCCCATCCCGAACACAGAAGTCAAGCTCAAATGTGCCGAAAATACTTGCGGGTTACCCTGCTGGAAAGATAGGTTGTCGCTAGTTTTATATATTCCTCGTTAGCTCAGTTGGTAGAGCGCTCGGCTGTTAACCGATAGGTCGCTGGTTCGAGCCCAGCACGAGGAGCCATAAAGAATAGCGGATAAGCAATTATCTGTTATTTTTTGTCTGTTTGCTAGAATTTAGCAAAATAATTAGATATAATAACGTAAAGGATGAACTTAAAATAGTAGGTATTACAAGTGAAGTTTATAATGATGCAGGGTAATTGATAACCTCATTTAAAACTAAAATACCTCAATAATTTTTAATTAAAACAATTTTTTTCAAAACTATTGACATAACGTCAAAAATATTATAATATATACAAAGTTAATTCATATTTTAAAAAAAATTAATTCAAAAAGCTCCTATAAAATTAAGGAGGAATTAATGTTAAAAAAACTAAAAACAATACCAATAATATTATTTATAGCAATAATATTTATTTCAAATGCAATAAATATAGTAAAAGCAGTATATGAAATTCAAGAAGCATATATTGTAAAAATAGGTGATGCGCCATATCATTTAAAATACTATAATGAAAATAAAAAAATGTATACATATTCGATATGTAGCATAGTAGGATATTATAAAGATAATAAATTTTACCCTGCATATTGTTTAAATAGAGATCTTCATGGAGTCGGTGCGGTCGATAGTTATACGGTAGATGTAGATAATATAATAGAAAATAAGCAAGTATGGCGAGCTGTAAAAAATGGATATCCATATAAAACGGCAAGTGAAATGGGATTAGAGTCTGATTATGATGCATTTGCAGTAACAAAATTTGCGATATATTGTTTAATAGGTCAAGCAGATATAAATTTGTATATAGCAGAGGAAAATGATAGTGAAGGACAAGCAATGCTAAGAGCGTTGCATAATTTAGTAGATATAGGATTAAACGGAACAGATACATTTTCAAACGAACTAAAAATTTCGAAGATAACAGATTTAGTTGAAGATGGGGATTACTATTCTATAACATATAAAGTAAATAGTGGAAGTACAATATCGAACTACAATATAAAATCTGTTTCAGGTTTATCTAATGGAGATATTCTAACAGATGTAAATGGTAATATAAAAACAAACTTTAATTCAAGTGAAAAATTTAAAATAAAAATTTTAAAAGAAAATATGAATTCTGATAAAGACATAAGTGTTGGAATTGAATCAAATTTAAAAAGTTATCCTATGTTTTATGGAAAAACAAGAATATCAGGAACACAAGACTATTTATTAACTGCAAATTCATATCAAAATTTAGAAACAAATATAAATACAAAATTAAATTTAAATACAGGTAAAATTATAATAAATAAAAAAGATGATGAAACAAAAAAGGGAATAAAAGATACTGTATTCGAAATATATAATTCTCAAAAGCAAATTATAGGAACTTATACAACAGATGAAAACGGAAAGATTGAAATTCCTAATTTGTATCAGGGTTCATATTATGCAAAAGAAATTAAATCTAACGAAGATTATATATTAAACGAAGAAAATGAATATTCTATAAGTGTAGAATACAATAAAACAGCTCTAATTGATATAGAAAATGAACATAAAAAGGGAAATTTAGAAATACTAAAAGTAGATAAAGAAAATAACAGTATAGCTCTTGGAAATGTTGGGTTTGAGTTATATAGTGAAGAAACAGGAAGAAATGTTGGAACATATTATACTGATGCTAATGGAAAAATAGAAATAAAAAATTTGAGAACTGGTAATTATAAATTAAAAGAAATAAGTACTAATGAGTGGTATAATTTAGCAGAAGACCAAAATTTACAAATAAAATGGAATGAAACAACTACGAGTAAAGTGGAAGATGAACTAAAAAAAGGTCAAATTAAAGTAATAAAAGTGGATAAAGAAAATAACGAAATAAAAATTCCTAATGTAGTGTTTGAAGTTCAAGATTGTAATGGTAATGTATTAGAAAAAATAAAAACCGATGAAAACGGAGAGGCATTAACTAATAAATATCCTTTAAGAGATTATAAAAGTCTAAGATTACATGAAATAGAAACTGATGAAAAATATGATTTAGTAAATGAAATAAGTGAAATTATTCTAGAGGAAAATCAAATAAAAACAGTTAAAATCGAAAATGAAAAAATAAAAGGATATATACAAATTATAAAAACTTCAAAAGAAGATAATAAAGTAACTGGAACAAAAAAGGATTCGCCATTAGAAGGAGTAAAATTTGAGATATATGATGAAAAGGGAAATTTAATTCAGAAATTAACAACAGATACTAATGGAATGGCAAAATCTAAAGATCTAGAGAAAGGATTTTATAGAGTAAAAGAAGTAGAAACAAATGAATGGTATTTATTGGATAAAAACGTATATGAAACAGAAATAAAAAATAACCATCAAGTTGTAACTTTAAATTTAGAAAATATACCAAAAAATCCAGATGAAGAAATTAATAAAAAAGGTCCAGATGAGGCATTTGTTGGCGATGAAATACAATACAATATAAGCTTAAAAAATTCTGGTAATGTAGAGTTAGAAAATTTTATATGGGAAGACGAAATACCAACTGATTTTATAAGAATTACTAAAATAAAACTAGGAACATATAATCAAGAAAATAGCTATAATTTATATTATAAGACTAATTTTAGTGAAGATTATGTTTTAATGCTTGAAGATATAAATACAAAAAATTCTGATGAAATTGATTTTTCTAAAGAATTATCTGATAACGAATTTATAACTAATATTAAATTAGATTTTGGAACAGTCGATATTGGTTTTAAAAGTGAAGAAGATACATTAATTTTTGCTAAGATAAATTCAAGTGTGAAGAGTGAAGAGATTTTCGAAAACAAAGTTTGTTTGCAGTCAAGTTATAAAGGATATAATTTAAGTAAATTTTCAAATTGGAAAACTAAAGTTTATAAGGTTTTACCATTAACTGGAATGTAAAGTTTTTTATAAAGATTATTAATGGGGTAGAAATCAATCTACCTCATTTTGTATAAAAAATAAATAATGGCACAAACTAAAATAAGGGGGTGCCTAAAATGAATAAGAAACAAAGTGAAAAATATGAAATAGGAGAAGATGCAACAAGATACGGGGAATTTATTACGTCATATTTTGCTTGGTTACCATTATCTGTACAAAAGAAAAAGGTAGAGGACTTGGAAAATATAACGAATAATAAAAATAAAAGGAAAAATACAAAATAATAAGTAATTAAAAGAAAACCATAGTATTTTTATTGAAAATGGTATGAAAGATAAACATAAATAATAAAAAAATGATGTTGAAAAAATAATAAAATGTAACTATAATAGCAATAAAGGTCAAAGAAAGTCAAAGACATCTTTTCTGATTGGGGACGGTTCCTTTTCCGAAAAGGAACCGTCCCCAATCAGAAAAAAGAAAGGAGCACATATGAGAGTATCAGATATAATAGAAGAATTTATAAAAGATTTATTCAACGATGAGGAAGAAATTGAAATACAAAGAAACGACTTAGCACAAAAGTTTAACTGCGTACCATCACAAATAAACTATGTAATAGCAACAAGGTTCAAACCATCACAAGGATATTATGTAGAAAGTAGGCGTGGTGGAGGGGGACATATAACTATAAAAAAAGTAAGTAATACAAAATCGGATTATTTAATGCATATAATAGAAAATATAGGGGAAACTTTGCAAAATAGTGAAACTGATATCTTAATAAGTGATTTCTTAACATACAATTTAGTAAATGAAAAAGAGGCGAAACTATTAAAAGTTGCGACAAGTGATAATGTTTTAGATATTCCAAAAGAATATAGAGATAAGCTGCGAGCGAATATTTTTAAGAATATGTTATTAAATCTTGATTAATTGTTCAAAAAAGAACCGGTCCCAAAAGAACAAAAATGAGAAAGGAATGATAATTATGAAATGTGAAAATTGTGGAAAAAACGAGGCAAATGTAAAATATACCCAAATAATAAATGGAGAAAAAAAGCAAATGTTTTTATGTGAAGAATGCAGTAAAAAGCTAGGAATAAGTGACATACACTTTAATATGCCAATAAGTTTTAATAGCTTTTTGGAAGATTTTTTTGATGACATGAATGATGTAAGTTTTATGCCTTCATTAGGAGCAGGAAACAATGAATTGAAATGCAGTAAATGTGGCTTAACGTGGGATGACTTTCTACATACAGGAAATTTAGGTTGCAGTAACTGTTATGGCGAATTTGCAGCAAGACTTGACCCAATTCTAAGAAGTTTGCAAGGAGCAGCATCTCATATCGGAATACTTGGAGAGATTATAGAAGGAAATGATATAAACATAAATCTAGATGACAGGGAAGACACAAGTGCCATAGAAGAAAACGAAAATATAAATAAAGTAGATGAGCTAAAAGAAAAGTTAAAACAAGCTATAAAAGAAGAAAGATATGAAGATGCTGCAAAACTTCGTGATGAGATTAAAAATTTAGAAAACGGACAGGAGGAATAGTATATGAATTGGTATTTACAAAGAGGAAAAGATAGTGATGTTGTAATAGATTGTAAAATTATGTTTTCTAGAAATTTAAGAAATCATAGGTTTAATACCAAAAATCTAACAGAAATTCAAGAGATAGAAAATGAAGTTAAATCAAAATTACAAGGAATAGGATATAATCTAAAATTTATTAAAATAAAAGATTTAGATGAATTAACAAAAAGGTCTATGTTAGAAAAGGGTTTGATAGATGAAACAACTATCAAAAATGAAAACACATCAATTTTAGTAAATGATGATGAAAATATCTGTATTGTACTTAACTCTCAAGACCATATAAAAATTCAAGTATTTAATGCAGGAATGGAACTTGAAAGTACATTTAATTTAGCAAAAGAAATTGACAATAAAATTGATAAAATTTTTGATATTGCTAAAAGTAAAAAATATGGATATTTAACTTCATCACCATTAGACGTAGGAACAGGATTAAAAGCAGAAGTTACAATTCATTTACCTGGGCTTACAATGACTGGTAATATAAGAAAAGTAGTCATTGCCATGAATAATTTGGGAGTAAGTTTTAGTAGCAAATATATTAGTGGTCAAGAAAATATAGGGGATATTTACAAGATTAAAAACAAACAAACTTTAGGAATTTCAGAGGATACAATTATTAAGAATTTAAAGGCTATTAGCGAAAAAATGATAGAGCAAGAACGAGCTGCTAGAAGTATACTGGGAAAGAATCAAGTTGAACTTGAGGATATGGTTTATAGAAATTTTGGAACTTTGGTTAATGCAAGAAAGCTAAAATGGAGGGAAACTATTAAACTTATGTCAAGTGTTAAAATGGGAGTAGATATGGGAGTTATTAAGGAAATAAGTGACGATGATGTTGCTAAGATTTACTTTTATATGGAACCTGCTAATCTTCAGAAATATTTTAATCAGAATTTAGATGGATATGATAGAGATATCAAACGTGGAGAGATGATTAGAAATATTGTAAAAAATTAAAAGAAAGGGAGTAGATAATATGATATATAAATTTACATCAAGAGCCAAAAAGGCGATTGAAATTGCACAAGATGAGGCTATATCTCTTGGCCATAATTATATAGGTACAGAACATGTATTATATGGATTGGTAAAAGAGGGAGCAGGAGTTGCAAGTAGAGTATTACAAAATCAAGGAGTAACGGCTGAAGATGTGGAACAAAAAGTAGTTGAGATGATAGGAAAAGAAGTAATCACAGGAGCTGATACATTAGGTTTTACACCGAGAACTAAAAGGGTTATAGAAAATAGTTTTATAGAGGCTAGAAAACTTGGATATGATTACATAGGAACTGAGCATTTGTTAATGGGAATTTTAAGAGAAGGCGATAGTATTGCTGTTAGAATTTTACTTGATTTGGATGTTGAATTACCGAAATTATATAATGAAATTGTAAGTGTTATAAATGAGGCTGAAGATGTATCAAGAGAAAGCAAAAGTGATAATAAACAAAGTGGAAGTTTTAATTTAACACCAACTTTAAATCAATTTGGTGAAGATTTAACGAAAAAGGCTAAAGATGGAAAATTAGACCCTGTAGTTGGCAGAAGTAAAGAGATTGAAAGGGTTATACAAATTTTATCAAGAAGAACAAAAAATAATCCATGTTTAATAGGTGAGCCAGGAGTTGGTAAAACAGCAATTGTAGAGGGTTTAGCACAAAAAATCAATTTGGGAGATGTACCAGAGGTACTTAAAAATAAAAGAGTTGTAAGTATGGATATTTCAGGAATGGTGGCTGGAGCCAAATATAGAGGAGATTTTGAGGAGAGAATTAAAAAGGCTTTAGGAGAAGTTAAAAAAGCAGGAGATGTAATATTATTTATTGATGAAATTCATACAATAGTTGGGGCAGGTTCTGCAGAAGGTGCAATTGATGCCGCAAATATTTTGAAACCTATGCTTGCAAGAGGTGAAATACAGTTAGTTGGAGCAACTACAATTGGTGAGTATAGAAAGTATATAGAAAAAGATACAGCTTTAGAGCGTAGATTTAGTCCTGTTACTGTAGATGAACCAACTGAAAAGGATACTATTACAATCTTAAAAGGAATAAGAGATAAATATGAGGCTCATCATAATGTAAAAATTACAGATGAGGCAATAGAGGCGTCGGTTACTTTATCTGAAAGATATATAAATGATAGGTTTTTGCCAGATAAAGCAATAGATTTGATTGATGAGGCTTCATCAAAAGCTAGACTTCAAACTTACACAGAGCCAGAGAGTTTGAAAGATATGCAAGAAGAAATTGACCGAATTTCTAAGGATAAAGAAGAAGCGGTTCGTGGCCAGAAGTTCGAAAAAGCTGCATCACTTAGAGATGAAGAAAAGGCTTTAAGGGAAAAGTATGAAAAAGAGGAGAAAAAGTGGAAGAATCAAAATACTAAAAAAGTTGTTACAATAACTGAGGAAAATATTGCAGATGTAATTTCATTATGGACAGGAATTCCTGCTAAAAAAATATCAGAAGATGAAAATGAAAGACTTCGTAATTTAGAAAAAACATTACATGAGAGAGTAATTGGTCAAAATGAGGCAGTAGAAGCGGTAAGTAAAGCAATAAGAAGAGGAAGAGTAGGATTGAAAGACCCAAATAGACCAATAGGTTCATTCCTATTTTTAGGTCCAACAGGTGTAGGAAAAACAGAACTATCAAAAGCATTAGCAGAAAGCTTATTTGGAGATGAATCTGCAATGATAAGAATTGATATGTCTGAATATATGGAGGCACATTCCGTATCAAAACTTATAGGTTCTCCTCCAGGATATGTAGGATTCGAAGAAGGTGGTCAATTAACTGAAAAGATTAGAAGAAAACCTTATTCAGTAATTTTGTTTGATGAAATTGAAAAAGCACATCCTGATGTAATGAATATGCTTCTTCAAATACTTGATGATGGTAGACTTACAGATTCAAATGGCAGAACAGTTAATTTTAAAAATACTGTAATTATAATGACATCTAATATTGGTGCAAGAATTATTACAGATAAAAAGACTTTAGGTTTTTCAAATGCAACAAAAAATGATGGAGAAAATAAAGATGACCAAAAAGAATATGAAAATATCAAAAAAGAAGTAATGGCAGAATTAAAACGTGAGTTTAGACCTGAGTTTATAAACCGTATTGATGAGATAATTGTGTTCCATAAGCTAAATGATGATGAGATTTCCGAGATTATTGAGTTAATGTTAAATGAAGTAAAAAATAGAATGAAAGCTCAAAAATACGAGATTGAATTTTTACCTAAAGTTAAAGAATTAATAGCTAAGAGGGGTATTGATAAAGCTTTTGGTGCCAGACCTCTTAAGAGAACTATTCAAAATTTGGTTGAAGATAAAATTGCTGAGGCTATTTTGGATGGGGTTGTTAAGAAAGGTAAAGAGGCAAGTGTTGATTGTGCTGGAGATGAAGTCGTGATTAAGTAATTTGTACAAAAAAGAACCGGTCCCAAAAGAACATTTTTCTGATTGGGGACGGTTCCTTTTCGGAAAAAGAACCGTCCCCAATCATAAAAAATTTGTCAAATTGGCTCAACATGCACAATAGTCTTATAAACATTATCAAGTTTACTAACGCTTTTTTCAACATTATCAGCCAAAGAATGGCTATCAAAAGTAGACATATTACCATCAACACAAATAACGATAACAATTATATAATTATATCCAACAGGAGAAGAGCTGATACTTTGAACCTCTTTAATATCCTGATAAGAATTTACAATATCCAAAATTAAATCTTTAGTTTTATCATCAACAGAAATATCCATCAAAACATTATAACTTTCAATGAAAAATGAAAACCCAGTAAAGCCAATCCAAATAGAAATTCCAATACCAGTTAAACTATCAAACCAATAGATACCTTTTAAAGTAAGTAAAACAGAAATTAAAGTGAAAGTTGTTACAATACAATCATTTCTATGGTCATTCATATTGGCATTAAGTAAGATGTTGTCATATTTTTGGGCTGCTGTCTTAGTATATAAATATAGGAAAAGTTTTACACCAATTGTAATTAAACAGGTTATAACAAGCAACCAAGAAAATTTTAATTCACTTCCTAATATAAGTGTTTTTATTGAGTCATATAATAATTTAAAACTAACTACAATCATTGATAGTCCAATAAACATCGAGAAAATGTATTCTGCTTTTCCATGTCCAAAGTTATGATCGTCATCTTTAGGAGCACTTGAAATTTTATTTCCAATAAAAGTCATAAGTGATGCAAAAATATCACCTGCTGAGTTTATACTATCTGCAATCATAGCTTGACTTTTAGACCAAAAACCAATTGTTCCTTTTATAATTAGTAAAAATATATTACCTAATATACCTAAAATTCCAACTTTTTTGGTTTTTGAAAAACGATTGTCATCCATACTATATCATCCCTTTTATAAAATATGAATTAAAGTATATCATATTTGATAAAAAATGTTAATATGAATAATAAAAATTACAAAAATATTACTAGAATGTTACAAAAATATTACAAAAATATTGCAAAAACTTTACAAAAATGGTATAATATATATGTACAAAGGAATTTTGTGAGGTGATTAAAATGGAAGGTATTGGAATTTTAATATATATTTTAATATTTATAATATTTGCATTGATAGCATATGCAGTATTTCAAATAAAAATGTTTGGAATGAATGTAAAAGATTTTTGGAGCTTTATAGAAGCAAACCAGACTTTAGATAGATTATATGCTTTTTCAAAGAAATATGAAAAATTAAGCATACAAGAACAATTAATATACTTAAAAGAGGCAGAAGAAATGTTCAATGCCTTTGATAAGGTGCCTAATGCATTATGGGAAGACGAATATGAAAAATATAATACTGTATTGGAAAAATACAAAGACATCAAAATGCTTAGATGGGCAAATAATTAATTTAGCTTAACATAATAATTCCCAAATATATAGATTATAGCTAGGTCATAGGACTTAGCTATTTTTTTCTTTAAATTTTTTATTGACAAAAATAAACATTTGTTCTATAATAAAGCATATGAATTTGAAAAAGTAAAGATTGGAGCAAATAAATTGAAAAAAATAGGATTTACAATAGGTAAATATGCACCATATCATATAGGTCATAAATTTTTAATAGAAACAGCATTAAAAGATATGGACGAATTTTATGTCGTGGTTTATGATACACCAGAGTTAAATATAAAAATGGAAGACAAAATTAAATGGATAAAAAACGATTTTACTGATGTGAAGATTTTAAAGGCTTATAATAGTCCAAAGCAATATGGTTTGGATGAAGAAAGTGTAAAAATTCAGATGGAGTATTTGTGTGAAATAATTGGAAAAGCTAAAGTTACTCACTTTTATAGTAGTGAGGAGTATGGAAGATGTGTTGCAGATTATCTTGGAATACAAAATATTGTGGTGGATAAGGAAAGAAAGATTTTTAATGTGAGGGCAAGTGATATAAGAAATGATGTGGAGAAGTTTAAAATGTATTTGAATGATGAGGTTTATAGGGATTTTAAAGGAGGAATATATGGAGAGATTTAAAGTAATAACAGCGGTACATTTAATATTAATAGAAAATAATAAAATTTTATTACAAAGAAGATATAATACAGGATATGAAGATGGAAATTATAGTGTAGTGGCAGGTCATGTTGAAGAAAATGAAAATTTTTATTTTCAAGTAATAAAGATATGAAGTATAAAACTTGAGGCAGATATTGTAACCTCAAGTTAAAAAAATTACGGATGGAGGAAAAATATGCAAAGAATAATTAAATATGATATATATACAGATGCCAGTTTTGATAATCAAAGTAAAATTGCAACATATGCAATTGTAGTTATGTTTGAAAACAAAATACTAAAATCATTTTCAAAAGCAAGTAAAATAGAAATAAAAAATCCTACTGAAATAGAAACATTTGCAGTATATCAAGCAATAAACTTAATATTAAGTTGTTATATAAATAAAAATCAAAATCAAATAATTTGTATAAATACAGATTGTGCACAAGTACCTGATTTTTTTCAAAACAAAAAGAGTAAAGTAAAAATATTTCAGAATAATAGTGAAATGATTGAAACTATGAAAAAAGCATATAATGTAGTAAAAACAAAATTATCAGGAGAAAACAGCGATTTTATATTAAAATGGATTTCACGAGATATGAACAAAATTGCACATAAGCAAACTTATAATATGCTAAAAAGGGTAAGAAAAATTAAAAATTTTGAGAATACAAAGGAAGATATATTAATAAATAAAAGTATTTTTTGTAGTCTTTTATCGAATTATGATAAAAATCAATATTTAATTCTAGTATATTTATTAAATATTTTAGATAATGAGGGGTTAATCAAAATAACTCAAAAAGTTGTTTCAGAACAGTTAAATTTAACTTTAAGTATAGTAAATAAAAAATTTAAACAGTTAATAGAATTGAAAGTTTTAGAAAAAGTTAGAAATGGAAGATATATGCTATTAATATAAAATAATACAATACAGGAAAAAATTCACATTGAATATCAAAAATAAAATATATTATAATTACTCTAGGAAGGAGAATTATATATGAGGATGATAAAACTTGATGGAAAAAGGATATTAGAAAAAGAATTAAAAGGCTGTTATAGATTTTTTTTTAAAGAAGTAAATAATAATAAAAATAGTAAAGGATATGGTTTAATTAGGGATAAGAGCAAATTATCACCAGAAGTTGCAAGTATTGCATCTGTAGGATATGGATTAGCAGCATTAGTAATAGGAACAGAAAGAAATTGGATTAATTATAAAAAAGCCTATCAAAGAATAAATAAGACACTAGATACATTTTTATATAATATGTATGAAGAAAATGGATTTTTTTATCATTTTGTTAATCTTAAAACTGCTAAAAGGGAGTGGAATTCTGAGATTTCTATTATTGATACAGCAATTTTTATTTGTGGAGCATTGTTAGCTGGAGAATATTTTGAGGGGGAAGTTAAAGAAAAGGCAAAGAGGCTTTATGAGCAAATAAATTGGAAGTGGTATTTAGATGAGCAAATAAATCAATTTTATATGGGATATTCAAAAGAAAAAGGTTTTTGGGGACATTGGAATATGTATGCAGAACAGCTTATGTTATATATTTTAGGAGTTTCATCACCAACATATTCGATTAACAAAACAGTATATGATGCTATAAAAAAAGAAAAAAGAAGTTACTTAGGTATAGAAGATATAATTTATACATATTGTGGAACGTTATTTACATATCAGTATTCACATGCTTGGATAGATTTTAGAGGGTTAAGAGATAAAAATGGAATTGATTGGTTTGAAAATTCAGTAAAGGCAACACTTGCCAATAGAGCATATTGCATAAAAAATAGTAATAAATTTAAAACTTTTAATGAAAAATCGTGGGGATTAACTGCATGCGTAGGACCAAATGGGTATTCTGGTGGTTTTGGAGCAATGCCAGCACTTGCAAATTTAGATAAAGAAAATGATGGAACTATTTCCCCATGTGGAGCAATAGGTTCAATAGTTTTTACGCCTTTGTATAGTTTAGAATGTGTTGAAAATTACTATAATAATTATCCAAATTTTTGGTGTAAATATGGTTTTAGGGATTCTTATAATTTAGATGTGGATAAGCCATGGTATTCGAAGGAATGTATAGGCATAGATAAAGGGATTTCAATGTTAATGATTGAGAATTATTTTACAGGTCTTATTTGGAAATATTTTATGAGAAATGAATATATACAAAAAGGTATGAGTTTATTGGAGTTTAAAAACAAAAAGGATGAAATAAAGATTTGATAAATATCATATTGAAATGAAAAATTACTTATCTAAAAGGAGGAGAAGAAATTAATATGAATATTGAAAAATTGTATGAGTTATTAGGAAAGATGACTTTAGATGAAAAAATAGGTCAACTAGTTCAAATTGCTGGAGAAGTATTTCTAATGGATAATATTGAAATTTCTACAGGACCACTTAAAGATTTAGGTTTATCAAATGAAATGCTATATAATGTGGGTTCTATATTAAATATAGTAGGGACTAAAAAAATAAGAAAGGTACAAGAAGAGTATTTATCAAAGAATAGATTAAAAATACCTTTATTATTTATGGCAGATATTATAAATGGTTATAAGACGGTTTTACCAATTCCTTTAGCACAAGGGTGTTCTTGGGATAGAGAGGTTGTTTATGAATGTACAAAATTAGCAGCGAAAGAAGCAAAAATTGCACGGCGTTAATGTCAATTTTTCTCCGATGGTAGATTTGGTAAGAGATTCAAGGTGGGGAAGAGTAATGGAATCAATTGGTGGAGAGGACCCGTATTTAGGACAAGTATTTGGAGAAACTATGGTTAAGGCACATAAAGATGTTAAAATTGACGGAAATGATGGAATGATATCATGTGTGAAACATTTTGCAGCATATGGTGCCGCGGAAGGGGGGCGTGATTATAATACAGTTGATATGTCAGAAAGAGAGTTTAGGCAGTACTATCTCCCTGCTTATAAAAAAGCAATTAATATTGGAGCAGAAATGATAATGACATCGTTTAATATTGTGAATGGAATTCCAGCAACAGTAAATAAATGGTTATTAAAAGATTTATTAAGAAAGGAGTTAAATTTTAAGGGAATAGTAATTTCAGATTATTCAGCAATAGAAGAAACAATTGAACATGGGGTTTCAAAGAATAAAAAAGATGCAGCATATAAAGCAATTACAGCAGGAGTAGACATAGATATGATGTCAGATGTATATTCAAATAATCTTAAACAATTAGTACAAGAAAAAAAGATTTCGGAGAAAATAATAGATGAATCAGTTTTTAGAATTTTAAAATTAAAAAATGATTTGGGATTATTTGAAAATCCATATAAAAATTTAGATGATGAAATGGAAAAGAAAACTTTATTAAATAAGGAGAATTGTGATAAAGCTAGAGAGTTAACTGCAAAGACATTTGTGTTATTAAAAAATAATAATATTTTACCATTAAATAAAAAACAAAAAATAGCGTTAATTGGTCCTTATGCCGACAATATTGCTATATTAGGTTCATGGTCTATGTTTTCAGATAAAGAAAAGATTAAAACACTAAAAGAGGCATTTCAAAATAAAATAGGAAAAGAAGATATAGTATATGCAAAGGGGAGTGAAATTTTAGAGGAGAAAGATATAAATCAGATTTTGCAAGCTGATGGAGGAAATGTTATTCATATAGAGAATGAAAAAGAAAAATTGGAAGAATATATAAAAGAGGCAATAAGTGTTGCTAAACAGGTTGATGTTATTGTATTAGGAATAGGAGAGCATTATCGACAAAGTGGAGAAGCTTGTTCAAGGGCTAATATTGAAATTTCTGATATACAAAAAAAATTATTAAAAGAACTTTCTAAGTTAAATAAAAAAATTGTTGCTATTTTATTTAATGGCAGACCTATTGTATTAAAAGAAATTGAAGAACATGTTGATGCTTTGCTAGAAGTGTGGTTTCCCGGAACAGAGGGAGCAAATGCGATTGCGGATGTTGTATTTGGAGATATTAATCCGTCAGGAAAATTGACTATGAGTTTTCCTCAAGCTACAGGGCAATGTCCTATTTATTATAATCATTATAATACTGGAAGACCGCATAATAGTGATGTAAGGTATGTTTCACGTTATCAGGATATTCCAACTGAAAGTTTTTATCCTTTTGGATATGGGTTGTCATATTCTAAATTTATCTATTCTTGTTTGAAACTAAGTAGCAAAATATTAACGTGTGATTCAAAAATAACAGTGAGTGTAAAAATTAAAAATGATAGTAATATAAAAGGTGAAGAAGTAGTTCAATTATATATTCAGGATTTAACAGCAAGTGTTGTACGACCAGTAAAAGAATTAAAAGCATTTAAGAAAATTAGTCTTTTACCAAATGAGGAAAGAGAGGTTGTATTTGAAATTAGAGAAGAAATGTTAAGATTTTGGAATGAAAATTTGGAATTTGTTTCTGAAGAAGGAGAATTTAAAGTGTTTATTGGAACTTCTTCAGAGAATGTATTGGTTGATACTTTTTTATTAAAATTAACGGAAAGCATTAGTAAAAAATGAGGTCGTAATTGTCGACCTCAAAAAAATTTTATAATTCAATTCTAGGAGCATACTCATCAAGCCACATATCAACCTGACATAAATAAGCCATAAGTTGAGGACCAGTCATCAATTGCCCAAACCAAGGACGAGTAAAAGCCTTACCATCAGTATTCAAAATATCCAAAATAAAATCACGATTAAGCAAAGAATTAATAGGTCGAGAAGAATCCTTCATAATTTCAGTAAGCATTCCTTTAACAGTAGCCAAATAGGTAGGGTTAAAAGTTTTCGGATACGGAGATTTCTTTCTATTTACAATTTCATCAGGTAAAACACCTTTCATAATATGTCTTAAAAGTCCTTTTTCTCTACCTTTGTAAGCTTTCATTTCCCAAGGCACATTATACATATATTGAGCTAATCTGTAATCACAAAAAGGAACACGAACCTCAAAACCATTTGCCATACTCATTCTGTCTGCACGTTCTAAAAGGGTCTGCATAAACCATGTAATTGTAAGATAAGAAATTTTACGTTTTTCAGCAGTATCAAAAGAATCAGTGTCTAAAATTTCGACATTAGATAGACTTTGGTTATATCTAAAATCTATATAATCATTTAAATTTACCTTACTTGAAATAGATGGATTTAAAAGCTGAGTACGTTCTGATTTTGCAATAGACCATGGAAAAGTACCGGAATTTAGGCTATCTTCACGGAAAAACCAAGGATATCCTCCAAATATTTCGTCGGCACATTCACCCATTAATGAAACAGTTTTTTCTTTTTTTACTTCTTTACAAAATAGATATAAAGAAGAATCTACATCTGCCATTCCAGGCATATCTCTAGCACACATAGCTTCTTTTAAACTAGAGGCAAGTTCGGGAGTATCTAGCATTACGGTATGATGTTTAGAATAGGAATTTTCATTCATTAGGTCTATATAGTAATTATCAGAATTTGGTTGAAAGTCAGATTTGACAAAGTTTTTGTCATTGTCAACATAATCTACAGAGTAAGTATCTAGAGGAGCCATGTCTTCTTTTTGCAGATAATCAGAAGTGAATTTTGTAATTATACTAGAATCTAGACCTCCTGATAAAAATGTACAAATCGGCATATCAGAAACTAGTTGCCTTGAAATGGCATCTTTTAATAGAAAATCTAAATGATTACAAGTTTCATCAAAATCTTCTAGATGGCGTTTAGATTCAAGTTTCCAATATTGTTCGATATGAAGACCTGATTTATTATATACAGCAAAGTGAGCAGGTTTGATTTCATATACATTTTTATAAATTGTAAAACCTGGAGTGTGACTAGGACCTATTCCAAATAATTCGGAAATTCCTTGTGCATCAATAACTTTTTCAAAATTAGGATATTTAAAAATAGCTTTTAATTCAGAGGCAAAAATAAGGGCTCCATCAAATTCTGTATAAAATAAAGGTTTAACACCAAAATGGTCTCTTGCCATAAATAGTTCCTGTGTTTTGGTATTCCAAATAGCAAATGCAAAAATTCCATTTAAGTAATTTACAACATCTTTACCATAATGTATGTAACTTTTTAAGAGAACTTCTGTATCACTATGACCGTAAAATGTAAACCCATTTTCGATTAAATTTTCTCTTAATTCTTTCGTATTATAAATTTGACCATTATAAATAATTACATATTCTCCTTGACTAAAACGTTGAATCATAGGTTGTTTACCACCTTGAGGGTCGATAACAATAAGTCTTTTGTGACCTAGTGCTACATTATTATTTAAATAAAGTCCTTCTTCATCAGGACCTCTATTACTTAAAGTTTGAGTCATTGTGTTTATAATATTTTGCTTATTAGGTAATTCTTTCTTATAATTTACAAAACCAACAATTCCACACATAAAACTTATCCTTTCCTTATAATAAATATTTATTCAATATAAGTATATGAATGGAATGAAAAAATGTGAAAATAAATTAGGTACAATGGTTGACAAATAAAAAAAAAAAATGTATAATCTTATGGTACAAATTAAAGTGAAAATATGGTATAACACATATATATCGATTAACAAGAGGAGGGAATAAAAATGGCACAACCAAAAAGAAGATGGTCAAAAGCTAGAACACATAGCAAAAGATCAACATGGAAATTAGAAGCACCAAAATTTGCAAAATGCTCAAATTGTGGTGAACCAGTATTACCACACACATTATGTTCAAACTGTGGATACTATGATGGAAAACAAATCGTAGTAAAAAAAGAGAATGATTAATTATAATCCATCAGGGAGGAAAAATAGATGCAAATAGTAAAAGGTATAGTTATAGGAATTTATTTTATAGTTTGTTTAGCTTTAGTAATCCTTGCAATGGTACAATCTAAAGACGATGAAGGGTTATCTGCAACAATAACTGGAACGTCTGCTAATAATTTCTTTGAAAAAAATAAAGGTAATACCAAAGAAGGAAAACAGAAAAAGTGGACAGTTATTTTAGGTATTATACTTGTAGTACTTTGCATTGTGTTAGGAGCTATATATTCAATATAATAATGAGATTAAAGAGTAGTGTGAGGCTATTCTTTTTTTGTTAAATAGCCCCTTTTTTTATAGTATCAACCACAATACCGCAAATAACAAATTCGACAGCAATATATGTACTAATTTTAAAAATAGTAAGTCCTAATTCATATAAAAAGAAATTATGACTTGCTGTTAAATAAAAAGAGAGAATAAGTACAGAAAATAGCAAAATGCTGAAACAGATTTTTAGTCCAAACTTCATAATTTTCAAATCATTTTTATCCAAATTAGTTAGTAAATTTTTTAAATAATTTAATTTTAGAATATTTTTTATTTTATCCATAGTATCAAAACCTTTCTTTTGTTATTATATTTATGTTAACATAAAACAAAAATAAATTCAAAGGAAAAATATAGCATTAAAAACTTTATTTTGACGAATTTTTATGATATAATGGCAAAAAATGAGGGGTTAAGTATGGAAGAAAGATATTTAAGAAATTATCAAAAAGAAATTATAGGCATAATAATGAACAAAGAAACAAAAGAAAAATTTATTCAAATGCCGACAGGTAGTGGAAAAAATTTTATTATAAATACATTGATTGAACTATGGGGCAAAGAAAAGAATGTATTAATATATGTTGAAAGATTATTTGAAATAGAAGAATTAAATCAAAAATTTAAAGAATATAAAAATATAACAATAATTGATGATAAGCATGTTTTACCTATAAAAAAATATGATTATATAATAATTAATGAAATTGGAAACATGCAAAAGAAAACATATGATATAATAAAAAAGATATATGAAAATTCAATCAAGATTAATTTTCTTTCTAAAGAGATTAATGAAAATGAAGATGAAGATTATTGGTTAAATCAAATACAATTTGATTATAAATTAACATTGAAAAATTTAATTGATGAAGGGTATATAACCCCTTATCAAGCTGAAAATCAAATTACAGAATTAGTTGTAAAAATTTTGAAGAGATTTAATTATGTAGATATAAAAAGAGAAGTGCCTGTTAAGGTGTCAAATAAAATTAGAAGAATTGATTTGGTTGCAAGTAACGATATTAATAATATAGTTATGGAAATAAAAGCTTATCGAAGTCAGTTTATACAAAATAATATTATACAGCAATTGGTTGAGAGAATGAAATCTTATCAAAAAACGTTAAAGATGGAAAACAATAAGAAAGTAAAATCTATTTTAGTTGTAACTTGTTTGATAGATGATATAACAAAAAGAAAAGTTTATGAAGAAACCAATATACAAATTTTAGATATTTCTAATTTATTTTATTTAGTACAAGGTGATGTGGAACTTACAGCATTATTAGTAGATTTTGTGCCACCTGGTATGACTAATATGATAGCTGATAAGCCTATTGATAAAGAAGTGTTCAAAAAAGAAATAAAAGAAGAAGAAAAGAATGAAAAAGAAGCGGAACAAGAAGTCGATAAAGCTTTAAAATATATTGAAAGATTAAATAATCTAGCAACAGGAAGAGAAGATTCTAATGATAAAGAATATGAAAAGTTATGTTTTGATATTATTAAATATTTATTTGAAACAGAATTTACTATTATGTCAGAACAAAACCGCACCAAAGATAAAATGTTTCGAATGGATTTAGTTTGTGGATTAAAAGGAATTTCAGAATTTTGGAAAATTTTTATACAACATTATAATACCAGGTTTGTAGTATTTGAATTTAAAAATTATAAAGAAAAAATAGAACAAAACCTTATTTACATTACAGAAAAATACTTATACAATGCAACTCTAAGAAATGTTGCAATAATTGTTTCGAGAAAGGGATTTTCTGACAATGCTTATATAGCAGCAAAAGGAGCTTTAACAGAAAATGGAAAATTGATAATAGATATAAGAGATGAAGATTTAGTTGAAATGTTAAGGATGAAGGCAGATGGACTTGATGCATCAGATTATATGTTAGGAAAATTAGAAAAATATTTGATTTCAATAAGCAAGTAAATTTTATTTTAAATTACAGAAATTGAATTATTAGACTTGCATAATTAGTTTGACAATGGTAAAATTGATGAATAAACAGAAAGGTCATTAAAAATTATGGAAACAAAGATAAATATATTAAGAGGAGCATTATTTATATTACTTATTATAACATTTATTGTGATATTTAATTTTTCAAATCAAAATGGAGAAAAATCGGGAGGATTAAGCAGAGAAATTACAGAAGATATGACTAAAAATGTTCAGTCAATTCAAAAACTTGAAGAAAATGAAAAAAATAAGGTTTTAAAAAAAATTGAACACATTATACGAAAAACAGCACATTTCTTATTATATACATTTGTTGGAATTATTATAATGAGTTTGATGTGCACATATAATGTTAAAAGTAGTAAGAGAATTGAAACAAGTTTAATAGTAGGAGTAGTATATGCTGTATCAGATGAAATTCATCAAATATTTATTCCAGATAGAACAGCATCTGTAATTGATGTTGGTATCGATTCGTGTGGTGTTTTAGTTGGAAGTTTGATTGTTTTTTTGATTTTTAATGTAATAAAGAAATTTGTGGAGAAAAATGAGTGTTTAGGAAGAAAAATACAATAACAAATTCCGACAAAATTCTTGATATATGTTTTGAATGATGGTATAATTGGTTTTAAGAAAGTTTTTGAGAAAAAAATAGGGGGAAAAGTGATGGAAGTTAAATCAAGAGATTTTGAATATACTTCAGATTATGACTCAACAACAGCGATGGTGCCATACAAAGATGTTGCGATATACAAAAGCAAAATAAAAGTAAAAATGGAAAAAACAATAAAAAGAGGGGTAGACATAGTTGGAGGTATTTGTGGGATAATTGCTTTGATACCACTTACTATAATAATTTTTTGTGCCAATATTATTTCAGGGGACAAAGGATCATTGTTTTTTTCTCAGGAGAGAATTGGAAAAGATGGAAAGAAATTTAAGATGTATAAGTTTCGTTCAATGGTTATGGGAGCAGATGAAAAATTGCAGAAATATTTGAATGAAAATGAAGAGGCAAGAAAAGAATTTAAAAAATATAAAAAAATAAAAAATGACCCTAGGATAACAAAAATTGGAAAATTTATTAGAAAAACAAGTTTAGATGAATTTCCTCAATTTATAAATGTACTTAAAGGTGATATGAGTTTGGTTGGTCCAAGACCATATTTGGAAAGAGAAAAAGAAGATATGACATATTTTTATAAGTACATAGTTGCATGTAAGCCTGGTGTTACAGGTCTTTGGCAAATTAGCGGAAGAAGTAATGTTACTTTTGACGATAGAGTTAAAATGGACATGGAATATTTTAGAAAAAATAGTTTAAAAACTGATTTTAAAATTTTAGGAAAAACTGTGGGAAAATTGGTTAAGAAAGATGGAGCAGTTTAAAAAGAATAGAAGTTGAATAAAACTTTTACAATGAGATTTTGAGATAAAAGAGGGAGAGTAATGAAAAAGAAAATATTAATGGTGTGCGAATCTTTTGGAGGAGGAGTGTTTTCATATGTTTCACAATTATGCAATGATATGGTTGAAGAATTTGATATTTATTTAGCATATGCCATAAGACCGCAAACACCTGATAACTATAAGGAATTTTTAGATGATAGAATAAAATTAATTGAAATAAAAAAATTTGGAAATTTAAAAAATTTAATTATACAATAGTAGTTAGTTTGAGTATTTATTATTGCATTGTATAGTGCAATGATTTTTTAAGGAGAAGTGTATTTTGTGAAAAAAAATGAGCCAATAAGAGTGGCACAAATTATAGGAAAATGGCTTGGTGGTGGAGTGGAATCTGTCGTAATGAGTTATTATAGACATATTGATAGAACTAAAATCCAGTTTGATTTTATATGCGATGAAGATTCTACAAATATTCCATATGAAGAAATAGAAAAAATGGGTGGTAAAGTTATTTTAATACCACCATATCAAAAAGTTTTTAAGTATCATAAAAAACTAAAAGAAGTATTAAAATCTGGTGGATACAAAATAGTTCACTCACATATTAATACATTATCAGTTTTTAGTTTGTTTGCTGCAAAGTGTGCTGGAGTTCCAGTAAGAATTGCACATAGTCATAGCACGACAAATAAAAAAGAAAAAAAGAAGAATTTATTGAAGCAAGTATTAAGACCATTTAGCAAAGTATTTGCAACAGATTATATGTGTTGTTCAGAACTTGCTGGCAGATGGTTGTTCGGAAACAAAGAATATGACAAAGGTAATGTTTATCTTTTAAACAATGCAATTGATTTAGATAAATTTAAATATGATGAAGAGAAAAGAAAAGAAAAAAGAAAAGAATTAAACATAGAAGATAGTACTTTAGTAATCGGACATGTTGGTAGATTTGTTGAACAAAAAAATCATAGATTTTTAATTGATATATTTAATGAAGTACATAAACAAAAAGAAAATTCTATTTTATTACTTGCAGGACAAGGCCCTTTAATGAAAGAGATGAAAGAAAAAGTTAAAATATTAGGAATAGAAGATAGTGTTAAATTTTTAGGACAAAGAAATGATATAAATGAATTATATCAAGCCATGGATTTATTATTGTTTCCAAGTTTGTATGAAGGATTAGGCATGGTAGTCGTAGAAGCACAGATTTCTGGGCTTCCATGTGTTGTTTCAACAGAAATACCTGAAATTGCGAAAGTAACAAAAAAAATAGTATTCATAAATTTAAAAAACAATATAAAAACATGGACTGAAACTATATTTAACCATTTAAAAAATACAAATAGAAAAAACACAAACTTTACAGATGGGTTAAAAAACTATGATATAAAATTAGAAACTTGCAAGCTTGAAAAAAATTATTTAAAAAAAGCTAAATAAAAATTGGAGGAATATAAGTGAAGAAGATAGCAATGATAACATCGGGATTTTTGCCAGTGCCAGCAACTAAAGGTGGTGCAGTAGAAAATCTTATTGTAAACTTACTTAATGAAAATGAGAAAAATAAAAAAATTAAATTTGAAATTTTTTCAATATATGATCAAGACGCATTAAATGAGAGTAAAAAATATGAAAATAGTAATTTTAGATTTATAAAAGTAAACCCTTTAATAAAAATTATTGATAAAATGGTATTTTTTTTGGCGAAAAGCATATTCAAAAAACAAAATAGTCAAAGTTATAGATATATATTTCAAAGATTATATTATTTAAATAAATGTAGTAAGTTATTAAAAAAATATAATTATGATATAGTAATTTTAGAAAATCATCCAACTCAATACTTGACTTTGAAATGGAGAAAAAATCACTTGAAATACTCGGGAAAATATTATTATCATTGTCATAACGAATTTCCTAGTACTTACGGATGTGAAAAAATAATAAAAAATACTAAAAGAATAATTTGTGTTAGTGAATTTATAGCTAGAAATATTTCTAAAGATAATGAAATATCAAGAGATAAATTTGTTGTATTAAGAAATTGCATCGATGCTAAGAGATTTTCAGGAAAAATATCAAACGAAGAAAAAGAAAGTATTAAGAAGAAATACGGTATTGCTCCAAATGATAAAATACTTATTTTTACAGGTAGAATAACCCCAGAAAAAGGTGTTAAAGAATTAATAGAGTCGTTAAAGTATGTAAAGTATAAAAACTATAAACTGTTAATACTTGGTTCGGCACTTAATGAATTAAAAACAAAAACAGAATATCAAGAACAACTTGAAGATGAAGTGAAGAAAATTTCGGACAAAGTCATCTTTACAGGCTTTATAAAATATGATGAAATTAATACATTTTATGCATTAGCAGATATAGCAGTTCTTCCATCAATATGGAATGATCCTGCACCACTTACTATTATCGAATCACTTATGAGTGGTTTGCCAATTATAACCACAAATTCTGGAGGAATACCAGAATATGCAACTGATGGTTCAGCAATAATTTTACAAAATAATGAAAAGATTGTTCAAAATTTAAGTGAAAATATAGACTATTTATTAAACAACACCAAAGAATTAAAAAGAATGAGAGAAAAAGCAATAGAAGTTTCTAAAAATTTAACACTAGAAAACTATTATTTTAATTTTATAAATATTATTAAGGATGAAAAATAATATGAAAAAGATAAGCGTAATTATACCAATATATAATGCTTCAAATAGTATAAAAAAATGTATAGAAAGTATTAAAATACAAAAATATAAAGATTATGAAATTATATTAGTAAATGATGGCTCAAATGATAACAGTGAAGAGATATGTCTCAAGTATCAAGAAAAAAATAATAATATAAAATATATTTATCAGAAAAATATGGGAGTATCGGAAGCAAGAAATAATGGAATATTAAATGCAAGTGGTGATTTGATTTATTTTATGGATAGTGATGATTATCTGGAGCCAGAAGCCTTAGAAACATGCTATATTAAATGTGAACGACAGGCTTTAGATTTCGTTTTTTTTGATGCGGACATATTAAACAAGGAAAAACATAAAAACATATCTTTAAACTATCAACGAAAAGATTGTACAAATCCGGAGTTAGTATATCAAGGCCCATATATCTTAAAACTCCTAATAGATCATAAGGCATATTCTCCATCCCCATGTCTTAATTTCATAAGAAGAGAATACCTAACAGAGATCCAACTCGATTTTCTTCCCGGAATCATCCATGAAGATCAATTATTCACATGCTTGTTATATTTACAGGCCCAAAGAGTATCCTCCATACACAAGGATTTCTTCAAACGTAGGCTACGGGAAGACTCAATCATGACCAGTAAGTTCTCAATGCGAAACATGGAAAGTTACTTTACGATAACTGCCCATTTAAGCAAATTCGCGGACTCACACCCAATGTTCCGTGAAATAATCGACTTATATTTATCAAGAATGCTCA
>USCB01000025.1 GCA_900553125.1 uncultured Clostridium sp. | reverse complement strand
TCTAATGTTAAACAATATTTTATTATTTCTTCTTTATTCATAACTAAATCCTTATTAGCTTTTACACTATTTATTATTTAATTATCTGTAAACTATGTCATCTACTTTGTATCAATTAACAATTCCTTTGGGTTCTTTTTTAAACTACTTATAGATGATAACACTAAAGATATTATAAGTACCAAAGACATAAATAAAATTACATATATTATTGATTTTGGTAATATATTAATATCTAAGCTTGTTAAAGTTTTATTAAAACCGTCTACTTCTGCTCCTCCACCAAGTCCACTAGATGCTGATTGCTTTGCTATTTGTTTAGCAATGTTTCCAGTAACTTTATTTAATATATTATTTCCCATCATGTTTCCTGTATAAAGTGCTAAGAAATATGAGCCTATATAGGCAGGGATAGATATAAATACTAATTCAACAACAAATTGTCCGAAAATTTTCAATTTTGATATTCCTAATGATAGAAAAATTGCTATTTCTTTTTTTCTAGCATTCATCCATAAAAGTAATAATAATGAAACTGTAATACCTGCAAATATTAATGAAGCAGCAAATAATTTGTTTGCTATTGAATATATACCAGATATTGATTGTTGTAGTGCTGGATAATTTGTTGAACTTTTAATTAAATTGTATTGTTTCCAATTTATATCAAGTTTTTTAATATTTTTAATGACTTGATCCAAATTTTTATCACCTTTTACAAAAAATGTTGCATCTTGATATACTGCAGTATCTTCTGTGTTTCCATAAACTTTTGCAGCTGTATCTAAATCTGTTATTAATGTATTTTCGTAAAGTTCTTGTGCAGAAGTTACACTACTTTCATTGTGGCCATCGAAAATTCCTTTTATTTCTACTTCTAGTGTTTCATTTGCTCCTTTTTCATTATCTGCATCAAATAAATTGGACTTAATTTTTATTTTATCTCCAATTTTTAAATTGTTTTTTTCAGCTAAGTCTTTATGTATTAAAATCTTACTTTTGTCATTTTCTTCTAAATGTTCTCCTTCTATTAATTTGTAAGCTCCTGACACAAATTTATTTTCTTTTGATGAATCATTAACTCCTGTTAGCATAACTGTTCTTTTAAAATTTTCTGCTCTTTCTGGTGATTGATTTGCAATTGTTTTTTTAGTTTCTATAATATCATTATCTACCAAATCAGCTACACTATTTATTCTCTTTACAAAAGAGGCAATATCTTCAGATTCAGTTATTTTTTTTATATCTTTTCCTTTTATATTCCCTCCACCTCTAGGTGTTCCAAGATTAACTCTTCTATTTATTTCCATAGAAAAACTATTTGTTATATTTTTAAAAGTTTCTTCTGAAGCTCTATTAGTAGCATCTTTAATTGCCAAACTAATCAGACTAAGTGTTGACATAGCCATAATAACTAATAATATTATTATTGATTTTAAACTTTTTCTTGTTACATATGCAAAAGCATTTTTTATCATCAATATCCCTCCTAATTAATTTTACTTATCTTTCTTAATTTTTTGTCACTTAATTCTAAAATAATATCAGCAGAATTTGCAACTTCCTTACTATGTGTTACAACTATTACACATTTATTTCTCTCTTTAGCCAATCTTTTTAATATTTCTATTATTTCTCCTGCAGTGTCACTATCAAGATTTCCTGTAGGTTCGTCAGCTAGAATTATTGGTGCTTCTGATGCTAATGCTCTTGCTATGGCTACTCTTTGCTGTTGGCCACCAGATAATTTCATTACATTTCTATTTATCTGACTTTCATCAAGTCCCAATTTTAACAAAATATCTTCTGATGCCTTTTTATTTACTAATCTAACATTTTCTATTGGTGTTAAATAATCAATTAAATTATAATTTTGAAAAACTAATGTTATATTGTTTTTTCTATGATTAATATACCCTTTGTTCTCTATATCCTCATTTTTGAATAGAATTTGACCTTTTTGTGGTTTGTCTAGTCCTGCTAATAATGAAAGTAATGTTGACTTCCCTGCTCCTGATTTTCCTATTATTGCATAAAATTGTCCAAGTTCAAACTTTTGATTTACTGATAACAAAATCTTCTCTTTTGAATTTGAATAATTATATGTTACATTTTTTATTTCTAATATATCCATTGCAATCTCCTAACTTATCTTTGATAATATTTCTTTTGGTTTTTTTACTAATATCATTGCACTTGCAATAATAACTGATAAAACAATAATTCCTATTAATATTCCATAACTTTGTAAAAATATTGTAATATTTGATATTAAATTATCATTTTTTAGTAGATTATTAATATTTATTGTCGAATTATCAGAATTGATAAATCCACCTATTATTTGATTTAATATCACATTTCCTAAAAATAAAGATGCTACTATAGATGGTAGTGATATAAATATCAACTCAAATATAAATTGAGCTATAATTTTTACTTTACTTATTCCTATTGATAATAATATTCCTATTTCATAAATTCTTTCCCTTAGCCATAAAATTAATATTAATGATAAAACTATTATTCCTCCTGTCATAATTAAATATGTCATAACCTTTATTATATGTTTTATCCCTTCTACAGATTCTAAAGTTTCTTCATATACATCATCATCTTTTTCAATATTGAATTTTGACCAATCAATTTTTATTTCTTTAATTTTATTTAATACTATATTTGTATCTTTTGGACTATCTGAAAATATTTCAAGTTTATTTACAACTTCATTGTTTTCTGCGTTGTTTAATGCTGTTTGGCTTGATTCATAATCGATAAATACCATATTTTCACTAAAGTCTGATGTCATTCCTGTGTATTTTTCTTGTTTTTTCCCAGAAAAAATCCCAATAATCTCAAATTCATATTCTGTTTTTATTTCATTATTGTTTAAATCAAATAGTTCAAGACGAATTTTATCATTTAATTCTAAATTATTTTTTTGTGCCAGTTCTTCATGTATAATAATTTTTTCTCTGTCATCTTTTTCAATATGTCTACCTTTTATAAGAGTAAAAATTCCACTATTAAATAAATTGTCCTTTCCAGTATTATTTGTGGCTTCTATTGAAAATATATTTCTAAATTCTTCTGGCATATCGTCTCTTTCGATCATTTGCATTCCTTCTACTGCTTTAATATTTGTAGATTTTGCTAGTCCATCATATTGGGGAATTGTTTCTTTTATCTCTTTTATATTTTCTATTTCTTTAAATTGATTTGTTTTAAAGTTCTCATTGTTATTTTGTGTTATTGATAAAGATGTATTTGATAACTTATATAAATTATTTTCTAAGCTGATTGTTGATGTCATTATGTTTAAACATGTGTATAAGCATGAAAGAACTATTGTTAAAATAATAAATATAATAACTGTTCTACTCCTCTTTCTCAAGATATATGCTATAGCATTTTTTAACATTTTTATCACTCTCCTTTATACATATTTAATAGATTCCATTCTTTTTTCATAAATTCCCTCCATATTAATTTATATTTCTCATTTTTAATTCCATAATTATTACCTCCTAATACTTTTTACCTATGCAAAATATCACATTATTGAATTAAAGTCAATATTTTTTTAATTCAAGTGTGTCATATCTATTGTAAACCTATATTTTTTTAATGTATCGTTCATCATTTCAAATAATTCGTCAAAATTCATTTCTTCCAAATTTATTTCATCTATCAAATTCAATAGTATATTGGCAACTCTTTCTATTGGAAAATGAACCACAAAATGCTTCTGCTCCTGTTCCATAGGCTAAATTGTGTTGTATATTAGAGTAAACTTTAAGTCAAGAGTTTTCAAAACTTTTTTGACAAAAATTAAGATGAAGATATTTGTTTTATGCATTACTTAATGCCTTCCATCATAAAATTTAATGGTGATATATTTATGAAGATATTTTTTATACGAAAAAATTATATTATAATGCTCATTTTTATCTTAATCATATCAGCTTTTTTTATTTTTTATTTTCAAAACTTTAATGCTTGCTTAGCAATAGAACTTTCTAAAAATAGTGCTATTTCAGATGAGGCAATATCAAAAATTTCAAATTTAACTAATGGCTCCGAAAAAATTGCTTTTTTAACCTTTGATGACGGTCCAAATGCCTCTGTCACTCCTAAAGTTTTGGATATTTTAAAAGACGAAAATGTAAGGGCTTCTTTTTTCGTTATAGGAAAAAATGTTGACAGCCATCCAGAAATTGTAAAACGAGCTTATGAAGAAGGGCATTTTATTGCAAATCACGGATATGATCATAATAATTCTGTTCTTTATAAAAATAACGAAAGTTTTATAAATGAAATTAAAAAAACAGATTTAGCCATTGGAAATGCAATTGATGTGCAAGATTATTGTTCTCATATATTTAGATTTCCAAATGGTTTTATGTCTCCAAATAATAAAGCTAAGAAAAAAGAAGCTGTTAGGCTTTTAAAGGAGATGAACTATACTTATATTGATTGGAATTGTTTAAATAATGATTCAGTTAAAAAATATAACAATTACCAATTATTAAATAATTTGAAAAAGACTTGTAAAGGAAAAAATACATTAGTTATTTTAATGCATGATACAAAAGATGTTAGTAATTCTTCTAATGTACTAAAAGAATCTATTCAATATCTAAAGTCCCAAGGCTATACTTTTAAAAATTTTTATGATATTCTTTAAAGCAAAATTATCCTTATTACTTTTGGCGTAATAAGGATAATTCTTTTTATTTCTTTTTTCCAAATGATGGCATTTCATCAACAAAATTGTCTTTAGCAACAATAACTAATTTTCTTACTATTTCTCCAATCATTTTTTTACTATCTTCGTCTAGATTTTTATAGTTTTTTAACATAATTCCAACATTTTTAAACCACTTTTCTCTAATTTGAATCATACTTTCCGCTTCTGTTGTACTTAAAATATCAAATATCGTATCTATAACAATTTCTCTTTGCCTAGGCTCAACATCATCAAGCCATTGTTTAATTGTTTTATCTACAAATTCACTTCCATTTGTAACTTCTTTTAAACTAACAACTTTAGTTCCTTGAACTTGCCAACTATATAAATCGTGTTGCATAATTCCTTTTTGAATACTTTTTACAACAGTATATTTTTCTTCATGGTTTAAAAGTCTGCCTATTACAGATGATTGCGGAATATATGTATGAACTTTTTCTATCATTTCTTTATATTCTTTTGTATTTGTTATGTCATCTGCAAATCCTGGTCCATCATTATTATACACATTTATAATTCTTTTCTTTGCTTCCTCAGCTGCAAAAACCGCAGCATATACCGCCAAATTTCCACCTTTAGAGTGTCCACCTATCCTTATGTTGTTTTGATATTTTTTAGCAATATCATTTATGTATTTTACAGAATCTAATTGTGATGCAATATGGCTCTTAAAACTCATATTAAAGTCTTCTTTCCATCCTATTATTGTGTTATCTGTTCCTCTGTATGATATGAAAATTGTGTCATCTGGAAGTAATACTGTAATTGCTGAAAATTGTTTTTCTTGTTCTGGGTCAAATTTGTTTAAAAAATCTGTTGCTATCATTTTTCCAAACCTTTTTGATTGTCCTAGAAGTGGCAAAAGATCACTATCATCTGGCCATAATATTTCTAGTTTATTTTTATCTGCTTTTTCAAATCTTTTGGATAGTTCTTCTATTGTTAGTTCTTCTTCTTTTTTTATTAAACTTTCAAATGGTAGGTACGAAAATCTTGCAAGAATTAGACTATCTATTTCATTGAATTCCGATACATTTAATTCTAGGTCTCCTCTCCATTTTATATAATCATTTATGTTTGGCATAATTAAAACTTCCTTTCAAATTTAAAAATACTCGTAAACATTTTACCATTTACGAGTATTTTTAGGCAAGTATTTTGCCAAATTTTTATATTAAATTATATCTCTTAAGCAAATCCTCAATAACAGTTCCAGAAATCTTTTTCATTCCTGTTTTTAAAGCCATATTAGCTGCCATTGGAAGTTTTATATCACTCAATTTCTTTCCATCAGTCATCTTAGAAGTTGCATCAAGTAAAGCTCTAATATCATAACAAGAACCAAATACCTCAGGTACACCTCTATCAATATCAAGTAAAGTATAAACCGCTTCCATAGCTGTTCTTACAGAATATTCGGTAGTAAATACTGTATCTCTTACAGTATCTGCAAATTGACCTAAAAATGCAAAGTTTTGGCATCCTTCTGGTACAACTTTTGGTCTATCACCTGCTGTTCTTGGCATAAAGAAAGCTGTAATATATGGCATCATACAAGGTACACAATTTGCTGAATTTGTTGCTAATTCTTCTATTTGGTCTTCTGGTACACCTAAATGATATAACCATTCTTCTGTAATTTCTTTACCTGTACATTCTCTCATAGGCTTTTTAATATAGTTTCCTGGTACATTTGTAAATAATCCATATACCCATACAACTAATTGACCATCTGGTTGTTCTTTAAAATGAGGTTGTCTATTTATTGTCCAACTCATAAGCCAATTAGAATCTTTTACAGAAACAATTCCACCGGTAACCACTCTTCCACTAAATGGATCTCTCTTACAGATTTTTTCAATATATGGTGGTATTTTACTATCTAATGTTGTAACTGTTGCAGATTCCCAGTTTGTTTTTGAAATATCCATACAGAATTTATTTGGATGTCCAAAATCTTCACTTTGTCTTGCAATCTTTCTCCATAAATCCCAACAAGCACCTTCTCCATTTTCTATTGTTAAATCTGGTGCAGTATTTTGGTCTCCTATCATTGCTCTTTCTGTACAACTTCCGTTTGTTACAAATACTAGGTCATTTACTGTTAAGCCAATGCTTTCCTCTTGTCCATTATGAATGCAAACAATTTGTTTAGCTGTTTTCTTTTTGCCATCAATATCAAATAATATGTTTGTAACTTTTGTATCATATTGGAAGTGTACTCCGTGACTTTCTAGGTATTTTACCATTGGTAATATTAATGATTCATATTGATTGTATTTTGTAAATTTAAGTGCTGAAAAGTCTGGTAATCCTCCAATATGATGTATAAATCTTTGGATATATAGTTTCATTTCTAATGCACTATGCCAATCTTCAAATGCAAACATGGTTCTCCAATATAACCAGAAGTTTGATTTAAAAAATTCATCTGTAAATACATCTGTTATTTTTTTGTCATATAAATCTTCATCTTTTGTAAAGAATAATTTTATTATTTCCAATGATGCTTTATCTGATAATGCAAATTTTCCATCAGTATGTGCATCTTCTCCTCTATTTACTGTTGCTCTCATTAATGAATAGTTTGGGTCTTTTTTGTTTAACCAATAATATTCATCTAAAACTGAAGCTCCTTCTGTTTCTAATGATGGTATTGAACGGAATAAATCCCATAAACATTCAAAATGATTTTCCATTTCTCTTCCACCACGAATTATAAATCCTTTGCTTGAATCTTTTATTCCGTCACATGCTCCTCCTGCTAATTTTTGTTCTTCTAATATGTGAATATTTTCACCTTTCATTTGTCCATCTCTAACTAAGAAGCACGCTGCTGCAAGTGATGCTAATCCTGCTCCTACTAAGTATGCAGATTTGTTATCTACTCCTTCTGGTTTTCTAGGATGCGCAAATGCTTCGTAATTCCCATTACTATAATACATAATTTTTCCTCCTTTGAATTTTTTGTCTTACTTATAACATATAATTGTGAAAGTTTTGTGAATTTTGGTCAGTTTTTTTATATTATTTTCAAATTTTTTTAATTTATTCATTAAATAAAAAAATAAGCTCATAGTAAACTAAAATAGCTTACTATGAGTTTAAACTTTCCACAATAAAATTTATCACTTTTTCTATACTCTCTTTTTTCTTATATTTTTCATCTTTTTGCTCAACTAACTCAGCAAAATATTTTCCAGTTTCTGGAATAACACTAATAGAATCCAATGGATATCCTACATTTCTTTTTTCAATTGGTTTGTCTACTAAATAAAAATCATCTTTGCTCCAAGTAAATTTAAAAATTTCTTTATCTGTACAAACAACCATACCATAAACCCATTTGGCTGTTAATTTATTTCCATATTTTTTTACTAATTTAGTATAGTATTCTATCATTTCTTCGTCATTTAATCTTTTTCCATTAACTCTTCTAACATTTGTTCCAGGTTGTTCTTCTTCTGAAATTCCTTCTATAAAAAGGCAATCATCCATACCTATTGTAGGTATTTTGGTTTTGTCATAATATGTTTTTGCTTTTATGTAAGCATTTTCCAGTGCATTTTTTCCATTTTCATTAATATTTATTTTGATATCCAGATCTTTTATTGTTATCAATTCTATTCCTTTTTCAGCTAATTTGTCTTTATATGTTTTAACCTTTGCTGGATTTGTTGTTGCAAATAATAGTTTCATTTTTTGATATTTCCTCCTTTTTGCTTATTATATATCACTTTAAATAAAATATCAAATAAAAAAAGCCTTACAATAAATATAAGAAATTACAATCTAGGTGTAAATGTGAATGGACAAATTTTCCTCTTTTATCCTTACAGATTACGATATTCCAGTAGTATGTACAATACATGGAACAGACCTTATGGGATATGAAAAAGCAAAATAAGGTCGTTCTTGTCAGCAACGGATGTGATACAACTGTTTTCTATAAAGATGATAGTGTAGATGCCAAAAAAGTTTTAAGTAAAAGCCCCATTGTTGTAAATAGCAAGGGGCTTATTTGCGTGCTTGGTACTATTGTTATGCTGACTTTAATTCAAGTCTTAATTTATCAGCAATCATTGCAATAAATTCCGAATTAGTAGGCTTTCCTTTAGCAGCTGAAACAGTATATCCAAAAATATTCTCCATCAAATCTACTTCACCTCTGCCCCACGCAACTTCTATTGCGTGGCGGATTGCACGTTCTACTCTTGATGGTGTAGTACCAAATTTTTGAGCAATTTGTGGATATAAACTTTTAGTAATTTGGTTAATAACCTCAATATCATTAACCACCATAATAATAGCTTCTCTCAAATATTGATAACCTTTAATATGAGCAGGAACACCCACTCCATGAATAATATTAGTAACAAGAGCTTCAAGATTATCTTCCGCTTTATTTGAATTAACATTAACATAAGGAGTCCTTTTTGGCTCTCTTATAATAAAATTATTTCTTGTGCTTCTTGGTTTAAAATTCTTAATCTCCCTAATTCTTTGCATTAAAAGCTCAATATCAAATGGTTTTACCATATAATATTCAGCACCCAAATTTATTGCCCTTTGGGTTATTTTGTCTTGACCTACTGCTGATAGCATAATACAAATTGGTTTTTTCTCTAATTCACTACTACTATTATTTACTCTTTCTAATACTCCAAGTCCGTCTAAATGAGGCATTATAACATCTAATATTGCTACATCTGGTAATTTTTCTTTTATTAGGTCTACTGCTTCCAATCCATCTTTTGCAATTCCTATAATTTCCATATCTTCTTGATTTCCAAGATATGTTGCAAGTGTCCTGCTAAATTCTTGATTGTCATCTGCAATTAATACTGTTATTTTTTCTTTCACAGCTTTATCCTCCTAAATATAAATTTAATTGTAAAAATTTTACAATTTGTATTATATTATAGGGTGAACAAAAAAGCAATAGTTTTTGGTAATTTTTTCCATTTTTCTTTTTCTGTTATAGACAAAATATATGAATTTTCTTTGTTATAAGACCACAAAAAATTATTTATGGTAAATTTTTACATACTTAGATTTTCCAATCTCTACTTTTTTTATATTAATATTCCTATTTTTTACATCTGATAAAAACTTTTCTTTCGTCAAAATACCCATTTCGATTAAGCATTGTATATCATTTTCATATTTTGAATTCAAAATTCTAATATCATTTTTTCCAAAATAATACTGAATACTTTGAAAATCAGGATAATCCAAAGTTATGGTCATTTCAATTCCTGGCTCGATTTCTAACATTTCAGCATTTTCTATTGCACCTAAAGAGCTGCTTGAATAACTTCTAACAAGACCTCCTGTCCCTAATAAAATTCCTCCAAAATACCTTGTAACGATTATAAGTACATTGCACAAATTATTTTTTTGCAAAATATTGAGCATTGGTGCTCCAGCAGTTCCAGACGGTTCTCCGGTCATCACTTGATTTTTCGTAAATTGTTTCGTTTTCTAAAACTCTATAAGCATAACAGTTATGTCTTGCATCAAAATATTTCTTTTTGTATTCTTTTATTTTGTTTTCTGCATCTTCTTTGCTTTGTATGTATATTAGATTTGCCATAAATTTTGATTTCTTTTCTGTAAGTTCATATGATGTATTTTTTGTTATTGTTTTGTACATTATTTTTCTCCTTTTTCTGATTTGGGACGGTTCCTTTTCAGAAAAGGAACCGTCCCAAATCCAAAATTATTTTATCATATTATTCAATTTTATAAAAGGATTTTTGACATTTTTTATTACTTCTTGTATAATCCTATCTCAAGAAAGGATACTAAAAATGGAAAATATTGAAAGATACAGACACCTAAACTCATACCTTAAAAATAAATTTGGTGAAAGAACACTAAAAATATGTATTGATGGAAACTTTACCTGCCCTAATCGCGATGGAAAAATTGGAACTTCTGGATGTGTATTTTGCAGTGAAAAAGGTTCCGGCGAACACATTTTATGTAATCATATTGAAGATGATGTAACCTCTATCCAAAATCAAATAAAATCATATTTTTCAAGCTATAAAGCTACTCGTGCAAATAAGTTTATAGCCTATTTTCAAAATTTTACAAATACATACGATACTATTGCTAATCTTAAAGCCAAATATGATGCAGCTTTAATAGATGAACGTATTATTGCGCTCGAAATTGCAACAAGACCTGATTGTATTAACGAAGATGTTGTTCAATTAATTAAAAGTTATTCTGAAAAATATTATGTTTGTGTTGAATTGGGTCTGCAAACTTCTAACAATGATACTGGTAAATTAATTTGTAGAGGTTATAATTCTTCTGATTTTACAAATGCTGTTTTACTTTTAAATAAATATAATATTGATGTTGTATCACATATTATGGTTGGACTTCCGGGTGAAAATTTCGATGATATTAAGGAAACCGTACAATTTTTGAATAATCACTCTATTCAAGGTCTTAAAATTCATTCTACTTATGTTGTTGAAAATACTGTTTTGGCAGATTGGTATAAATGTGGAAAATATGAGCCTATTTCTTTAGAACATTATTTAGATTGCTTAGTTTATATTATTACTCATATTTCTCCTGATGTTGTAATTCATAGAATTTCTGGTGATGCACCTAAAGATATTTTGGTTGCCCCAAGCTGGAATTTGCATAAGAAGTGGATTTTGAATAGGTTTGATAAGTTGATGAATAAAAACAATTTATTTCAGGGAATGTATTATAAATAAAAATTCTGCCATAATTTATAGCAGAATTTTTATTTATAATATTTTTAACAATTCTAAAAAAGCCTTTTCACGATGAGTATCGCCTATTTCTTCTGGTTTCATCTCATTCATAACTTTGCTTGAACCTTCTGGAATAAATACAGGACCATAAGTAAGTTTTCCCATTTCTCCAGGTTTTTCAGCAATTGTTCCTAAACATTCGCCCCTAACTTGCTTAAATTCTCCATTTTGAAGAACTGCTGTTAGTACACAAACAAATTTTGCGTTTCTGTTTGAACTTCCTGTTTCTTTCATATTTTTAAGTAATTTATTTATATTATCAACTTGAGAAGCATCATGTAGCATATCTTTACTTGCATATCTTCCACTATAAATTCCTGGTTCGCCATTTAAACATTCAACACATAAGCCTGTATCGTCTGTAACAATTATTTCTTTTATTCCTTTTTCATCACAGAATTTTTTTATTGCTTTTGCTTTTATCATAGAGTTTTCTTCGAAAGTTTTCCCGTCTTCAACTATTTCATCTGTAAAACCTATGTCTTTAAGTGATAAAAATTCAACATCTGTTATACCTGTTGCCTCAAAAAATTCTTTTACTTGGTTGACTTTTCCTTTATTGGTTGTTCCATATATTATTTTCATAATTCTTGCCTCCTTACGTAAAGTATTTTATCATATCCATATATAAAAAATCAATATCGGTATTTAACCAATATTGATTTTTCTTTTATTTAGAAATCAATTCACACACAATATTACTAAATTCAGTAGGATTTTCAATATTCAATCCCTCAATCAATCTAGCACCATCATATAAAATTTTACTATATTTTTTAAGCTCATCTTTATCATTCAAATACAAATCCTTTAACTTTTGTGCAATTGGATGATTCTCATTAATCTCCAAAATCATTTTAGCTTTAACTCCTTGATTATTAGGCATAGAATTAAGAACTTTCTCCATCTCTGTTGAAATTTCACCCTCACTGCTTAGGCAAACAGGATGATCTTTTAATTTGTGAGTAAATCTAACTTCCTCAACATCTTTAATTTCATCTTTCATCAAAGTAAACATATCTTTATTTTCTTCATTTATTTTCTTTAACTCTTCTTTTTCCTCTTTACTTTCTAAATCAAGATTATCTGAAGATACATTCGCAAATCGTTTTTTGTCATATTCCATCAAAACTTTTAAAACAAATTCATCGATATTTTCTGTTAAATATAGTATTTCATAACCTTTTTCTTTAACTCCTTGAACTTGTGGCAACATATCAATTTTATCAATTGTTTCACCTGCTGCATAGAATATTTTTTCTTGTCCATCTTTCATTCTTTCAACATATTCTTTCAGAGTTGTAAGGTTTTTAGTTGTTGATGAATGGAATAAAATTAAATCTTTTAGATTTTCCTTATTCATTCCAAAATCATTATAGCAACCAAATTTTAGTTGTGTTCCAAAGTTTTTGAATATTTTTTCATATTCTTCTCTGTCATTTTTTAGCATATTTTCTAATTCTTGTCTTATTTTCTTTTCTATGTTTTTAGCAATTGTTTTTAGTTGTCTATCTTGTTGTAATAACTCTCTTGATATATTTAAAGATAGGTCTGGGCTATCAATTAAACCTTTTACAAATCCAAAATAATCTGGTAATAAATCTTGACACTTTTCCATTATTAACACACCATTTGAATATAGTTGTAATCCTTTTTCATATTCTTTTGTGTAGTAATCATATGGTAAATGTGATGGAATATATAAAAGCATGCTGTAATTTATTCCACCCTCAATTGTGCTATGTATTACTTTTGCAGGTACTTCGTAATCTGCAAATTTGTCAATATAAAATGAATTGTATTCATCTTGAGTTATATCTTGTTTTTTCTTTTTCCATAATGGTATCATACTGTTCAATGTTTCTATTTCTTTTTTGTCTATATATTCATCTTTAGAACCTTCTTTTAGTTCTTTTCTTGTTACTTCCATTTTAATAGGATAACGGATATAGTCTGAATATTTTTTAACGATTTCCTGAATTCTGTAATCTTCTAGGAATTCATCGTAATTTTCTTCATCTGTATTGTCTTTAATATATAATGTAATTTTTGTTCCTACATTTTCTTTTGATGTTTCTTCTATTGTGTATCCATCAGCTCCAAAAGAAGTCCATTTGTTGGCTTTATCTTCTCCTACCTTTTTGCTTTCTACTGCTATTTTTTTAGCTACCATAAATGCTGAGTAAAATCCTACTCCAAATTGACCTATTATATCTATATCTTCTTTTTTCTCGTTATTGTTTTTGAACAGATATGAACCACTTTGTGCTATTGTTCCTAAGTTGTTTTCTAGTTCTTGTTTGTTCATTCCACATCCATTGTCTTCTATTGTTAATGTTCTATTTTCTTTGTTTGTTGTTAGTTTTATTTCTAGGTCATTTCTGAATATGTTTAGGTTGTTGTCTGTTAGTGATTGATAATATAGCTTGTCCATTGCATCACTTGCATTTGAAATTAGTTCTCTTAAAAATATTTCTTTATTTGTGTATATTGAGTTTATCATTAGGTCTAGTAGTCTTTTTGATTCGGCTTTGAATTGTTTTGTTTCCATTTGTATTACTTCCTTTCTTGTCCCCTCTTTTTGTTCATTGGGGACCGGTTCTTTTGTGAACATGTTCTTTTGGGACCGGGTCTTTTGTGAACATTAAATAGGTGACTTTTTTTCTTTTAAGGTATTATATATCTATTTTTTAGCAATGTCAATATTAGAGTGCTAATTTTATCATATAAAAAACTTAGAACCTTTAGTTCGATTCTAAGTTTCTATTACTCCGCCGTAATCTATAACATCTAATCTTTTAAAATCAATTATATTCAAATTTCTTTTTTTAATAAAACCTTTAATTTTCCCATCATAATCAATCTTATCTAAATCGCCAAAAACAACGATATTATCACCTATTCTTGAAACCGCTCCACCAATAAATCCATTCTTTTGGCTATATTCTCCATTCTCATTTAATAATTTTATATTAGGAATATAATCTAAAAACAACATGTCTATTCCTCTATTTTTTAGACTATTATATAATCCTTTATCACTCAAAATAATGCTATTTTCATCAATAACTGCAATAGAACAATTGCTATATCCTTGCTTTACATTTATTAATTCAAAATTATTTTTATTAAGTTCAGAAATAATTTTACTATCTGTATATTTGAAATTATGTATTGCCTTATTTCCAACTATACAAACATTGTAATTAATATCATTTGGATAAACATTTTGAACAGTTGAATCTCCCTTTATAATTTTTCTTTTAAATTTATTTTTTAATATATCATAAATATGTTTTTCAACTATAATTTTGTCTTTTACTTTACAAGCAAAAATATCAACATGAGATGAAATTTCAGGATATACGTTGGTACTCTTTTTTATTTCAATAAGTTCATAACCTAAATTTTTCATAGTTTGTTTTTCGACATCTCTCATTCTTTCATCAATTAATAAATATTTCAAAATTCCACCTCATTTAATCATTAAGTTTCTTCAATTACTAAATTGTCCTTATATTACTCTACACTCTTCAAACTCTCAATCATATCAATTTTCTTAAGAGCAAAATAAGTCGCAATATTCACAATTAAAGTAAACACAATAGTAATCAAACTTGCATAAACATAACTAATAGGTTTAATAGTCTTACTAAATCTAAGCATATTAATCTCACAAGTACCCATCAAATAATAATTTAAAAAATATCCTCCGACAAGCCCCAACGCAATTCCGATAATTGTCAAAATAACAGTTTCTCTTGCAATATAATCATAAACTTCTTTATCGTAAAATCCCAAAACCTTAATGGTTGCAAGTTCTCTTATCCTCTCACTTATATTTACATTTGCCAAATTATATAATACTACAAATGCAAGCAATCCTGCAGAAACAATTAAAACAATTACAACATAATTAAGTAAATTCATCATATCATCAATAGATTTCATTGTTGATGTCATATTAACAATTCCAGAAACCTCGCTCATATTCATAATCTCTTTTGCCAATTTATCTTGTTCTTCATCATTTAGTTTTACATTTTGTATAAACACTACATTTGCATTAAAATCTTTATTGTACAATTTTTTATATGTTTCTTTCGTCATATATACATAATGTGAAACATAATTTTCAACAACATTGGATATTTTTATATTTACCTCATTTTCATCTACATCTTTTAAGGTTAAAGTATCTCCTGCTTTAACACCCAAAAGCTGGGCTGCCTTATCTGTTAAACATATTTCGTTTTCTGTTAATTTTATAGTTTGTTTTTTGTTTTTAATGTCTTTTATATTAATTATTCCGTCTAATTCCTCTTGATTTTCGGGAACTATAATTTGAACATTTTCCTCATTATCTCCATTTACAGCTGTTTCTGATGTCATATATATTGATACTGCTTTTTTTATTTCATTATTTTGTGTTAATTTATTTTTAAATTCTTGCCTTTCCTCTTCTGTTAAGCTTTCTTTCAAACTAATTTGCATATCATACATAAATACATTTTCAAATTGATTTGGTATTATTTGTTTTACCGAATCTTTTACCCCGAAACCTGTTAAAATTAAAGCCGTACAACCTAAAATTCCAATTATTGTCATAAAAAATCTTTTTTTGTATCTAAATATATTTCTTACAGTAACCTTTTGGCTAAAATTTAGTCTTTTCCAAATAAATGGAATTTTTTCCATAATTACTCTATTTCCCCCTTTAGGTGCTTTTGGTCTCATAAGTACTGATGGTGTGCTTACTAGCTCTTTTAAAGTTGTATAAATTGTAGCTCCAATTATACATATACTTATTAAAATTAGTCCGAATTCCGCCATATTTCCAGTTGAAAGCTATTAAAATTTTGTCTGTCATTTGATACATCATTCCATACATCATCCAAATTATTTCTGGCAAAATTACAAATCCAACACACATTCCTAAAACAGAGCCTACAATAGTTGCAATTCCTGCATATATAATATATTTCATCATTATTTGTAATTTATTATATCCAAGTGCTTTTAATGTTCCAATTTGACCTCTTTGCTCTTCTACCATTCTAGTCATTGATGTTAGAGAAATTAATGTTGCAACTATGAAAAATACTACTGGGAATACTTTGCTTATATTATCAATACTTTTGGTATCTTGAATAAAACTTACATATCCAGAGTTTGAGTTTCTGTCTAAAATATACCATTTAGGATTTTCTATTTCAGATATTTTTTCTTTTGCGTCACCTAATTTCTTTTCTGCGTCTTTTATTTGAGTTTCAAATTCTTGCTTATTTTTGTTTAATTCTTCTTCCCCATCTTGTAACTCTTGCTTTTTATCTGCAAGCTCTTTTTCGGCTTCTTCTATTTGGTTATATGTTGTTTTCTTTTTGTTGCTTAGTGTTTTTTCTTGTTTTGATAATTCATTTTTCGCCTGTTCTATCTGATTTTTAGCATTTTGAATTTCTTTTGTTCCTTCTTCAATGCCATCATCTATTTGCTTTATCCCACTTTGAACTTTTTCTTTATTTTCATTTAAAGTATTGATGCCCGCTTCTAATTGTACCTTTTGAAGCTCATATTGATTTCTTTGTTCTTCTGGCAAACTCGCATTTTCCAATGCATTTAATATTAAATTATACTGTTCCTGTGTACCTGCAAGAGTTTGATTTATTTGGTTTAAATTATCTTGCAACTGATTTCTTTGACCTTTTAAATTTTCAATTTGAGTATTCGCTTCTTGTTCTTTGTCACTTAAAGTTTTTTCATTATTTTCGATTTCTTTTTTAGCTTTTGCAAGTTTATTTTCTGCATTTTTAAATTCTGTATCTGCTTTTTCTCTATTTTGTTTTAATTCCAATTCCGCTTCTTCAATTTTCTTTTTTCCATCTTCTATTTCTTTTGAGGCATCATCAATTTTGGTTTGACCATCTTGCTTTTTAGAATTATACTCCTCTTCTGCATCATCTAATTTTTCTTGAGCTTTTGCTACTAAAGTGTCATGTCTTTCTTTTTCTTGCTTTTCTTTTATTTGTTCGATGTTTTCTTTTACACCTTTAATATAATCCTCATATTCTTTTGAAGATGTTTCATATTTTTTGGCATCTTTAACTGTTACATAAATATTTGTGTATATATCACTTGCATTTATATTATTTTCTGATATGTAAATATAATAGTTTATTTTACCAGAGCCAAGTTTGCTTGTTCCTCTATCTCTAGCTATAAAAAGTGGACTTTTAACTGTTCCTACAATTTTTAGCTCATTTGTTTTTAAATACTTAATTTTTTCGCCATCGTCATTTTGAGTATCTTCTATATCTACAGTTATAGTATCTCCTATTTTCTTATTATTTGATGTTAAAAATGATTCTTCTACCAAGCATTCATCTTGATTTTGTGGCATATTTCCATTTAGTAAAATCGGCTTATTTACATCTTCTACTGTTATGAACTTCGTTATAATTTCTTTATTATCAATATCGATTTTTCCATCTATTTCATAGCTTTTGCTTACTCTTTCTACATTTTCTATTTTCGATATTTCTTCTACATCATTTGAGGTTAGTCCTAGTGTTGATAGCACTTGTATATCATATACATTTTGTTCTTTGTAGTAGTTATCTATTGTTCTTAACATATCTGGTGATGTAGCTCTTAATCCTGCAAAAAATCCTACTCCCAAAAATGCCATAAGTAAAATTGATATAAACCTTTTGTAGGTGTTTTTTATTTCTTTTACACTATTCTTTAATAATGCTTTTTTCATATTTTCCTCTCCTTAAAAATCTACCATTCAATATTTTCAATAGGCATAGGATTTTCATTAATTTCAATACTTTCAGCAGTACCATTTTTAAAATGAATTACCTTATCAGCCATAGGAGCTATTGCAGTATTATGTGTAATTATAATTACAGTCATTTTCTCTTTTCTGCAAGTGTTTTCAAGAAGTTTCAAGATTTGCTTTCCAGTTTTATAGTCTAATGCTCCAGTAGGCTCATCACATAGTAGAAGTTTCGGATTTTTTGCTATGGCTCTTGCAATTGCAACTCTTTGCTGCTCTCCACCTGATAATTGTGATGGAAAGTTATTTTTTCTATTTTCAAGTCCTACTTTTTCTATTACACTATCAATATCAAGAGAATCTTTGCATATTTGTGTTGCAAGCTCAACATTTTCTTTTGCTGTTAGGTTGGGAACTAAATTATAAAATTGAAATACAAAGCCTATGTCTTCTCTTCTATATTTTATTAAATTTTTTCCTTTTAATGTTGTAATATTTTCACCATCAACCAATACATCTCCAGATGTTGCTGTATCCATTCCTCCTAGGATGTTTAGTGTTGTTGTTTTTCCAGCCCCAGATGGACCAACAATTACAACAAGTTCTCCTTTTTCTATTGTAAAATTCGTATTATCTAAAGCCTTAATTGTTATTTCTCCCATTTGGTACTTTTTGTTTACATTTCTGAATTCTATATAAGACATTTTATCTAAGCCTCCCTTACGTTTATCTTAAACACTCATAAAATTAAAATCCTATTTTTTTATTATCTTCACCTTTAAAAACTAATTTTTCAAAATTTATGTCATCCTCAGTTATTAAGAAAACATCTATTAAAAATAAATTATCATCTGAGTTATTTTTATCCATATTTTTAGCATGTTCTATTAATATTTTTTGAAATATATTACGAATAAATCTACCATTTCCAAAATTTTTATTTTTAGATGACACTTCTATTACTTTTTTCAATTTCTTCAATGCAGACTCAGTTATATCCATATTACTGTTTTTAAGCATATTTAAAAATATTTGAAGCAATTCATCAATAGAATAATCAGGAAATTCTATTGTATAACCTATTCTAGATATTAATCCTGGATTCGAATCCAAAAATTGTTTCATTTCATCTTTATATCCAGCAAAAATCACAATTATTCTATCTCTATAGTCTTCCATTAGTTTTAATAGAGTTGCTATACACTCATTTCCGAATTGGTTCCCTTTGTTTGTTGTATTGGTTATAGAGTAAGCCTCATCAATAAATAATACTCCACCTAATGCAGAATTAACGACATTAAATGTTTTAGGTGATGTTTGTCCAAGATATTCTCCAATTAAATCCTTAGCGGTAACTTCTGTTAATTTATTTTGCTTGATATAACCAAGATTATATAATATTTCTGTTATTATTCTTGCGACAGTTGTCTTTCCTGTTCCAGAGCTTCCCGTAAAACACATATGGAAGCAAAAGTCTTTGATATCAATATTGGTTTGCTTATTAAATTTTAATAATGAAACTAAATCATTAATTTGTTCCTTTATGTTTTCCAGCCCTACTAGATTATTAAGATCTTTCATTATAGTTGGTAAATCCTTGATATTATAAACATCTGGGATATTTTCAATTTTTAGTTTTGTTTTTTCATTTTCTGAAAACCTACTGTTCATATTTAAAACTATTTCACTATATAATTTGTTCACATAATCCATATTATTAAATTCGCTTTGAGTATATGTTGCTTTGATATAATTATATATTTTTTTTGCAGCGTCTTCTGGTACTGACATATTTCTTTTTAATTTTTCAATTGTCAATTCATAAATTTTTTCAATGCCCAAATCATCTATTTCTAGTTCTAAATTTATAAGCAATCTTGATAGCTTTTTTTGACTATCTAATACTTGTTTTAATTTTGTTCTTTCTCCATATATAATGGTACATACCCTTCTATTATTCTTTTCTATTTCATCTGTTAATATATTTAAAATAACACTTTGAAATTTATTATCCATATATAATAGATTTTCAATATCATGTATAACTAGAATTCCACTTTTATTCTTTACATTGTCTTTTTCATATTCATAATATATTTTTTTTATTTTATATTTATCTAAAATAACATCACTCATGTGTTCATTATAATACTTCATGTTTTCGCCTAAATATCCAAAATACCACATAAATTCTCCAATAATCTGAGATATGTTTCCTACTCCCTCTTTATCGTTTGAATAGATTAGTATGTTTATTGGAATATATGGAATTGAGCTTCGATATTTGTAGTTTAAAATGTAATTCAATATATTGTATATTTTTTCTTTCGTTTTATTGGAATATGGTAGTTCTTCCACTTTTTTAAAATAACATTTGATAAAATATCTCGACCTTATTTGAATTCCATTTACTACATTTGTAGTTTTGACAATTTTTCGTAAGGATTGTATAATATCAGCTTTTTCATATTCAATTAAGTATTTATAATATGATGCAATTTTGTATCTCCTTAAGGTATTTTCTTTTTCATTAAAAATCTCATCTTTTCTTGACAAATCTAATACAAGCTGTTTTTTGTTTTTTTCATCCTTATAGAATTCCTTCAATATATTTATATAGTAATTGTCGTTTTCTTTTTGCGTTATATCTAAATAATTAAATTCTACAATGTTTTCATGCATGCTTTTGATATTTACTAAATCCATTTCTAGTATTGCTTGTACATATAACAAATCCATAACATTTGTATTTTTATAAAATGAGTAGTCTGATATAGAGTTAAATTCAGGTGTTGTTATATTTAAAATATAATCAATAACTTCTATGCAATTTATTTGTTTTTTGTTCTCTTCATTATATTTTCTAACTTCTTCAAAAAACAATATTATATTTTTTTCTACACATTCTTTTAATTTGCAATATAAACATTTATTCGAATTTTTCATTCTATCTGTGCTATTTAGTGCTGATACTTTTCCTAAATCTATTCTACATTTATATGCTACCATATATTCTAGACAATCATAATTATGTGTACCACAAATCAAAACATTTCTAAAATTATTTTCTTTTGTATTATAAAAATCTATCAAGCCATAGTTAATCATATTTCTCATAACTCTTAATTCTTCCTTAGAGTATTTTAAAAATTCTTTTGTAACTTTATTTTTTTGTATTAAATCCTCTATTTCTTCTTTCATACCAATTCTCCTCTTAATTGTTTCTGTTATTTATTTTTTATTTAAAATCACATAAGTGGTGCAAATAGTCTAAGTACAGCTTGCCACACTCCTTTTAAAAGTCTAGGTGTTGCTTCTTTTTTACTAATTATTTTTGATTCTTCTATAGTGTCTATCAAATCCTTTTTTACGTCTTTTACTACATCTACATCTTGCATGAAAACTCCGCATTCAAAATGTAAGTACAAACTTCTATAATCTAAGTTTATAGTTCCAACAGTTGCGATATTATCATCAGATACAAAAACCTTGCTATGCACAAAACCTGGTGTATATTTATAAATTTTAACTCCATTTTTTATCAATGTTTCAAAATATGATGTTGTTAAACTATACACTATTTTTTTATCTGGTATTCCAGGAACAACAATCCTTACATCTACTCCTCTTTTGGCTGCAAGAATAAGCGAATTTATCATATCTGTATCTATTATTAAATATGGAGTCATAATATATACATATTTTTGTGCTTGATTTATAATATTTAAATATACATTTTCCCCTACAATTTCACTATCTAGCGGTGTTTCCCCATAAGGAACGGTATAGCCGTTTTCTTCTATATATTTCTCCTTAAAATTATATCTAAATTTTTGATAGCTAACATCATCATTCCTATATGAATTCCACATATTTAAAAACATTACAGTAAAATTCCATACTGCTTCTCCATATATTCTTATTCCATTATCTTTCCATTTGCCATATGGATGTGTAATATTTATATATTCATCGCTAATATTCATTCCACCTGAAAAAGCTGTATGTCCATCTATAATCATCATTTTACGGTGGTCACGGTTATTCATTATTACCCCCAAAAATGGGTTTAGCTTATTAAATGCAATACATTTTATTTCTTTTTCTTCCATTTTCTTTGGAAAATCTGTTGGGAGGAATGCCATGCATCCCATATCATCATATATAAGCCTTACCTCAATTCCTTGTTTTGCTTTTTGTTCTAATATTTTTAAAATTTCATTCCACATTTGACCTTTTTTTATAATAAAGTACTCTAAAAATATAAATTTCTTTGCTCTTTTTAATTCTACCAACATTTCTTCAAATGCAATATCTCCTAGCGGAAAATATTTTATTTTGTTATTTTTTGTTACAGGGAATTCTAAGTAGTTCATTAAATATTTTAATTGCCCGTTATTTCCTTCTTCGACTTCTTTTTTTATTAATTCATTTTGTGTAAAAAATATATATCCATTCTCTTCACTTTGTTTGATATTTTTTAATACTTTACTTTTATGTAAATTTCCACCTATTACAATATAAAGCAATGCTCCAACTATCGGAAATAACATTATGATTATTATCCATGGTAAATCTCTACTTAGATTTTTGCTTTCTTTTATTATTCCTAATACAAGTAGAACACTCAAAATTCCATATAACATTTCCACTATTGCAATTTTCTGTCCAAAAAATATTAGTACAGATAATGATAGTAATATTTGGATTATTACTCCTAGTGCTACTATTAGGCCTCTTTTTATTGCTCTTCTCATTACTTTTTCACCTTCTTTTTTATAGTGATATATTATCATATTTATCGAGTATTTGCAAACTTTTGAAAAATTTTGTATTAAAATCGTTACTGTTCACAGCTAGATTTATTCGCCATACACAGTGACTTAAAATCTTTTTTAGAAAATATTTAATTGCAATTTGTATTGACATAACATTTTTACGATGCTATAATAAATTTCGTAAAAATTCAATTCAGTACTATGTATAGTGCTACCCACATATGAAAGGAGAATGAAAAATGCCTGGTTATTATGTACACCTTGCATCATGTAACAAAAATGCAATTGAAAATCGGAGTTTCGTTTTAGGTGTAGAAGCTCCTGATCTTTTAAAGAAGCATCTCAAATTATATGGGGATGTAAAAGAAGCAAGAAAAAAATATGATTTGCTGAAAACAGCAGACATGCCGGATTACAGCGAGTTAGAGAACCGTATTTTGCAGAAAGAATCTGTATGCAGTACAGACGGACTTCATTACGGAGTAAGTAGCTGTCCTTATGTATATGCTTGCTGGAACAGTTTAACAATCGCTCAGAAAAGCAGTCCTTTTTATCGGGGATATATTTGGCATCTTTTAACAGATCGAATCCTGTACGGTCGATTAAATATTGATGCTAAATTTAAAGACTTTTGTGAAGTTCATAAAAATGACCCGAATATCGACGAGTTAAAAAAAGCTGAAATAAAAAAACTTCATTATGATTGGGATAAAACGAATGCAAAAATTCGCGATACTTATCCTTCAGTTATTTTGACAGATGAAGTCAAAGAGCTCAATGTAGTAGGTTTTATAGAGGACGATAATCTGAGCTATGTAAACCTTGGAATTGTTCTTGAAACTATTGAGTTTCTGAGGACTTTTGATCCCCTTAATGCAAATATGGATTTTTGCATTGAAGAAGTATTAAATAATATTTAAATTTAATTGATTGAAATTGAGTTTTATACTTCTGTAACTTAACTCGATTTTAAATCTTTTAAGAAAACTGTATGTCATTTTGACATACAGTTTTCCTTTTAATAAATTTTAATTAATCCTAAAGCTTATTGACTAGCTCACTACTATATTCCACATCATTAATCTTTACATGCAAAATCAACTTTTTATTCAGCATACTCTTGGTTATAGGTGTACTTATATAAAATCCATTTTCCACTCCAGTAGTTGAAAAATCTAAAACAGGATAATCATTTCCATCTTCATCACTTATATGAATCAATTCATATCTTTTCTTATTCCATTCATTGGTATCCATTTTCATACCATCCATAAGAATTTTACTAAGATTATCCATAACACCTTTTATAACTGTTCCAGTTTCTGTAACATTTATTTTTTCTAAACTTAAACCTGGAATTTCATCTTTCAACTTTAATTCCATTGTTTCTCTTTCATAAAATTTATCAGGAACATTAAGTTCAAAAAGCCATTCTGTATTTGACAATTTAAAATCTTCCATTGCTTCAATCTTCTTTTCTCCATTTTCCTCTACCAATTGCATCATTGTATATCCTAAATCCAAAATTCTTATATAAATTTTTTTACTTTTTGGAAAGCTCTTTGAAGATCCAATATTAATTTTCGTAACTATATTTCTATCTTCTGCACTGACAAGCCCGACGTTCCAACTATCTCCAAGTTGAGAACTATAAATATCTTTTTTATTATACTTAGCTCCTATTCTCTCATACATAAATGGAGTAAAATAATCATACATTTCCTTTGAAGCCATATTTATTCTTTTACCTATTGCATAAACATTCTTGTTTTCATCATATATAGCATATCCATACGAAAATCTTTGAGAATCCACATTAATATTATCATCAAATTTAAAATCTACTATAGCACTAAATTCGTCATCTGTTATCATAAGCGAATTTATCTTTACACTTATTCCATCATGTGAAACATAATCCATATCTATAGGTTCACTGTAACCTGCTTCACTACTTTCTTTAATTTCTCCATTTTCTGTTACAAGTTCTCTATTTTGAAATTCCTTAAATTTGATATCCCATTGGATTTTTGCATAAATTTTAGAAGATAATGTTCCAACAAAAATTATTACAAGAACACAAGCAGCTAAATTTAATACTCTTTTTTGAATCTTTTTCATTTTAACCACTTCCTTTTCTTTAAAAATTATTTTCTCATAATTTTTCTCTTTGTTATACTCGTCTTCCATGTAATCCCTAAAAATTTTATTAATCATTCTCCTGCCTCCTTTCATATATATTTTTTAATTCTTTAAGAGTCCTATAAATTTTATTTTTTACATTTGATTCACTTATTTGTAATTCTTTAGCTATTTCTGATATCTTTAATCCTTCCGAAAAATACAAATAAAAAATTTTCGGAATCTCCACATCTTTTTTCTTAACAAATGACCATATTTCTTTTACATTTTCTTTAGTTAAAAAGTTATCTTCTAAGCTGAATATATCAGGAATATTTTCTAAATTCTCATCTTCATTTGCCACTACTTTTTCTTTGCTCCTAGATTGCTTATAATGATGCCTTTTTATTATGTTATTTGCTATTCCTATTATAAAATTATCTATATTTTCTATATCTATGTTTGGATTTTTCTTTATTATTTTTAGAAATTCAAAATATGTATCTTGTAAAATATCATTTATATCGTCTAGGTTTTTACTTTTTATTATTATAAATCTTAGCGTTTTGTTATATGTTTTTTCATAAATTTCTCTAAATGTCTCTTCATTAATTATTATTTGCATTTGTTGTATTCCCCCTTTATTATATAGTCTTTATTTTATATAAAAAAGTTTCATTTTTTCTGATTGGGGACGGTTCTTTTCGCGAAAAGAACCGTCCCCAATCAGAA
>USCB01000024.1 GCA_900553125.1 uncultured Clostridium sp. | reverse complement strand
TGGCTAAGAATGGAACAAATGTTGGAAGTTCAATTTCAGGGTATAATAATACAACAAAAACTGGAAGTAAAGACACAGATGTAATAAACAATATATATGATTTATATGGATGCCATTGGGAATGGACATTAGAGGCTTGTTACAGCAGCAAGCGAGCTTTCCGTGGAGGTCACTCTGGGATTAGAGTTTCTCCAGCCGGTCGCAGCTACGACGGTCCTAATTATGCTCTTTCCATCTATTCTTCACATGCCACGCTTTATGTAAAGTAAAGTTGAACGCTTAAAGTCGATAAAATATAATAGTGAGATAAAGGAAAAAGATGGTGTATAATATGGTGTGTGAAAAAAATCACACCATATTTTTTATGTCAAAAATGAGGTTGTAAAGACTGGTGTGTGAATTTTTTATGAATTTTGAATTTACATAGTTATATTTTTTTAATAGCATATAAAAAAACAAAATATTACAAAAATATTACAAATAAATTAATTTTATATTACAAAACAAATAATTTGTTGATTTAGAAAATAAAATGATGTAAAATAGAAAAAGAAATAATATAAAATTATGTAATAAAAATAGAGGAGGAATTTATAATGGCAACAAATCCGATGAAAAGACAGGCAAGAAATTCATTTTTATTAGGAATGGTATGTACATTAATAATAACGGCTATAATAGTAGCACTATTATTTATGCAAATAAAAAAATTAAATGAGCAAATACAAGAGGACAAGGCAGCAACGAAAAATGTATATGTATTAAATCAAGATGTAAGTGCAGGTCAAGAATTAACAGCAGACCTATTCACAATGAAAACAGTAAAATCAGATGGAATACCAGAAAATGCAACAAGTGATATAAGTCTAATGTTACAAACATATTCATTATGTGATAAGCAAGGAAACAACATATATACAGACGAAGAAGGAAAACTATATATGCAAACAGATAACACAAAAACAATAATAACAAAAGACGAAAACACAGGAAAATATTACACACAAGGAGCAAATGGAACAAAAAACGAAATAGAATTATCAGAAAAACCATTGCTTGCAAAAGTAGACATGAAAGCAAGAACAGTAATAACAACATCATTTATTGCAAGGTCAGATGAAATGTCTACAGATGATGACATAAGACAACAAGAATATAATATGTTAGTATTGCCAACAGATTTATTTACAGGAGATTACATAGATGTAAGATTACAATTCCCAAGTGGTCAAGACTACATCGTAATGTCAAAGAAAAAAGTAACAATTCCAAAGATAAATGGAGCATATTCATCAGATATTATACAAATGAATTTAACAGAAGGAGAAATACTTACTATGGCTAATGCAATTGTAGAGGCTTATAAGGTTGAAGGTTCAAAACTATATGTTACAAAATATACAGAGCCAGGAATACAAAAAGCAGCAACACCAACATATGTTGTAAGTGGAGAAGTAGCAAAATTAATGGATGCAGACCCAAATATAGTTCAAAAAGCAAAAGTGGAATTAGCAAACAGATATAGAAGTGCTTCTTCAGTAGAATTAAGAAATCAGCATATAAATAGTGCTTTGTCTAATAATGGTAAAGACGAAAATATACCTTCAAAAGTAGAAGAAAGTATAACATCTACAAGAGAATCAAGACAACAATACTTACAATCACTACCTGAAACATCAACAACATCAGGAACTACATCATCATCAACTACAACAAGTGGAACATCAAATTAAAAGAAGAGAGGGCTAAAAAATGAAAAAAATAGGATTTATGGGAGCATATGATAAGGCTAATTTTATAACATATACAGCAAAAGCATTGAATTTACTAGGATATAGAATCCTAGTTGTAGACACAAGCGGTATACAAAAAATAAAATATATAGTTCCTTCTATAAATCCTACAAAATCATATATAACATCTTTTGAAGATGTTGATTTTGCTGTGGGATTTGAAAGCTGGAGCGAAATAGAAAAATATCTTGGAATAAAGTTTGATTCAAATGATGAAGAACAAATAAAATCAAAGAAATTAGAAGATTTGTATGATTATGTATTAATAGATATAGATGAAAGCAAAATGCTAGAAACATTTGAAATGGAAGGCGCTGACAAAAAATATTTTGTAACATCATTTGACCTTTTCTCACTAAAAAAAGGAATGAACATATTTTCAAATTTAACTATTCCAATAAATCTAACCAAAATAGAGTTTTCATATGAAACATCAAAAGAAGATGAAGAATATTTGAACTATATTTCGATGGAATATAAAATAAATTGGAATAATTACGCACTATATTTTCAGATATTAGGAGAAGATAATAAGGTTTTTGAAGAAAATCAAAGACTAGAAAAAATAAAATTCAGAAGATTAAGTGTCAATTATAAAGATTCTTTAGCATATGTAATACAAGATATTTGCAAAGATGAAAATATTAGTAAAATAAAAAGGGTAATGAAAGATTAATAGGAGGAAAAAATGGCAATAGTGACTTTTTGGAACGGAACGGATGAACAAGTACGGAACAACATCTAGTAGCATAGCATTAGCTACTCAAATTGCTATACAACATAATATTAAGGTTTTGCTTATATCTACATCATTAAATGATAGTGTTATAAAAGATAGTTATTGGCAGGAAAAAAAGAAAACGGGATTAGCTAGCTTATTTGGTGGAAACCATAGAGGCGAAGTTGAAACAACCGGAATTATAGGTTTAGATAGAATGATAAGAAGTAATAAGATAACACCAGAAATAATAACAGATTATGCAAAAATAGTATTAACTAATAGATTAGAAATTTTATTAGGTGTTGAAGGTACAAAAGATCAATACGGTTTAGTAAAAGACAAATATACACAAATTATAAATCTGGCATCTAAATATTATGATATGGTAATAGTTGATTTAGATAGAAAAGTTGGAGAACAAACAGAAATAGATATACTTACAGCATCAGATATTGTTGTAGCATTAATTCCTCAAAGGGCAAAACAAATAAAGAAAATCCAAGAAATGATTAAAATTGGAGATATATTAAAAGAAGAAAAAACAGTAATGGCAATTGGAAAATATATAGATGATACCAAATATAATGCAAAAAATATAACTAGAAATCTATTAAAAAGAAAAGATATAGTAAACACAATACCATATAATAATTTATTTTTCGAATCAACACAAGAAGGAACAGTTATAGATTTATTCTTAAATCTTACAAGGATAAAAGAAAAAGATGAAAACTACAAGTTTCTTGAAGAAATAAAAAAATTAAATGAAACTGTAAAAATGAAATTAGAAATATTACAAATGACAAAATAATCTTACAAAAACATATCCGTAATATGTAAGTTTAACTTAGCATATAAGAAAGGAGGAAACTTATTGAACTAGAAATAGTTTAATAAGCAAGTATAATAATGACAATAGTAAATCTTATACTTATAGTTTTAGTATTAGGTGTAGCAGTATCAATGATATATTTTCATATAAATGCACAGAAAAATGCTGAGGTTGTAACAAAAATAGATGTTGATGATCAAACCTATACACTTGATAAAATGATAGAATTTGTAAAAAGAAGACTTGATGAAATAACAAAAATAAATTTGTATGATATAGGTTTATCAGAAGAAGAATTAAAAAGAAGAAAAAGTAAAAAATATGAATTAAAAAAAGCATTAAAAGGTTGTACATATGGAGATGTTAATGATAAAAAATATGTTAAGGAATTGATTTTTGACTTACTATCAAAGGAATATGGAGTTACAGAGGTTAATATATCAAAAGCTATTCCTTTTGATATTCCATCTATTTTAAGAACACAAGACAAATTCGATATATTATTATATACATATAAAAAAGAATTTGGATATGAGGCGTTGAGTGAACTTATAAAAAAATATAATTTAGATGATTTTAAATACATTCAAGGAGAAACTAAACCTTGTTATGTAATCACAGAAAATGAAATAGACGAAATATTTGAAAAAGAAAATATTACATTAACATTTTTTGATAAACTAAATATTGTAGTTCAAAGAATATATCAACAATATAAAGGATATTCAAGTATAGATGAAATAAGAGATATGAATATAGATGGTGTATCTGGTGGTGTATCTGGTCTTCCAGAAAGTTTTATAAGCCAGGTTGCACAAACAGATTCAGCAGATTATTTGACACAAATAGAAGAACACAAAGTTCAACGTGCCTGTGACAGTATTTGGATAATGTTTCATGGTAAATCAATACGTTTAGCATTTTTATCATTTGGAACAGAGGCAGAACTAAAGAGGGTTTGTCAAAATATTTATAAATACAATAACCCGGGACAATTATCAGACACAAATGGTTATAAAATTAATGAAATGAAAGACGGTTCACGTGTCGTTGTTGTAAGACCATCAATGTCAGAAACATGGGCATTCTTCGTAAGAAAATTCGACGTAAAACGTGCAACACTAGAACAGATAGTTTTATATCCGGGAAAAGAAGATACAATTGCACTTTTAAAATATTTGGTAAAAGGAGCAAGAATTATCTCACTAACAGGTGAACAGGGATGCCGGAAAAACAACAATGCTTATGGCAATGATTGAAAACATATATGAAACAATGAACTTGCGTATTACAGAAACAGCGTTCGAGTTACACTTAAGAAAAATTTACCCAACACGAAACATCGTTTCAATGCGTGAAACTGATACAATAGCAGGTCAAGAATGTTTGGACGTTCAGAAAAAAACTGACGGTTCTGTTAACATCATCGGTGAGGTTGCAACAGACCCGGTTGCATCATGGATGATACAATCAGCCCAAGTTGCATCTAAATTTACATTATTTACTCACCACGCTAAAACATTCCCAGACTTAGTAACAGCATTAAGAAACTCAATGCTTAGAGCTGGAGTATTCAAAAACGAAAAAACAGCAGAAGAGCAAGTTGTACAAGTATTAAACTTTGATATCCATTTAGTAAAAGACTATAGAGGAAATCGTTATATAGAAAGAATTACAGAATGCATACCAGTAGAAAACAAAAATGAATACACATTTGACCACAGAAATGAAAAAACACTAGAAGGAAAATTCGATAAATTTTTTGATAATGCAACACACTACTTTATGAAAACAACAGATAAACAGTTATATGTATACAGAAACATACTAGAATATGTTGACGGTGAATACATAATAACAAATAAAATATCTGATAAAAACATTAGAGAAATGAGATTAAATATGACAGATACAGATGCAAAAGAATTTGATGAATTTGTTGCAAGACACTGGGGTGAAGAAAGTGTATATAAAATGGCAGAAGAAAGAAAAGAAAAATCAAAAATAGCAGCAGGAAGAGCAAGAAAAACAAGAAAAAAACAAGCTGAATAAAATCCTTTAAACAGGAAGGAGGTGCCCAAATAATGTCAACTAATATGTTACTTTATGTAATATATGGAGTAGGTGGTATTTTTGTATGTATTGTTATTGCATATTTATTGTTAAACAAAAAAATGGGTAAGTCAGATTACCAGAAAATAAAAAAATTAAGACAAGGTACAGAATCTAATAAATTTTCATCTGAAATAATGTACCAAAAATTATACATAACATATTCGAAGTTACCATTTTTAAAAAATTACATATTAAAATTAAGAAGAAGACTTGAAATAATAAATGTTGATGATGAATATGCAACACGTAGAGATTCGGCAAGAATACTTAGTAGAACATTACTTTTATTAATACCAGTAATAACATTATCAATAATATTTACACACACAAATTTTTTATTACTATCAATAGTTTTAATATTTGAAATATTTATGGTAGATAGTGTTATTGATGGAATGGTAGATAGAATTGATAATACATTATTAAAAGAACAATTGGATTTTTTTGCAGAAATAAGACATGCATACCACGAATTTAACATGGTAGAAGAGGCAATTTACCAGATTTCACAAGATGATGAAAAAAATATATCAAAACAAGGTGAAAAAATATATGAAGTTCTAATTTCAAATGACCCAGAAATTGAACTAGAAAAATATTATGATATTGCACCAAATCCATATTTGAAAGAATTTGCTGGAATATCTTATTTAACAAAAGAATTTGGTGATAGAAAAGTAGATAAATCGTCACTATATTTAAAAAACGTAAACAATATAACAGAAGAAATGCAAATAGAAATACTAAAAAGAGATAAAATAGACTATGTATTTCAAAGTTTATCAATAATCTCAATAGTACCAGTATTAGGACTAGAGCCATTAAAGAACTGGGCAATATCAAATTTTAGCTTTACACAAAGTTTTTACTTAGGAAAACTTGGACTGGGAGCACAAGTTGTAGTAATATTACTTACAATTATATGTTATTTATTACTTAGAAAGATAAAAAACAATGGCTCAACAGATAAAAATACACAAAATACAGAAAATCCGTGGCAATCAAAAGTATACAAAAATCCGTTAGGAAAAAAGATAGTAGACTTATTTATACCAAAAAAAGGAACAAAAGATTATTTAAAAGTACAAAAATTATTAAAAGATTCAGCATCAAAACTAAAAATGGAATGGCTATATGTAAATAGAATTGCAATTGCGATTGTAACATTTATAATTTCAATAGTTTTTTTTATAGCATTACATGCAACAGCAGTAGATTATATTTACACAGAGCCGACAACAGATTATGACATAATGGGAGGAATGACAGGGCAGGAACTTATAGAGGCACAAAAAACAACAGAAAGTGATAACAAATTCCTAGACAAATTTAAAGGTGACACAAAAGCAACAGTACAAGATATCCAAAGAGCAATGGAATATTCTGATGACTACAAAGACAGTAAATCAGAAGATATTGAAAAAGCAGCTCAAAGAGTATGGGATAAACTACAAAAAGTCAATAAGGAATACCTAGGATGGTTTGAAGTTTTAATGGCTGTAGTTTTCATGGTGATAGCTTATATGGCACCGATTGAAATAATGAAATTACAATTAGCAATGAGACGAATGGAAATGGAAGATGAAGTAATGCAATTCCAAACAATCATCTTAATGCTAATGAGAATAGAACGTGTTAATGTTGAAATAATCTTAGACTGGCTAGAACGTTATGCAAATATATTCAAAGAGCCAATATCAAGATGTGTGAACAACTATGAGGCAGGAGCATGGGAGGCATTAGAGGTTCTAAAAAATGAAACAAATTATCAACAATTTATAAGAATTGTAGAAAGTTTACAAGCAGCAGTTGAAAAAATTCCAATTAGTGATGCATTTGATGAATTAGATTCAGAAAGAGATTATTACCAAGCAAAAAGACGTGAGTCAAATGACAGATTAATTGCGAAAAAAGCAAGAATAGGAAAATTAATAGGATTTACACCTATGGTTGTAATGTTCGTATTTTACTTAATTGTACCACTTGTATTTATTGGACTAACCAGTATGTCAAGTTCAATGTCAAGTTTACAACAATAGAAGAAAGGAGCTGATATTTTGGAAAATGCATCAAAAGCTTTAATTATGGCAGGTGGTATGTTACTTGCAATATTAATAATATCTTTATTGGTTTATGCGTGGAGTTTATTTTCCAAATATCAAGCCTCAAAAGATTCTTTAGCTGATATAGAAGATACTGCCAAATTTAATGAACAGTTTGCCAATTATGATAGAGATGATGTTCAAGGTTATGAATTACTTAGTCTTGTTAATAAGGTTATAGATTATAATAATAGAAAAACTAATGCTGAGGGTGCTAAAAGTACTGAAAAATATACGCCGATGGCTATTGTTATAAATATGGTAAATAAAGACCAGAGGAAAGAATTGGTTCAGGGAGCATATGATGAGAATCAATTATTTACTGATGATAAGTATACTATATCAAATACGAGTAATCTATTTACAACAACAGTGATGGAACGAGTTAATGAGATTGAAAAAGGTTTCGGGGGTGCTGATTGTGCTACAAAAATTGCTAAAAGTTATGATTCAATATTTTCAGTTATAAATAGTGGAGATAGCGTTAAATTAAACGAGGCTAAGAATAAATTTAATCTATATTCAACAAATAAGAAAATCACTGGAATTGGAGGAGCAGATATTGCTAGAGCGCTAGACTTCTATAAACAACCTGTACAACAATATTATGAATATGTACAATTCAAAAAGGCAAAATTCCAATCTCAATCAAATATGATTAAATATGATGAAGTTACAGGCAGAATAATAAGTATGACATTTAATTTTACAGGAAAACTAAATTAAAGGAGAAAATACATGGAAAATGCATCAAAAGCTTTACTCATTGCAGGTGGTGTTTTAATTGCTATATTATTATTAACATTATTTTCATATTTATTTACTCAAATGGCATCAAGCACATCAAGTATTTATAATTCAATGAGTAAGCATGAAATTGATGAATTTAATCAACAATTTTTGAATTATGAAGGAAAAGAAGAGCTAACAGTACAGGATGTTGAAACATTAATAAATTTAGCGGAAGATGCTAGAAAAAATAAAAAAATAGAAGTGAAAATATGGGCACTAGGATATTACGAAAATTCAGAAGAGTGGGATTTAGCAACTCGAATGGCTAAAAAACCCTTAGAAAAATTTAAATGTCAAAAAATAATCATAGATGAAAAAACATCGTTGGTTAGCGAGGTAGAGCTTGATTATAAAAAGTGAATGAAGGGTTTAATAATATGAAAAAAATAATTATATTTATAGTATGTATTATTATAGTTCTATTATCTATATTTGGAAACAAATATATAAATTATAGAGAAGAACAAAGTAAAATAAAAAAAGAAAACCTTGAATATGAGGCATATCTTGATAAAGAAATTACAGGCAGAGAATTAACAACAATGATAAATAGAGCAGTAAATAATAATGAAAAAAATTCAGTAAAAAAAGATGAAAATGGATTATATATAGATAATGATATAAATTCAATAAAAATAGAAATAAAGATAACAGATAATGATACAACATACCAGATGGAAACTCTATATAATAGAGGTATGGAAACTTTTATTCAATACTATGGTGACATTTCTTTTTATTGTGCAAAGATTGAATATAATAGTAATAAAAGAGTAAGTTATGTAGTGTTTGAACAAAAGACAAGTTAATTTTAGTTATTAATATTAGATAGTAATAATTATTCCATAAAATTAAAACTATCTATAAGATTAAAAAATAAAAAATATTAAGGAGGAATTTATTATGGAAAACGCATCAAAAGCTTTAATTATAGCAGGTGCTATACTTTTATCAATTTTATTAATTTCATTGGGAATAATGGTTTATACAAATGCAAAGGGTTCAATAGGAGATGCCAATTTAAACTCAGAGGAGATACAAACATTTAATACAAAAATATCACAATATTGTGGTAAAAATAAAAGTGCAAACGATATGAATGCTTTAATGTCAGCTATAATAGCATCAAACGGAGCACAAAAAAACTCAGCAGATCCACATACAATTAAGGTAGATATAGATTCAACTGCATCAACTTATGTGACAGGAACAGCTCCAAATTGTAGTTTCTCTTCAGAAGTTAAATATAGTGCAGAATATGAAACTACAGACGGATATATATCTAAAGTAACAGTAAAAAAATAATAGAAAAGGAGATTGGTTTATCATGGAAAACGCATCAAAAGCATTAATTATAGCAGGAGCTATCCTTTTATCGATTTTATTAATTTCATTAGGAATAATGGTTTATACAAATGCAAGAGGCTCAATAGGAAATGCAAATTTGGATTCAGAAGAAATACAGGCATTTAATACAAAAATATCGCAATATTGTGGCAAGAATAAAAGTGCAAATGAAATTAATTCTTTAGTTTCTGCTGTTGCAGCGTCAAATGGAGCACAAAAAGGAAAAGCAGATGCACATTATATTAATTTTGAACTTGAATATCAAAGAGTGTTGTCAGAATATTATACTGGTGATAGTTTTGTTACTGGTTCAGATACAAGTGGAGCTAAATATCCCACACTCTCAGGAGGTAAAAAATATAGGGCAACATATACTACTGATAGTACTACTGGATATATAAATAAAGTATCTGTTGCAATGATGGATTTGTTATAATTAATTATAAAAATCAGCTAATTAAGGGGGACTTTGAGAATGGAAAATGCATCAAAAGCACTAATTATAGCGGGAGCTATACTAATATCAATAATGATTATATCCTTAGGGGTATTATTATTCACACGAATGAGTAGTTCTGCAAAAAATGCAGCTAATATGGATGAACAAGAAATAGCAAATTTCAATTCAAAAATAACGCCATATCTTGGGAAAAGTATAAATGGTTCCCAAGTAAATGCATTAATACAATTAGTTATATCCATAGATCAATCGGCAGTAAACTCAGGAAATTCTAGCACTGTAGAAATAACGTATCCGATAGGAACAGATAAGAATACAATTATGGTTAAGGATAATGATGTTAAAGGAACCGATAAAGAAAAAAGAGTAGAAACAGGTTTAAAAACTTACGATGTTTCTGCTGAATATGATAAAAGTGGATTAATAAGCAAAATTACAGTTAAATAAAGAAAGGAGATATACAAATGGAAAATGCATCAGATGCCCTAATAATGGCAGGACAAGTATTAATTTTTATAATAGCACTAACTGTTTGTATATCTTCTTTTACAACAGTAAGAACACAAATAAACAAAATAGTTGGTCAAACAGATGAAATAAGATTAGCTAAAGATGGAGAAACATATTTGAACTATATGGAAAGCGATAAAGAAAAAGCAATAAGAATAGTAGGTTCAGATACTCTAGTTTCATCAATGACAAGGTCTGTTAAGGAAAACTATGTAGTATATGTAAAACTTAATGGAGATCAAGACTTGGGTGGAATAGATACTATAAGAGCTACAGCTGATTTAGTTATAAATGGAACCCCTTTAATAACAAAAGATGATATTTTAATAAAAGTAAAAGCTGGGGCAAATAGTAATCAAAGCATAAATAAAATATTAGAAGATAAACTTTTTGACATAATAAAAGACAAAACCTTCTATGAATATTTAGGAGAATATCAAGAATATTCGAGTTCAGGAGTTTCAACAGAAAACAAAGAAGTTCGTAGAATTATAACATATATAGAAAAGTAAAAACAAAATTAATCAAAACTATTTACAAAATACAAAGAAAAATGATATAATATACATGTTTAGAGTATTTTTTGAAAGGAATGAATAAATATGGGAGATTCAGCAGTAACAATAATAGCAATATTCTTAGCTGCAATATTAATGTTCGTATTTCCACTTATGACAATGGCAGATAAATCAGACGATGTATCACAATTATCTGTTCAAGAGGCAACAACAGATTTTACAAACAAAATAAGAACAACAGGTAAAATCTCACAAGACGATTATGATAATTTCATATTAACATTAGCATCAACAGGAAACTCATATAATGCAGAAATAACAGTACAAAAACTAGATCAAAATCCAGCAAAAAAGAATAGTGGTGACACAACAACAATTGGGCAAAATGTATATTATACAATGTATACAACACAAGTTTTAGAGCAATTACCATTATCATTAACAGAAGGAGATATAGTATCTGTAAATGTACAAAACACAAATACAACAATAGCAGGTCAACTTAGAAACTTCATGTACAAAGTTACAGGAAATACAACAGGAAACATCGTAGCACAAGAATCAGGAATGGTAACCAAAACAGCAAATTAAAAACAAATTTAATAAAAAAAGGGGGAACAAACATGTAATTTTTGTTTTAAAAAATAAAGATTAGATGTTTGTTCCCAATATTTTTTTACTAAGGAAGGGCTTTTATATGAAAATACAATCACTATCAATTATATTTATAATAATAATAATGCCAATATCTATTGTTTTATCAGAATATGTTAATAATCAAATAGAAACAAAACAAACAGAATTATTATACAACACAAGGCTTTTAAACTCAACATATGATGCAATAAAGGCATATCAACTAAATACAGTAAATAATTCATTTGGTGATATAACAAACCAAAAAGTAAAAGATATTGAATCAGCAGCAAAAACATTCTATAATTCATTATCTTCTAATTTTAATTATACAGGATATAGATCAGAAGTAATGAAAGAATATGTACCAACAATAGTATTTACAATGTATGATGGATATTATGCATATTCGCCATTTACTAATACATTAACGGAATTGAAAGGTGGTAGCAGTACTGATGAGAGAACTGACCAAAGTTCGTCATATGATTCAAGTTATAGTCAGAACGATAAACAACAAGAAGGATTGAAACCATATGTATATTATACATGTAGGTATAAATTTGATACTAATAATGATTTTTCGATTACATATACATTAGACAATTATATAACAATTCAGGGAATAATTAATGGTGAATATGTTTATGATTATGGGTATTTATATTCAATTGCGAATAGGAAAGGAGATAAAGGAATATACTACAATTCGAGGGAGATGTCATATGAATATGAAAATACTGATTTTGAGGAAAGTTATACTGAAGAATTGAAAGAGTGGTTGCCATCATATAAAAATGATGAAACATCACTACAAGAGTATTCCTATGCAAAAATAAACGGAAAAAAATATTATTTAGACGAAGATCATTATACAGAGGATGCAGAAAAATCGGAAATAACAGATGTTAGTGGAATATCAGTTAAAGCAAGTTCAGGAATTTTTTATATAGATATAGATGGAAAAAGAAATTATAGCCAGGTGAAACAATACTCAAAAGCTAATGATTCAGAAAAAGAGATTTTTAAAAAATATATTAGGGCTATTAAGAAAAATAAAAGTGCATATGAATATTATAAGGAAGCCTATAGTTTTTCAAATGCTGTTTTATCAGGTGGACGCAGAGTAGATAAATTGGAAAATGAGCATGCAAGCGGGTATAATTTGAAAGATTTACTATCTTCAGATGCTGTTAATTACAATAATAAAGAAAGCAATATAACATCATTAAGTGAATACGGAGTAATAAAAATATTTGATGATACTAATTCAAATATAGAAGATTCCTCATCAAATTTCAACCAACACAGAAAAGCGGTCATAAGAAATGTAATTGAAACAAATCTATCAGCTGCAATATCATCTTTTTCATCAAGCAAATCTTCAAACTTTCTAATGCCTAAAATATCAGAAACAGATTGGGAAATCATTGAAAATGATGTTTGTGCAATATCATTTTTACAAGGAATGAGCATTGGAGGAAAAAGATATAATGGATATGCTGTAGTTGCAAATACACTAACTAAAGAATATGTGGATGAAAATGATATATATATAATAAAAAACGATGATACATATTGTAAGGTAAATGATGGCACTATAAAAAATAATACAAAAGGAGAAAATGAATTGGGTTATTATCCTGGTGTTTGGAAACTTGATTTTGAACAAAAACAAGGAATATATGTAAACACAAGTGGTGCAGAAAATACAATATATTACAATCCTAAAGCTAACCTCGGAAGTTATACTAGTATAATGGGAGGTTCTAATGTGAACTCGATGGAAGGAATGGATATGTATAAATATATAGAAACTGTAAATGATGATAAATTAAAGAGAGCGTATCTATATGCTTTAGGAAGGGAACGATGGGGTTCATATAATGTAAATAATATAAATTATGAATTGAATAATAATTCAACAGAAAACAATTATTTTTTGTATGATTATAGAAATGGCTAAATGTCAATAGTTGAGGCGGGATTTTCTGCCTCAATATTTTTATGTTATAAAAAAAAATATACTAATAAACTCTAAAATTATTTCAGTTACACATTAGAAATCTTGAATTAATCAGTATTACCCAGCTATCTCTTTTATAGTTTCAGATTTTGCACTTAAATTACAAAAAATACTTGTTATTTTATTATTTATGTTGTAGAATAAATTCAAAAAAATAATATAATAATAAGGGTGGTAATATGACAGAACTACAAAAAATAGAGCAAAAACTAAGAAAAAACAATCAAGAGCAAATAATAGAAGAAATCAACAAAATAGAAGATAAAAGTAAAATAATAAATCAAATAAAAGAAATAGACTTCGAACAAATAAAAGAACTATACAACTTAACAAAAGAAGAAAAAAAAATTCAAAAAAGTGAAATAAAACCAATAAACTACATAGACTATTGGAAACTAACAAAAGAACAAAAAGACAAATATCAAAAAATAGGAGAACAAATCATAAAAAGCAATCAATATGCAGTCATAACAATGGCAGGAGGTCAAGGAACAAGGCTAGGATGGAAAGGACCAAAAGGAACATACAAATTACCAATAGGTGAAAAAGGAAAATATATATTTGAAATACTAGTAGAAAACATAAAAAAATCAAAAGAACAATACAACATTTTGCCATATTGGTATATAATGACAAGTAAGCAAAACAATGAAGAAACAATAAAATTCTTAGAAGAGCATAATTACTTTGGATACGAAAAAGAAAAAGTAAAATTCTTCGAACAAGATGAATTGCCAATGCTTACAGAAGATGGAAAAATCATAGTAGAAAACAACAAAATAAAAACAGGTTCAAATGGCAATGGTGGAATATACTTTGCAATGAAAAAGCAAGAAATAATAAAAGACATGAAAAATAAAAACATAAAATGGGTATACATATGTGGAGTAGATAACATAATGGTAAACCCTATTTCGCCAGTATTTATAGGAGCAACAATAGAATCAAACATGCAAATCGCATCAAAATCAGTAGCAAAGGCATATCCAGATGAAAAAGTAGGCGTTTTTTGTAAAAGGAACAATAAACCAAGTATAGTAGAATATATAGAGCTATCAGAAAAAATGAGAAATGAAAAAGACAAAAACGGAGAGCTACTATATGGAGAGGCAAATATAATCAGTCACTTATTAAATATAGAGGCAATAGAAAAAATATCAAATTATAATTTAAACTATCATATAGCAAAGAAAAATGGACTATATAAGTTTGAAACATTCATATTTGATGGATTCGAATATTTTAATGACATGCTAGTTATGAGAGTAAAAAGAGAAGACGAATTTGCACCAATAAAAAATAAAGAAGGAGTGGACAGTCCAAAAACAGCAACAGAAATTTATGAAAGGACAGCAAAAGAATATGCAAAAAATTAAAATAACAAACCTTTTAAATATAGAAGAAACAATAGCCAAAGAAATATTTGAAAAAAACGAATATCCATGGGAAGTCATACCTAAAATAAACGAATTCATAATAAAACTTGGAAACAAATTAGACACAGAAAAATACGAAAAAAAATCAGAAAATGTATGGATTGCCAAAACAGCCAAAATTGCACCAACTGCATACATAAAAGGTCCATGTATAATAGACGAAAATGCAGAAATAAGACACTGTGCATTTATAAGAGAAAATGCAATCATAGGAAAAAATGTAGTAGTAGGAAACTCAACAGAACTAAAAAATGTGATTATATTTAATAATGCACAAGTACCACATTATAATTATGTTGGGGACTCAATCTTAGGGTATAAATCACACATGGGAGCAGGAAGTATAATTTCAAACTTAAAATCAGACGAAACGCCGGTAACTATAAAATATCACGATAAAAAAATAGAAACAAAACTAAGAAAACTAGGAGCAATACTAGGAGATTATGTACAAATTGGATGTGGTTCAGTATTAAATCCAGGAACCATAATTGGCAGAAAAACAAATATATATCCTTTGTCATCTGTTAGAGGATATATAGAAGAAAATCAAATATACAAAAATCAAAATGATATAAAAGAAAAGATAATAAAGATGTAATTTAGCATCTTTATTATCTTTTTAAAATTACATTTCTTGTTGACCAGGTAAGAAATAATCAACAACTCCATAAATCAAAGCACCAATTATAGCAGCCATCCAAGAAATAGTATAACCAGCTACAAAAAATTGAGTAACATAAAGTATAATAGCTGCTAGGGCAAATCCTACAAAGCCTTTTCCGAATGGACTAGCATGTAAACCAGTAAATTTAACCATTAAATAATCTAAAACAGTTAAAACCACAGCAGCTATAGCTAAAGACCAAATATTATTAATAGCAAACCCAGGTGTAAAAAAGGCCGTAATAGCTAAAACCACAGCAGCTGCAACAAGCCTACCTATAATTTGCCATACTGTACTTGTACCATTTTGCGTATTAGATTGAGTTTGACCGTCAGACATAATTCATCCTCCTTTTTTATTTATATTTAAAAAGTATTTTTTTAGCTATATAAAAATATTGTTTACAATTTGAAATTTTTTATGCAATGTGAGAATAAAATTTTGTTATTTTGAGAAAATAAATATAAAATTTCTGATTTGGGACGGTTCCTTTTGTAAAATTTCGTATTGGGGACGGTTCTTTTCGGAAAAAGAACCGTCCCCAATACGAAATTTTACAAAAGGAACCGTCCCAAATACAAAAACGTACACAAAAAAGGAGAAAAAATATGCTAATAAATTTCACGAGAGCAATAGTTTTATACATCGTAGTCCTAATAGTAATGCGCCTAATGGGAAAAAGAGAAATAGGTCAGCTCCAGCCATTTGAGCTTGCAATAGCAATAATGATAGCAGACCTAGCGTCAATTCCAATGACAGAAACAGGAATACCAATTTCAAATGGAATAGTTCCAATAATAGGTTTACTTGTAATGCATTTAATAATATCAACAATAAATTTAAAAAGTATAAAAGCAAGAGAGGCAATATGTGGGAAACCTAGAATTTTAATATATAGAGGAAAAATTGACGAACAAGCTCTAATAAAAGAAAGATTTACATTAAATGAGCTACAAGAAAGGCTAAGAGCAAAGGATGTTATAAATATAGGAGATGTAGAATATGCAATCTTGGAAACAAGTGGACAAGTAACAGTTATAGAAAAACCAAATAAAAGAAAGACAATTCCAGAAGATTTTAATATAATGCCAGATTATGAGGGGCTTCCATATGATTTAGTTGTTGATGGAAAAATAATGAATGAAAACCTAACTAAAATAGGAAAAAATTATAATTGGCTTTTAATAGAAGTAGAAAAATTTGGCTTTAAACCAGAAGAGGCTTTGCTTGTTACTTATGATGGCAAAGGACAAATATTTTGTCAGAAGAAAGAAAACAAAAAGGGGAATTGATTGCTATGCATAAAGAATTAATTATTTGTATTATTTTAGTTATTTTAATAGTAATAGGAGATTGGGTTACACAAAATTATACTAAAAATACAGTGGATTATATAACTGGGGAATTGGAAAATTTAAAACAAAACTTACTAGAAAAATCAGATGATAAAGTTGATGAAGATATAAATAAAATTGATGATAAATGGAAAGAAGTGTATGATAAACTTGCATATTATATAGAACATGATGAGCTAGAAAAGGTTGAAACCAATTTTACAGCATGTAAAAGTTTAGCAAAAAGCGGTGAATATGAACAAGCTATAAGTGAATTAGAAAAAACAGTTTTTGTATTAGATCATATTACAGACAAATATTCATTTAATTTGGTTAATATTTTTTAGAAAAATTTAAAAAAACTATTTACAATTTGCTAAGGATTGTATAAAATAGAACAAAATGTAGAAAAATATCAAAAAATAAACACAAGAAAATGCTTTTTAAGAAAGGAAGTAAAAGAAGATGAAAATCTTAATGTTAACATGGGAATATCCACCAAGAGTTGTAGGAGGAATAGCCAGAGTTGTAAACGACTTATCAAAAAGGCTAATAAAAGATGGTCATGAAGTTACAGTTGTAACATATAGAGAAGGAAATAGTCCATATTATGAAGTAGATAAAGGAGTAGAAGTATATAGAGTTGATAATTTCATGATAAATCCAAACAACTTTATAGACTGGATAATGCAATTAAACTTCAACATGGTTGCAAAAACAGGAGAAATAATTGCAAAAGAAGGAAAATTTGATGTAATACATGCACATGACTGGTTAGTTGCATATGCTGCAAAAACACTAAAACAAGCATATGATATGCCAATTGTTTCAACAATACATGCAACAGAGGCAGGAAGAAACAGTGGAATAAGAGAGGCTAACCAAAAATACATAAATGACACAGAATGGATGTTAACATATGAATCAACTGAAGTAATAGTAAATAGTAACTTCATGAAAGGTGAATTACAAAGACTATTTGGTTTACCATTTGAAAAAATAAATGTAGTAGCAAATGGAGTAAATTTAACAAATTATTCAGGAATAGATAGAGATTATGACTTTAGAAGAAAATACGCTTTAGATAACGAAAAAATAATACTATTTATGGGAAGACTAGTATATGAAAAAGGTGTACAATACTTAATTGGAGCAATGCCAAAAATACTAGAACATTATCATGATGCAAAACTTGTAATAGCAGGAAAAGGTGGAATGATAAATGAATTAAAACAAGAAGTATATAATATGGGACTAGGAGATAAAGTATGTTTTGCAGGATACCTAAATGGAAAAGATGTAGCAAAAATGTATAAAGCAGCAGACATATCAGTATTCCCAAGTACATATGAACCATTTGGAATAGTAGCACTAGAGGCAATGCTAGCAGAAGTACCGGTTGTAGTATCAGATATTGGGGGATTAAACGAAATAGTAGAACATCGTCAAACAGGAATGAAAAGTTATTGTGGAAATAGTAACTCAATAGCAGATGCAATACTAGAATTGTTATTTGACCCACAATTATGTAGTAATATAGTAAAAAAAGCAAAAGCAAAAGTTAGAAACGAATACAATTGGGGAAAAATTGCCCAAGATACACATTTTACATACCAAAAAGCAATTTGTGAAACAGTTGCAGAAAAACAAAGAAAAGAACTTGAACAAGAAAATAAAGCCAAAAAGGCAAACAAAGGAGAAATTACCAATTTACTTACATTTAGAAAAAATCAAGCTTATGCATAAGCTTGATTTATGTAAATAAATGGAAAAATTGCTAAAACAGGAGGAAAATAGATGAATGTTTATGATACTGTTAATAAATTAGCTGAAGAAATAAAAAAATCTGAAGAATATGTTAATTTCAAACTAGCTAAACAAGCAATTAATTTAGAGCCAGAATATAAAATAAAAATATCTGAATTTGAAAAAGCAAGATATGAAGAACAAATAAACACAATGCAAACAGGAAAAACAGATAGTAGTAAAATGGTCAAAATACAAAGTTTATATAAAGAATTAATACAAATACCAGAAATCAAAAAATATTTTGATGCAGAACTTAAATTTAATATCTTATTAGGAGACGTAAATAAAACAATAAGTGAGGCAGTCAAAGACGTAATGTCATAAAAGGATGGGAATTATGAATTTAATAATTATAATAATGATATTAGCTATAATACTATTAATAATATCAAGAGTATATGATATAAACATAAGAAAATTAAAACATATAGCAGAATATGAAGAAGAAAAATTTAATGAAATAGTAGAAAAATACCCATCAAATATAGAAATATGTAAAAATATATTAAAAAAAGTAAAAAATGAAAAAGTAAAAGTGGAAGAAGACAAAGAATCAAAAACGAGTTTATATATAGCTATATCAGACAAAATAATAATAGCAGATGTAAAAAATAGCTATACAAGAATACAAACAATAGCACATGAATGCTTACACTCAATTCAAGATAGAAGAATACAAATATTCAATTTTATTTTTTCTAATATATACATAATATATTTTATAATAACAGCAATTTTAGCAATTTTTAATAAAATACAAAATTCAATGCTATACTTATCAATAATGTTAATATTAAGTTATACATATTATTTTATAAGAAGTTATTTAGAAGATGATGCAATGATAAAAGCAAAATATCTGGCAAAAGAATATTTGGAAGAAACCAAAATATCATCACCAGAAGAAATAAATAGCATAATACAAAGTTATGAAAAAATAAACAATATAGGAATAAAAACAGTAAATTTTCAGATAATGTTACAAACATTGATAAAAACAATAATATTAGTAATAGCATTTTTAATATAAAGAAAAGGAGAATTGCCCAAAATTTTGGCAAGAAAGAAAAATGAAAAAAATATATCCAAAAGCATATTTTAGTAGTGTACTAGATATAAAAATAGGCTTTTTAATGAAAAATAAAATAAAAGCTTTAATTTTAGATGTAGATAATACATTAATAGACTACAAAAAAAATCTATCTCAAGATATAGTAAATTGGTCACATGAATTACAAGGTCAGGGAATAAAAATGTATATACTATCAAATACTAATAAGCAAGAAAAGGTAAAAAAAGTAGCAGAAAAATTAGAAATACCATATGAATATTTTGCAAAAAAACCATCAAAAAAAGGATTTTTGAAAATTCAAAACACTTTAAATATAAAACCACAAAACATAGCAGTAATAGGTGACCAAATATTTACTGATGTAATAGGTGGCAATAGATGTCAAATGTTTACAATCCTAGTTGACCCAGTTGACGAAAAAGACTTTTGGTATACAGCATGGAAAAGACCAATTGAAAACAAGATAAAAAAAAGAATAGTAAAAGGTGAAAAAAATGTATTTTAATGATGTGAATATAGTATATTATATAATAATTTCAATTCTTCGGTCTTTTTGTAGGCGAATTTGTAAATTGGATGAACAAAAGACTTCCAGAATACAAAAAAGTATTTACAAGAGAAATATTTAGCGAATACAAAAAAGAATTCAGTCCTAATTATATTTTAATGATTATAACAGCAGTTTTATATGTAGCAATTTTATATAGATATGGAATATCAAATAACTTTATTGAGAATCTAGATTTGATAAAATATTTAATACTAACACCAATGCTTTTAAGCGTAGTTGTTATTGACTATAAATTGCAAATAATACCAAATAGACTTAACTTAACTATGTTTGAAATAGGATTAATATTTGCGTTTTTATACGGATTTTCGAATGTTGCAATTTCCATAAATATGTTACTTGGAATGTTAGCAGGAGGCGGAATATTCTTAGTAATAACATTATTAGGAGGATTAGTTTATGGAAAAGAGGCAATGGGACTTGGAGATGTAAAATTAATGGGAGCACTTGGTCTATATTTTGGGTTAACAAATATAATAATTATATCATTAGTATCATTTTTAGTATGTGCAGTAATAAGTATATTTTTACTAGCAACTAAAATAAGAAGTGTAGATGAATATATACCATTTGGTCCATTTATTGTAGTAGGAGCATTTATATCAATATTTGTTCCATCAGCAAGTTTAATAGCACTATTAATGAATATCTTTACACTAGGACTATATAGTAAAAACAATTAAGGGGAATAGAATATGAATGATAGATTAAAAGCAATTCGTAATAAAATGGCAGGATTAAATATACAAGGAATGATAATAGCAAATCCAATAAATATAAGATATTTAACAAAAATAGAGGCAGAAGGAATTTTACTTTTAACAAGAAAAGAAAATATATTTATAACAGATGGAAGATATATGGAATATGTATCTAGTATAATAACACCTTTTGATGATATCGTTGTAGATGACCAAAAAAATATATCAAAAGATGAATATGAAAACTTTTTCCTATTTTGTGAAAATGTTGGGTTTGAAGAAGAATATATAACATATAAAAAATACAAAGAATATATAAGAAAATTCAAAATAAATAATTTTGTTGAGGCAGAAGAGCTATTAATTCAACTAAGAATGATAAAAGATGATGACGAAATTGCAAACATAAAAAGAGCCTGTGAAATAACAGATAATTGTTTTGAAATGCTTAAAAGTTATATAAAACCAGGTCTTACAGAAAAGCAAATAGCAAGAAAAATACATGATTATTATATGGACAATAGTGAAGGAGAATCATTTGAAACAATAGTTGCATCAGGAGAAAATTCATCCAAACCACATGCAGTCCCAACAGATAGAGTAATTGAGCCGCAAGATATAATTACAATAGATATGGGATGTATTGTAAATGGATATTGTTCAGACATGACAAGAACAATCTTTATTGGAGAGCCAACAGAAGAACAAAAAAATATATACAATCTAGTCTTAAAAAATCAAAAAATGGCACTAAATCAAATAAGAGATGGAGCGAACATAAAAACAATAGTAAGAGGAGTAGAAAGTGACTTCAATGTAAATGGACATACACTAATTCATAGTCTAGGTCATGGAGTAGGTTTGAACATACATGAGGCACCAATAGTAGGAATAAAAAATGATACACCATTAAAAGAAAACATGGTAATAACAGACGAACCAGGAATATATATAGCAGGAAACTTTGGAGTAAGGATAGAAGACACAGTACTAGTAACAAAGAAAGGTGCTATTACCTTGACAGAATCAGATAAAGAGTGTATAATAATTGGAGCTCTTTAAATCGGAAAGACAGATTTAAAAATGAGAAAAAATAAAAATATATAATTTGAAAATTTGAAAGGAGAACGAAATATGGCAGCAGTATACTCAGCAGGAGATTTTAGAAACGGAACAACATTCGAAATGGAAGGAAATGTATATAGAGTAGTAGAATTCCAACATGTAAAACCAGGAAAAGGTTCAGCATTTGTACGTACAAAATTAAAAAACGTAATAACAGGTGCAGTATTAGAAAAAACATTCAACCCATCAGACAAATACCCAGGAGCAGAAATAGAGAAAAAAGAAATGCAATACCTATACAATGATGGAGATTTATATTACTTTATGGATAATGACACATATGACCAAATGCCATTAAATAAAGAACAATTAGGAGATTGCCTAAAATACTTAAAAGAAAATATGCAAGTAAAAATATTATCATATAAAGGAAAAGTATTTGCAGTTGAACCTCCAATATTTGTAGAATTAGAAGTAACATACACAGAACCAGGATTTGCTGGAAACACAACAACAACATCAGGAAAACCTGCAACATTAGAAACAGGATTAGAACTTCAAGTTCCTATGTTTGTAAACATTGGTGATGTATTAAGAGTAGATACACGTACATGTGAATATATGGAAAGAATATAATTTCAGATTGGGGACGGTTCTTTTTACGAAAAATTTCGTATTTGGGACGGTTCCTTTCGCGAAAAGAACCGTCCCAAATCAGAAAAAGAAAGGCAGAATAAATGTTAGAAGACCTAAAACAGGAAATGAGTAATTTTTTCAAAGATATAGATGAAAATATAAAAGATGAAAAAGAACAGCTATATTTAAAAAAGAGAACAGCAGAATTAGTTGATTTTATGATGAATGAAATTGAAAAAATTATAAATTATAAAGAAGAGAAATTAAATACAATTATAAAAAAACAAGAACAAACAGATCACATAATAGAGATATTAAATGATAAAATGGATAACATATATGAAGATATATATGATGAAACTGTAGAAAGTGATTTTTTGGTAACTTGTCCATATTGTAATTGTGAATTTGATGCAGATGTAGATGAAGATGTTAATGAAATTAGATGTCCAGAATGTGGAAATTTAATAGAATTAGATTGGAATGGAAATCCTAATGACGACGACCAAGATAATGGTTGTAATGGTGGTTGTTCACATTGTGGCGGATGTAAATAATAAGAAAAGGGGAACAACTCCTCTTTTCTATTTTTTTATTAAAATATACAAATGAGGCAAAAACAATTGCAAGAAAGGGATGATAAAATGAAAATTATTCATTGTAGTGACTTACACTTAGATTCAAAAATGAAATCAAATTTGGATAGTATGAAAGCCAAAGAGCGTAGAGATGAAATTTTAAGAACATATCAAAATATGGTAGAATATGCAGCTGAAAATGATGTAGAAATTATAATAATTGCAGGGGATATGTTTGATAAGAAGAACATAACAGTAAAAGCGAAAAATGTAGTATTGGACAGTATTTTTTCACATCCAGAAATAGACTTTATATATTTAAAAGGAAATCATGATGAGGCAAGTTTTATACTAGATTTAGAGGAAATACCATCAAATTTAAAACTATTTACAAATACAGGGTGGACAAGTTATAGATATGGAAAAATCGTAATTTCCGGAATTGAATTTGGAAATCTTAGTAATTACGAAATTTATAATACATTAATGTTAAATAAAAATGATATAAATATTGTAACTCTTCACGGACAAGAAGTAAAATATGACCAAAAAGACAAAGCAGAAATCATAAATATTCAGTCATTAAAAAACAAAAATATTGACTATTTAGCATTAGGACATGTTCATAGATTCAAACAAGAAAGAATTGATAATAGAGGAATTTATTGTTATTCAGGATGTTTAGAGGGTAGAGGGTTTGATGAGTGTGGAGAAAAAGGATTTGTTTTACTAGATATAAATGAAGAAAAGCAAAAAATAGAATCAAAATTTATTCCATTTGCAGGAAGACATCTATATGAAATAAATGTTGATATAACAGGAACTTCAACAACCTTAGAGGTAGAGGAAAAAATAGATAACATGATAGAGAAAATAGAAAAAGAGGCATTAATAAAAATAGTTTTAATAGGAAAAGTAGAACTAAATTCGGAAAGAGATATAAAATATTTAGAGAAAAAATATAAAAATATGTTTTATTTTGCTAAAATATATGACGAAACAACCCTAAAAATAGATTATATGACATATGAAAATGATGCATCATTAAAAGGAGAGTTTATAAGACTAGTTTTAAAACAAAATTTATCTGAAGAAGAAAAAAGAAAAATAATAACAACAGGAATAAAAGCACTTACAGGAGAGGAGGTAAACTAATGAAATTACTAAAATGTCATATAGAAAACTTTGGAAAATTATCAGACTATAATTATACATTTGAAAATGGGTTAAACACAATAAAAGAAGAAAATGGATTTGGAAAAACTACATTTGCAAGTTTTATAAAAGCCATGTTTTACGGAATGGAAATTAAAAGAAATTCAAAAGTTTTAATTGATAGAAAAAAATATATGCCATGGCAAGGTGGAGCCTTTGGTGGAAGTATTGAATTTGAAATAAATAATAAAAAATATAAACTTGAAAGATTTTTCGGCAAAAAAGAAATAGATGATACCTTTAAATTATATGATTTAGCAACAAACCTAGAAAGTAAGGATTATACCGAAAATATAGGAGAAGAGATATTTAAGCTAAATAAAGAGGCATATGAAAGAAGTACATTTATATCTGGTCAAAATATAGAAACATCAATGAATGATAGCATAAATGCTAAACTTGGAAATATTTTAGAAAATGAAAATGACGTAAATACATCTGAGCAAGCAATAGATAGGTTAGGTAAAGCAATAAAGAATTATAAAAAAACAGGTGATAGAGGAGAAATCAACCAAAAAATACAGGAAAAAACAGTATTAGAAAAGAAATTAGAGCAAAGTAAAATAAATGAAAAAATATTGCAAGATAGAAAAGACAGATATAACATGCTAAAAAAAGAGCTAAAAGAAAAAGAGCAAGAACGTGAGAAAATCAATATTTTAATTAATAAAAAAATACAAGAAGAAACTCAAAATGTAAAACTAGAAAATTATAAAATATTAGAAAAAAATCTAAATGAAAGTGAAAATTTGCTACACAATCTTCAAGACTTTTTTAAAGAAGGAATTCCTACAGATATAGAAATAGAAACCTTAATAGAAAAATGTTTATTAATAGAAAAATATAGAGTCGAAATAAAAAATTATGAAGTTTCAACATCTGGTAATATTGAATTAGAAAAGCTAAAAAAAGTTTTCAAAGATAAAAATATAACAGAAGGCAAAATTAATAGTGTAATTTCAGAATACAATAGCATAAGTGATGTTGAAAGTAAAATCAGGTTAAATGAAGAAAAAGTAATAGCTCTAAAAAAAGAACAAACAGAGATATGTAAGAAAAAAAATCAGGATAAAAATATATGTATAATATTTGGAATATTAGCTTTAATTTGTATGATAGCAGGAATAGGGACTATTGCTATAAAAATGATACAAATAGCAGCAGGTTTATTAGTTATGCGGAATAATTTTGCTAAGTATAATGTTAGTAAAGGTTAAATCATTAAAAAATAAAGGTAAGCAAGTTTTAAATAAAGATGAAGAAATAAGTGAAATAGAAGAATTAATTGAAAATTTACAATCAAAAGAAACGAATACAAGAAAGGAAGTAACAGAATTTGCACAGGATTTCTTGATAGATAATACACAAGATGATATGCTTATAAAACTTACAGAAATTAAATCTAATTTTATAAAGTACAATGATTTAATGAATTCTACTAATATAATATTTGAAAAGCAAAATGAAATATTAAAAAAATTGAAGGAACTAGAAGAAAGCATAAAAGGCTATTTACTTAGATATTTTAATGATTTAAGCAATCAATATGTTACATATGCACAAGAAATAAAAATGAAAAAAATGGATTTTCAAAGACAAAGACAAGATTATGAAATGAAATTAAAAACTAAAGAGGAATATGAGAAAATAAATAAAATAAAAGAATTACAAGAAATAAAGGAAAATAATACAGAAAATATTGATAAAAAAGAGTTAGAAACAAAACTAGAAGATATAACTATTCAAATAAATAAAATAAATGATGAAAAAAATTATAATAAAAATCAGATTGAGCTTTTAGAAAGTAATTTAGAAACTGTTTTTGATATAGAAAACAATATAGAGGAAATGGCACAAAAGATAGAAGAAATGAAAGAAAATTGTGGTATTTTAGAAAAAACAAAGAAATTATTAGAAACTGCAAAAGAACAATTTTCATCTCACTATTTGGAAAAAATGAAAACAAGTTTTTTAATGAATTTACAATTGATAGATGGAAAAGAAAGAGATGTAAATCTTGATGTTAATTTACATATTAAAATAAATGAACAAGGTTCGAATAAGGAAATTAATTATTTTAGTACAGGATATAAAGATTTAGTTTATATTTGCATGAGATTAAGTTTGATTGATAGCTTATTTGAAAATGAAAAACCTTTTATAATTTTAGATGACCCATTTGTTAATTTGGATGAAAATAAGATAAAAAATGCCATAGAATTACTTAATAGTTTATCTAATAAATATCAAATTATATATTTTGTATGTCATGAAAGCAGAAAATAAATTGAAAAAAAAATCAAGTATTAAAATATACCATTTAAGTTAGAATAAATGATAAAAATCGAGATATAATAAAAATAATGCTTATATTTATACCAAATCAAAAAATTTAGACTTGAAAAAAATTTTATTTGATGGTATTATAAGTATAATTTAAAAAGAAAAAAAGCTACCCTGCGTAGTACGTGTAGACAGAATTTTTAGAACCTACAAGTTTAAAGAGGGGCTTATCTCTTGATATGGCGTGCATGCTTACTTCCCGTTGGTCGTAAGAAGCCCACAAGTATTAAGGTTGGCACCCACCTGTTTTTTGAGGAGGCAGGTTGTTAAAAATTTTGGCAACATCTTGCGGCTAAGGCGGGGCGGCTTTTTTTTGCTCTGCTGCAATTTGTAAGAAAATTCAAAATCATAGTGGCAGGGGCTCATGGCGATTATC
>USCB01000023.1 GCA_900553125.1 uncultured Clostridium sp. | reverse complement strand
AAAGTATTGGCCAGCTCCTCATTCGCTAAAATAACAGATATCCATTCCGAGAGCCGTCGTATCCAGAAAGTACAAAATTACATTAACGAACGATACCAACAGGATATCCGCCTAAACCAACTGGCGGAACTCGTAGGTATGGCCCCTTCCGCTTTCAGCCGTTTCTTCAAGTTGAGGACCGGGAAGACCCTCTCCGACTATATCACCGATATCCGTATCGGTTACGCCGCCCGCATGCTGGTGGACACGCAACGATCCATCGCGGAGATTTGTTATGACTGCGGCTTCAATAACCTCTCGAACTTCAACCGTATCTTTAAGAAAAAGAAAAACTGCTCTCCCAAAGAGTTCCGGGATAACTACAAAAAGACAAAAATCATTGTATAAGAGACCTTTTTAACAGGGATAAATACATATCCCCCCCTATTTCTATACAAAATCCCCCCTTCTCTTTTCCTTCACACATCTATCTTTGCGACCAGTCACAAAGGCTTTCATGCCTACGGCTACCCCATCGATGTGTTAAAAATACACTCCGGCAAAAAAGTATTATTCTTGGATAAAATAGTATTTGAACGCACTTGGGATCCGACGTAATTTTGCGACAGAAATTAACAATACATATTAACAACAAAAAACAATTGCCTATGAGGAAGGACCGAAAATCTAATGTTTTTAGCAGTTAACCGCTAATGACCCTATTGAGTAAATGAATTTTAGTTTAGCCTTATATGATTTAATGTAAAAAATAATGAATTCAACACAAAATATCTGGACTCAAATAGTTCAAAAATTAATACAAAAAAATCTAACAATCTCGACAATGGAAAGTTGCACAGGCGGAGGAATTGCAAATGAAATAACAAACATTTCTGGAGCCTCAACAGTTATAAAAGAAAGTTATGTAACATATTGCAATGAAGCTAAAATAAAATTTGGTGTACCTGCTGATATAATAGAAAAATTTACAGTATATAGTAAAGAAACATCAATAGAAATGGCAAAAGCTGTAAAACGTCAATCAAATTCTGATATAGGTATTGGTGTTACTGGACAACTAGGCAGAATCGACCCTAATAATCCTACTAATACACTAAATCATGTTTGGTTTTCAATTTGTTATAATGATGATTTAATTGTAAAAGAAATAATTGTTGATGATTGTGAAAGGTATTTGCAAAAAAATATGGTAATTAATGCAATTGCCAATACTTTAATTAATCTTTTCTGATTGGGGACGGTTCTTTTCGCGAAAAGAACCGTCCCCAATGGAAAATTTTCCAGAAAAGGAACCGTCCCAAATCAGAAATCAGCACTTTCCATCCGGTTCCTTAAAACTCAAATACCAACTTAACCCATTTTTATTCTCCTCAATGAAATTTCGTCTCTCCTCCAATTCAGGATAAGCCTGAGGTGAAGGAATAATTACAGGTTGCCCTGGTATCCAATTTACAGGAGTTGATGCATTACTGCATTCTGACATTTGCAGTGCTTGCACAGCTCTTATTATTTCTGCAATATTTCTTCCAACATTAAGTGGATATGTTAAAATGATTTTTACAACCCCATTGGGATCAATTATTATTACATCCCTGACAGTTTGGGTATTACTTATATCTTTTGATATCATTCCATATAACCTTGCTATTTCTCCGCTTCTATCTGCTACTATTGGAAATGGTAAAACTATTCCCGTTCTTTTAAATATGTCATTCATCCATGCTAAGTGTGATGCGTTGCTATCTATACTTAATCCTAATAATTCTGTATTCATCTTTTGAAAATATTGATATGCATTAGCAAAAGCTATCATTTCGGTCGTACACACTGGCGTAAAATCTCCTGGATGACTGAAAAATACCAACCATTTTCCCTCGTAGTCTTTTAGGCACCTATTTCCATATGTAGTTATCGCTGTAAAATCTGGCGCTTTTTGTCCTATTTTGATATTTGAATTCATCATTAATTCATAATCCATAAAAAACTTCCTTTCATACTTTTTTATATAGTATGAAAAGAAGTTTTTTTCAGTTACTTATTTATTTAAAATCCTATAATTTCCAAATGTTCTAATAAAATTTTAATACCAAGTAAAACCAAAATAATACCACCAACTAATTCTGCCTTGCTCTCATATTTATCGCCAAATCTATTTCCAATTTTAGTTCCTGCAACAGATAAAATAAAAGTAATAATTCCGATCAAACTTACAGCTAATAACAAATTAACATTTAAGAATGCAAAAGTAATTCCTATTGCTAATGCATCTATACTTGTAGCGATTGCAAGAATAATCATAGTTTTAAAGCTTACATCATCATTTTTGTTTTCACTATCATCATCAAAAGACTCTTTTATCATTCCTCCACCAATAATTGCAAGCAATGCAAAAGCAATCCAATGATCTATACTTGTTATCAAACTTTGAAAAGCTGCTCCAAGGAAAAATCCAAGTGTTGGCATTAGGGCTTGAAAACCCCCGAAATATAAACCTATAATTATAGCCTTTTTCCAATTCATTTTTTTCATTGATATTCCTTTACAAATAGATACCGCAAATGCATCCATTGCAAGACCTATACTTAATAATAATAATTCTACTATTTCCATTTTTTTATTCCTTCCTTTATTTAGTATATTTATGTTACATATAAAAAAGACTTTGCTTGCAAACTTAATTAAAATATTATTTTTGTTCTCTTGTAAATAATAGTGTACGCAAAAAGCACAGGCTATATAATTTATTTCCTGTGCCTTTTTGTTGTTCACATCATCTTTTGGGTTTTTTTTCTTTAAATTTTTTCTTCTCGAGGTACATCTTTACATCTGCTTCTTTTTTTGTATCCTGCAAGGAATGCTTCCTTTTGTTTTTAGGGTCATACACTGAATACCCCCATGATACATGTGGAAGTTCTGCTTTAACCTCCCGTTTCTTTTGCAGATTATTTATAAAACCTTGATTTATTTGTTCAATTTCCTCAAAGTCTTTTTTGACAATGACAGCAAATTCATCACCACCCATACGATAGCAAAATCCGACATCTTGGTAACTTTCTTTCAAGATACAACTAATGTCTTTTAAAATTTCATCGCCAAAATGGTGCCCATAGTTATCATTTATATATTTAAAATCATTTACATCCATGATAACTATTATACATTTTTTGTTTTCATTTGCCTCACTTTCAATATATGAATGAAAGCTTTTCTGGTTCAGCAGCCCTGTCATTCCATCTATATTTTGTATTAATTCATTATAATACATATAGAAGAACATTGCCGTTACTGATATTGTAAGCCACGATGTTTTCTGATGTATATTTGATATTTGCATAACTACACCAATAACAACAAACAATATCATTTCTAATAAAATAATGAATGATTTTTGCTGATGTTTCTTGCTAAAACTGTATGCATTTGCAAACAAATACATGGTTGCAACTAAAAATGCAACTATATATACATTATACATCATGGTTTCATACCAGACTCTTTTTGAATAATATATACTTGATTCGTTTGAAAAAAATACATATCCTTCTACTATCAGAATAATTCCAAGAATTAAATAAATCTTTTCAAGAAACCATATTGTCTCTATCAGTTTATTTTTGCTTTCTTTTTCAAATAAAGCGTCTGCGGTTATGATTGGTGTAATTGGCATGATAATAAATTTTATTAATCTAAGCCAATCCACCAACCATATTAAATTTGCCAATTCGTTCTCCCTTATAAATATATTAAGCCACTCACTAATAGCCCCTAAAGTTATAAAAGAAAACGCAATTATAAGTCCCTTCCGGCTTTTAGGTCTTCCTGCTAAACTTTTATTATTTGCCACTATTGTTGTAAGTATCACCATACTTACAACTACATTCACAATCATTAATGTATAAAAACTACTCATATATTGCTCCTCCTTTGTTTTCCCCAAAAAACCAATTCGGTTTATATTATGTGAACAAGTTCAAAAAAAATGAACTTTTTATTGTTTTTTGACTGTAACATTATAACATCTTTATAATTAAATTTCAATATTTTCACATTTTTTTACATTTTTCAAAATTATTATAGTTACTGTTTACAACCATTCTTTATTAGTTTTTAAATAAATCTTTTTGTAAACTTGAATTATAAATGCATATATAAGCATAAGCACTAAAATTACCACTCCATATTGTAATGGGAGTTTTTTCAAATCAAATGCAACTGAAATATTTGTAAATGCAATAATTAAAGCTAATACTGTTACTGATAATGTCGAAATCATCAATTGCTTTGATGGCTTGCTTGTAATAAATGGAATTCCTGATGTTCTCATCATGTAAATAATCAATGTTTGCGAAATAATTCCAAATGCAAACCAACCAGTTTGGAAAAGTGTGGCTTTTTCTGGTGTATTAAATTTCATGACATACCATAATATTATAAAACATAATATATCTAATGCTGAACTGATTATTCCAAATGCAAACATGAATTTTTTTATACTTTTTGTATCCCATTTTTTAGGTTTTTCAATATATTCTTTTTCAACATCATCAAAAGGCATTCCTATTTGTGCAAAATCGTTTAGTAAATTTTGTATTAAAATATGGATTGGTAACATTGGTAAAAATGGCAAAAATATACTTGCAATTACAACAGATAACATATTTCCGAAGTTTCCACTTGTTGCCATTTTTATATATTTTAGTATATTGGTAAATGTTTTTCTTCCATTTATAACTCCTTCTTCTAATACATTTAAATCCTTTTCTAACAAAATTATATCTGCTGTTTCTTTAGCGATATCAACTGCTGTATCTACTGAAATTCCAACATCTGCTTGTTTTAATGGTGGACTATCATTAATTCCATCTCCCATATATCCAACCGTGTTTCCTTGTTCTTGATATATCCTAACTACTCTTTGTTTTTGTAATGGTGATAATTTAGAATATAGTCTACATTCTTTTGATTTATTTTTCAATTCATCATCTGACATTTCCTCTATATCTTTACCTGTTAGGCATTTATCTACTGGTATACCAACTTTCTTACAAACATTAATTGCAACACCTTCACTATCTCCTGTTAAAACAATTGTGTCAATACCATGTTTATATAGTGCTGTAATTGCCTGTTTTGCACTTTCTTTTGGAGGGTCTAAAAATCCTACAAATCCTATTAAAACCATATCACATTCATCTGCTACTCCAAATGTTTCTACCCCATGTATATGATTTTTTTGTGCAACAGCTAATACTCTTAATCCGTCATTATTGTTTTTTTCATAAACCTTATATGCTCTTTCTTTCATCTCTTTTGTTAATGGTATAACTTGCCCATCAATATCAATAAATGAACATATCTCTATAATTTCATCAACTGCTCCTTTTGTTATTAATTGTCTTTTTCCTTTGTTATCTCTTAGAACAACACTCATTCTTCTTCTTGAAAAATCAAATGGTATTTCATCTTCTCTTACGTATTCTTCTTTTAAGATGTTCAATCCTTCTTTTTCAGCTCTTGAGATTATTGCAACATCAATCAAGTTTTTTAATCCTGTTTGAAAATAACTATTTAAAAATGCATGTTTTAAAATTCTAATATTTTCTTCACCTGATACATCCATATATTTTTCCAAAATTATTTCATCTTCTGTTAGTGTTCCTGTTTTATCTGTACATAAAATATTCATTTCCCCAAATGTTTGTATCGAACTTAACCTTTTTACAATTGTCTTCTTTTTTGACATTTTCACTGCCCCATTTGCTAATGTTGATGTCATTATAACAGGCAACATTTCTGGTGTTAGCCCAACTGCTATAGTAATAGCAAAAATTAGTGAATCCCAAACATTTCCTTTTGTAACTAAATTTATAATTAATATAATCGGTACCATAACCATCATAAATTTTATTAATAATTTGCTTACACTATCAACACCTTTTTCAAAACTGTTTTTTTCATTTACACTATATAAAGATTTTGCCATATTTCCAAAATATGTATAATTACCTGTTGCAACAATTACACCTAGTGCAAACCCACTAACAACATTTGTACCCATAAAACCTATATTGGATAAATCTGTTATTTCTGCATCCTCTTCTTTTAAAACTGCATATTTTTCAACAGGATTTGATTCTCCAGTTAATGATGCTTGGTCTATAAATAAGTCCTTTGTTTCTATAAATCGTACATCTCCTGGTAACATGTCCCCTGATGATAATCTAACAATATCTCCTGGAACTACATTTTCTACATCAACTATACTTTGTTGTCCATCTCTTATTACATCTATTTTATTTGAAATCATATTTTTCAATTTTTGTGCTGCCTTATCAGAACTTGTTTGTTGAAAAAAAGAAATTAATGCTGATACCACTACTGTACTTATAATAAGAATAAATGTTAAATAGTCTTTTTTCGTAGCAATAACAACGTCTGTAACAAATGTTATAATTGCCACTAAAATTAGAACTATATTAAATGGATTTATAAAAGCCTCTTTTAATCTACTTAATAAGGTATTATTATTTTTAACATCTAATATATTATTTCCATATTTTTCTATTTTTTCTTCTATATCTACAATACTAAGTCCTTCTATAGATGTTTCCATTTTAGAAAATAATTCTTCTTTATTTAATTTGCTATATTCTTTTAATTTTTCATCTATTGTCTTGCCTTCCATATTCCCCTCCTTTTATCTCCATATAAAAACAGATAACTTTTTAATAAATTATCTGTTTTTAATTTTAAACTCTTATATTTTTTCCTTGTTCAAACATCTTTTTTAAAGTAACTTCATTGTTTGGTAAAATGTTTCCCTTGCTTACTAAAAGACCTAAACATTCTTGGTCAGATTTCTTTTGTTCATCAGAATAGTTATTTTTAAATTCGACAATTTCTTCATAATAATCTGTTTTTTTAGCATATTTCCAAAAAACATCAGAATATTGAATATTATCATAACACCATGGTTTTTGGAATAAATTATAATGGATAAGTTTCGGATTTTTTATTTCATCTTTTCCTTCTGTTGGCATTGCATCCCATTCTTCATTTAAATATAATATTTTTCCATTACACATTGCGTTTATATAATCTTGATCTGGTGCAATTGAATCAAAATGATATGTATTTAATAATGTTAAAAACTTTTTACTGAATTCTGTTTCTCTCATTTTCTTTAAATTCATTACTAATACACCTGAGTTTATATATTCACGTCTTTTAACACCAACCGCTTCTTCTACGTATTTAGTAAGTTCTGGTATACCTTGAATTGAATTGTCTGTTGATGCACCAATAAAATTATCTCCTAATTCCTTATTATATAATTCTGATATATCTCCTGGAACTACTATATCACTATCAATATATATTCCTTTATCATATTCTGGAAACATATCTGCAATAAATAATCTAAAGTAAATTGTAAGTGTAAAATAGTCACATCTTAATCTATTTTCTATTCTATCAGTTATTGATTCCAATCCTTCTTTCATTTCCTTAAAAATTATGTCAAAACCTTCACATTGTAATTTTGATATTCTGGAAATATTTTCTTTGCTGCAATTATCATGTAATAAGTATATTTTGTAATTATATTCTTTTGAACTATTTTCAATAATTGATGTAATAGTACAACTCGCATATGGTGCATATTTGTCATCTATTGCAAAAAATATTGGTATTTCTTTATTTCTTTTCATTTTTCTTCTCCTTTAATTACCTTTTTCATCTTTTCATATTCTAATAGTATATCATCATACTCAAAAATTTTCAACCTTTTATGTACTTTTTCTATATCCCATGGTTTTATTGTTACTTTATGAAAAAGCGGAAATAATCTGAAACTTGTTGTAAAATGCTGAAATACAGTGTCTTTTTTTAGTTTCCTCTGTTCATTGTATTTTCTTTTTTCTATTTTTTTGCTTAATGATAACTTATTTAATGATGACTGGTCTGGCATAAACATTTTTTTATTCTGACACATTTGTCTTGCTCTTTTTAACAATTTTGTTTCTCTTATCTTCTTTAAGTTTAATAATAATACACCTGAATTTATATAATTAAATTTGATTTTTTTATTTTTAAAAAACCATTTTCCATAATAATCTAAAGAACCGCGCAATTTCATAACCTTCCATATCTTGATTATAAAAATCTTGGCAATCTTTTCTGCAAATTACATCATTATCTAAATACAAAATTCTATCTGGAAGTTCATTTATCTCATCTGCAAACAATCTTAGCATACAACAAGGAGTAAAACGTGTTTTCATATTTTGATAGGGAATTTCTTTTTCGAAAAGCTCTGTTATATCAATTTTTTTTATCGAATTTTCCTTGTTTACTAATTTCATTTTATTATCTAAAACATCTATACAGTTTTGAGTTACCCCATTTATGTTCCACTTCTTACTATTTATAGTTAGTACATAAATAGTAATATTTGTTTTTACATTTTTTAACAAAGACAAGACAGAAATAATTAGTCCACCTTCTATATTTTTATCTCCACAATACAAAATATCCATCTTTTATTTTCTCCTATATTCTATATATTCATAATCGCTCTGTTTACTTCTATTTACCATACATTCATATATTTCTTTACATAATTTTTTCTGATTTTCTTTTTTATTTAATTTTTCATCAATTTCAAACGGACCATCTACATACACCGTTATTTTGGGTTTCTTTCCGATTTTTCTTTTTTGATATGTAGTGGTTGCTGAAAATGATTTAAGCCTAGTTTCTGCCGGAAATTTAAATGATGTAGTAGGAAATGGTCTAATCTCAGTATAATATGGCCATACATGTGCCTCTGGGTATATAACAACACATTTTTCTTCTCTTACTCTTTGTTTAACTGCATTCAAAAATTCCTTCATTCTATTTGGAGAATCAGGTATTGGTAAAATTCCTAGCATTGGAAGTAGCTTTCCTATTGTCTTGACTTTCAAATTATTACTATTTGCTATTACATATATTCTCTTTCTTTTGCATATATGTGCTGGTGTAAATACATCTCCTATTGGCTGAGTGTGGTTTCCATATATAAAATATCCTTCTTTTTTGTACTTTTTTAGAATTTTTGCATTTTTTATTTTTATGTGTAGAAAAAATCTACAGTATATTAGGCTTATTATATATGCAATTCTATATAGTATTCCTGAGAATAGCTTGTATATTATATTTTTATGTATCCATTTGTAATCTTTTGGCAATTTGTAGTTTTGGTCTTGACTCTGGACAAAATCGTCTTGGTATGTTTTATAGTAGTTTATTTTTTTCATTTTGTTTCTCCTTTTGTTCGTTTGGGACCGGTTCTTTTTAGTACATTTTTAGTGGATTATATCATATATTTTTTTTGTTGTAAATTAGAATTTTCTATTGTCACCCCCTGTCGAACTTTTGAATATTATATATTATAAATTTATACTAGGAGGTAAAAACAAAAATGCGAAATAGATGTATGCGTTGCTGTTGTATGAACAACAACATGATTAATATGCAAAAACACTGTAATAATACAAATCTCATTGAAAACTGTTGTAATAATGTAGGAAATAACACACAAAGTTACAACGAAAATTGCGGATGTGGGTTTGATGATAATTATATGGATGTCTTTCCAGATAATCCAATGCTTGCTCAAAGTTATGTTCCAACTCAATTTATGAATGAAACTTTTAAACCTTGTGTTGGTTTAAAACACGGAACTATTTTTCCAGAACTTGTAAGTCCTTATGAACCTTGTGATTCTATGCGACAAATTAGTTTTCTTGAAAGAACTAATTCTATTGGAGAGGGGTGTAATGAATGATGAATGCAACTTTAAATAATCCTATGAATATGGATTCAAATAATGAATGCTGTAATTCTTCTTGCTGTGAAAATGAAAGTAAAAGATCTGAAATGCTAAATGAAATTAAATGTTTAGCTTTTGCCATTCAAGAACTTGCTTTGTATTTAGATACTCATCCTGATGATGAAAAGGCTCTTTGTCTACACAATAAGTATTGTAGAGAATACAGAGATTTAACTGATAAATATCAAAAGGTTTATGGTCCTTTAACTATTAATTGCCCTTGTAATAAGTGGAGATGGCTTGAAGAGCCTTGGCCTTGGGAAGGAGGAATGTTCTAATGTGGACTTATAATAAAATTTTACAATATCCTATTAATATTAAATGTAAAGACCCTAGACTTGCTAAGGTTATTATATCACAATATGGAGGACCTGACGGAGAACTTGCCGCTTCTCTTAGGTATTTATCTCAACGTTTTGGTATGCCAGACCAAAATGCTAAAGCTATTTTGAATGATATCGGTACAGAAGAATTAGCTCACTTAGAAATGGTCGGAACTATTGTGCATCAATTGACTAAAAATGCTTCTATTGAAGAGATTGAAGCTGCTGGTCTTAGTGCTTATTATACAGATCATGGTGTTGATGTGTATCCACAATCTGCTGCAGGTGTTCCTTTTAGTGCAAATTGCTTAGCTTGTAAAGGTGATCCTATTGCAAATCTTCAAGAGGATTTAGCTGCAGAGCAAAAAGCTAGAGCCACTTATGAAAAATTGATTGATTTATGTAGAGATAATCCTGATGTTGTTGAACCTTTGAAGTTCTTAAGAGAAAGAGAAGTTGTTCATTTCCAAAGATTTGGTGAAGCTTTACGTAAAGTTCAAGATAAACTTGCTGATAAGAAATTTTATATGAATAATTGTAATTAAATTTTCGTATTAGGGACGGTTCTTTTCGCGAAAAGAACCGTCCCCAACACGAAATTATGTAAAATGTAGAAGAGCTCCTAAAATCCAAGTAAAAATTACACTAAAAACTTGAAATTTTAACAATTTATTTTTTGAAAAAAATATAAGATAAATACCTCCTAATATTTATCTTATACTTTTTAGTTAACATTATTACATTTATCTTTCTATTTCCTCAGTAAAATCATTTAGTAATACTGCTTTCCCCTGCTTTTGAGAACCAGTTATTCCATTTTCATTTCTATTCAGATTTATTAATAGCGTTATATTATAATCCTCATCAACAAGTTTTTCTTGGACTTTCCTCAAAGTTTTTCTTTGCCTATCCGAAATTTCTTTAGGCATATAAATATACCTGATTTGTATTTCGGAGTAGATGTATTTTCTGCAAAAACTATATGTCCCAATTTTTGTATAGTATAAAAAATACTATTAACATCATGCTTTTCTAATACTTCTTGAATTTCTTCCTCATCTTTTAAATGACTTTGTAAAAATTCTCTTATATAAAAATAGTGTGCAGTATCATCCTCATCTTTATATATTCTCTCTTCTACACCATCTTTGTTTTTTCCATCCACTGCTCTTTTTCCATATATCAAAAGAATTTTTAATTTTTCAATTAAATCTTTATCATCCATTTTTATCTGCCTTTCTATTTCTCGTTCAAAGCTTCACAATACTTACAACGATATTTCTTCTTTTCTCCATCTACTAAAACAAAAACTTGATCTAGTCCTTGTTCAATTGAAGTAATACACCTTGGATTTTTACATTTTATGATATTTTTAATCTCCTTTGGAGGTTTTACATGATATTTCTCAACTCTAACATTATCTTTTATAATATTGATTGTAATATTAGGGTCTAAGAATCCCAAAATATCCAAATCCAAATCAATTGCTCTATCAATTTTTATAATATCTTTTTTTTCCATTTTTTCACTTCTAGCATTAGTTATAATTGCAACTGAACAATCCAATTCTCCTAAATTTAATACATCATATATTTCAAGTCCCATTTTTGCCTGTATATGGTCTATTACGATACCATTTTTTATACTATCTATATTCATTTGATTCCTCCTATTTTATATCCAATAATTTCAAAATAAGTGCCATTCTCATATATTTTCCATATCTAACCTGTTTGAAATAACAAGCCCTTGGGTCATCATCTACTTCTACTGAAATTTCATTAACCCTTGGTAATGGATGTAATATACACAAATCTTTTTTAGCTTTTTCCAGTTTTTCTTTATTTAATATATAATAATCTTTTAATCTTAGATAATCTTCTTCATTGAAAAATCTTTCTTTTTGAACTCTTGTCATGTATAAAATATCCAAATCACCTAAGTATTCTTCTATGTCATTTGTCTCAATATAAGAAATTCCATTTTTATCCAATATTTCCTCTTTTACATATTCAGGTAATTTTAACTCATCAGGTGAGATTAATACAAATTTTATATTTTTATATCTTGACATTGCCGTAATTAATGAATGTACTGTTCTTCCAAATTTTAAATCTCCACATAATCCTATTGTCAAATTATCTAGTCTATTTTTTTCACAGAAAATAGTTAATAAATCGGTTAAAGTCTGTGTTGGGTGGTTATGTCCTCCATCACCAGCATTTATTATTGGTACTTCTGATTTTAATGACGCAACAAGTGGTGCTCCTTCCTTTGGATGCCTCATTGCTATTATATCACTATAACATCCTACTACCCTTATGGTATCAGCTACACTTTCTCCTTTTGATGCTGAACTTGATGATGCCTCTGAAAATCCTATTACATTTCCTCCTAGTTCCATCATCGCTGCCTCAAAACTTAGTCTTGTTCTTGTACTTGGTTCAAAAAATAAAGTAGCCAATTTCTTATACTTGCACTTTTCTTGATAATTTTCAGGATGTGCAATTATATCTTTGGCTACTTTGATTAATTCGTCTATTTCTTCTACTGATAGTTCTTTGATATCGATTAAATGTTTCATCTTTGTTCCTCCTTAATTTTTTCTTATTTTATTACATTTTGGTGGTTATTGTCAAGCATTTTTTTGTATTGGGGACGGTTCTTTTCGCGAAAAGAACCGTCCCCAATACGAAATTCAAATCAGAAATTAAAATTTTCTAAAAATTTATTAATGTCATTTTTTAAATTATTATACTCCTTTTCACTTCCCCAAAATGTTACTGTACAAATTCCATTATCTACAGACAAATATGTTGATTTCTGAATATATATAGTTTCACCATCAGAAAATTCATATACTACTTGATAGCCATCTTGATTTTTGTTTTTTATTCTTGATGTACTTTTTACTTCTGCATATTCTTCTGTATTTTGTTTCTTTTCTTTTTTTACATATTCTTCTAGCGTTGCACTTGTTTTTACAGTTTTAATATATATCGAAGAAGTTCTTTCCGAATTTGTAGTAGAAGGAATTTCTAGTTCCAATGCCCCTACATATGCACTATTAGAACCTACATCTGTTTCATCTAATTCTGAAATTAAATTCCAACTTTCTCTGTATTTAAAAGCATATCTATCATTTTTATATTCTTTCCATCTCGCCTCTTGTGTATTTTTTTCAACAGCTTTTGTTAAGTTTACTGGAATTGTAGCAACTTTTTTGAAATTTCCTGTTTGAACTACTCTAGCATATACTTCTAATTTAATCTTAGAATCTTTATTTACTTTTCCTGTAACTAATCTGTCATTATATGATATTTCATCATATTGTCTTTCTTCCTCTTTAAACATACCTATTTCATTATCTTTTTCATCTAGTATTTTATAATATTTTTCAATTTGATCCCCTTTATAACCTGTTCTATCTGTTCTAACTTTCAATATATTTGTATATGAACCTGTAATAAACTCTGTAACTGACACTTTTAAATTTTTAGCTATTTCATAACTTTTTGCATCTTGAAGTTCATATGTTTTTGACGTTGTTAATTTTTTTATATCTATATTTTCTTTTAGACTCCACGTATCTTCATAAACTTTTCCATATACAGCATATGCAGAATCTATGTCTTCACACTCTGTATATTCTCTTATTCTATATATATCTGCATCTATTTTTACATTTTGGTTGTCAGCTATTTTCAATTCATTAACATCAAATATTTGATAACATACAAATGTTTTGTCAGAGGTTCTGTCAATCGATGTATTTATTGGTATAATACTTGTATCATTTATTTTGTAATGTCCTTCAATTTCAATCCAACTATCTAAATCGATATCTTTTAATTCTACTTCATAACCAATAATAAGTGTTGTATCATCTATTGCCCCATCTAACATTTTTATTTTTACATTTTGCTTTGTGGTTTCCTCATCAAACTTTGTTGAATTTTCTTCATATTTACTATTTATCCCTAAATTTCTTAATAATGGTGAAATTATAGTTTCGGTTCCATTTACATGTGCATATGTGCATCCACCTAGAAACATTACTAATATTGAACTTGCAGCAATAAAACCTCTTCTAATGTTATCTATTACTTTTATTTTTCTATTTTTCTTCATATTTACCTCACTTTCAAAATTTGAAAAAAGGTGATTTATTTTTTCAGGAATATAGGTATCTTTTTGCATTTGCTTTTTTAACAATAGGTCAAAATCTTCATCTTTCATCTAAATCTCCTCCTTTCCTAATTTTTGTTTTAAAACTTTTCTTGCTTTTGAAAGCCTCGATTTTACAGTTCCTTCTGGAATATTAACTATTTCAGAGATTTCTTTTATTGAATAATTATCATAATAATACAAAATAACTATTAATTTGATTTCATCATTTAAAAAGCTCATCGCCCATTTTATTCCATTTTCATCTATTTCATATTTATCACTATGTCCAAGCATTGTATTATTTTCAATAATTTCATCTATAGGCACTATATTATTTCTTCGCTTTCTTAATAAATCATAACATTTATTTATTATGATTCTTGTAGCCCATGTCGAAAAAAATTTTTCATTTTCTAATTTTTCATAATTTTTGTAGATGCTTATTAAACCTTCTTGTATTGCATCATAAACATCATCGTCATTTTTTAAAATCATTTTTGCTGTTTTATAAAATCTTAATTTATTTTCTTCAATAAGCTGTGTAAATTTTTGTTTATTATTTTTTTTAGGTTTTATTTGTATAATAGCCATTTTACAATTTCCTTTCTTGTTTTCATATGTTAGACGTATCTTATTTAATTTTGGTTCATTTTTTATAAAAAGTTTCTTTTGTGGACAGAGATTATTGGGTACTTTTTTCAAAAGTACCCAATAATCTCTGTCCACAAAAGAAACTTTCTACCTTTCCAACTTATACCTAAGCCCAGTATTTCTCTTCTTACTATCAACATTTCCAATCATAAACCCAACAGTTTTACTATCACCAATAACAATCAAAAGTTCCCTAGCCCTGGTAATACCTGTATACAATAAATTTCTAGTCAAAAGCATTGGTGCTGCTCTTGGAATACACATAATAACAACATCAAATTCACTTCCGCTGAGCCTTATGGATTGTTATACTATAACTATGCTCAATTTGTTCTAAATCTGTAAACTGATACCAAGCAATTTTGTCATCATCAAATCTAATTTCTACATTTTTATCTTTTTCATCTATATCTAAAATAGTTCCAAATTCTCCATTAAATACACCTGTTCCTGTTTCATTGTTTGAATGTCTTTCCCAATAAATATCATAATTATTTTTAACTTGCATTATTCTATCACCGACTCTATAAATAGTATTTCCTGTATTTCTTTCTTTTTTCTTATCTTCAGCCGGATTTAAAACTTCCTGTAATGATTTATTTAACTCTTTTGTTCCAAGTGGTCCCTTTTTGGTTGGAGTAAGGACTTGAATATTTTCAAAGAAGTCATAATTTCCATATTTCTTTAATCTTCCAGAACATAGTGATATCACCTGCTTAATCATTTTATCTTGTGACGTTTCATTTATAAAGAAAAAGTCATCTTTTGCACCTTCTTCCATTTCCTCTTTAGATATAAATCCTTCTCCTTCATTTATTCTATGGGCATTCACAATTATTTTACTTTTAGCTGCTTGTCTAAAAATTTTATCTAAATGAATAGTTGTAATTTTTCCGGATTTTATAATATCTTGAAGTACACTTCCAGGTCCTACAGATGGCAATTGGTCACTATCTCCTACTAATATAAGTTTTGTTCCAAGATACACAGATTGTAATAAATAATTCATTAGAAACATATCAACCATTGACATTTCATCTACAATTACAATATCCGCATCAATTGGCGTACCTTGATAATCTTGACTTTTCTTGTATAAACCATCATCATTTATTTTTCCAATTTCTAATAACCTATGTAACGTACTAGCCTCAATTCCAGTTGTTTCTGTCATTCTCTTAGCAGCTCTTCCTGTAGGGGCTGCTAGAACTATTTTATTATTATGTTTTATGTAAATATCTATAATTGATTTTATAATTGTTGTTTTACCAGTTCCAGGCCCTCCAGTTATAATTGTTACATTATTATCATTTACTGCCTCCACAGCCTCTTTTTGTTTTTCAGATAACTCAATTTCATTTTCCTTTTCCACTCTCTTAATTTCATTTTTAATTCCTTGGACCTTTTTAGAATTGGAAGTTTCATCTAACTTATTTAATCTATTGCAAATCGCAACTTCCGTATTGTAAAAACTCTCTAAATATATCCATTCTGAGTCATCTTCTCTATTTTCTATAACAATTTCTCCTTTTGCCTTTAGATGAATAATCCCACTTTCGACTTCATCAACACCTATTCCTAATAAATTTGTAACAAATTCCTCCAAATTTTGTAAAATTGCACAAGAATGACCATTATATGAAGTTTGAATTAAAGCATATTTTATACCACTAGTAATCCTCTTTAAACTTCCCTCATCTGTTCCAAGTTTAAGTGCCATATCATCTATTTGCTTAAAATTTATGCCTCTTACTAAATCTATTAAAATATATGGATTTTCGTTTATTGTTTCAATCGCCATTGCACCTAATTTATCATAAATTCTTTTAGCATTTTCAATTCCTATATTAAACTTTTTCAAAAATTCTACAATTTGCCAAACTCCCCAGCTCTCCATAAAACTTTCTGCAATTTCTATAGCTCTTTCGCTACTTATTCCCTTTACTCTTTGTAATTTAGATGGGTCATATTTTAGTACATCTAATGTTTCATCTCCAAATGTTTCTACAATTTTTCTTGCAGTTGCAGGTCCTACTCCTTTAATTGTTCCATTTCCTAGATATCTTTCTAATGCTTCTAAAGTTTGAGGCATTAGTTTTTCAAATGTTTCTACTTTAAACTGTTCCCCATATTCTTTATGTTCTACTAGTTTGCCTATTACTTTTACTTCATCTCCTTCGGCAATAAATGGTAGATAGCCTACTATTGTTTCTATTTTTTCAAGTTCATTGGCATATATTTCTGCTATTGTGTAGCTGTTTATTTCGTTTTGGTATATTATTCCTAGTATTTCTCCTGTAAGTTCCAAGTTCTTGTTCCTTTCTTCTATTTAATTAAAAAAGCTGCATACAAAGGTATAGATTTTATATTATTTGTATATCCAAAATTTTTAGTTGATATTCTTATGGCATATTTTGGATTATACTTCTCCATATACATTTTTAAGCTTTTCGATTTTGTATTATTGTTTGCTTTTACCTCAACAGGGACTATTCCGTCTTCTCCATATAATAAAAAATCAACTTCAGCCATATTGTTTGATTTCCAATAGTGCAATGAAATATCATTTGTTCTAAAAGTTTGTGCAATATAATTTTCTGCAATCGTTCCTTTAAACATATATTCTGTATCTAATAATATATCTGAGAAACTTATTTCTAATAATGATGTTAAAAGCCCCACATCACTTAAATATAATTTAAAATAATCAATTTGTTCAAAAGCTTTTAATGGCGGTTGAATTTTGTTTACTAATGTACATTGATATACTAAATTACTTGCCTTAAGCCAGTCTATTGCACTTTCGTAGTCACGTTTTTTTGCACCTTTTTCTATATTTTTATATTGAAATTTTCTATTTTCTTTTGCAAGTGTTGTAGGTATTGCTTTATATACTTTTTCTATTTTTATAGACTCAGTGTTATTTAATGTATATCTATTCATATCAGCCAAATATGAGATTATTACATTTTTTACAATTTTTTTATTTGTTAACAATATCTCTTCTTTTACACCAATATAATCTTTTATTGCCTCAGGCATTCCACCTATACATAAATAGGTTCTATATAACTCTAGCAATTTATCATGAATACTTATTTCTCCTAAATTATTATAACATCTCTTTATTTCATCAATCCACATTTCTTTTCCTAAAGCCAATAAAAATTCTTCAAAATCCATTGGATACATAAATTCAATTCTTACTTTTCCTACTGGAAATGATGCATGAAAACGATGAATTTTCACTCCTAATAAACTTCCAGCACATATTATTTTATATTTCTTTTGACTTTCACAAAATGCTTTTAAACTGCTTATAAGTGTTTCAGACTCTTGTACTTCATCGAAAAATATAACAGTATTTTCTCCATCTATTTTTTTATTTAACTCTAACTCTAATTTTTTTACTTTAGTTTCAAAGTCACTCTTTTCCTCAAATATATTTACTACACTTTGTCTTTCCATCAAATTTATGTATATATATTCTTTGAATTCATTTTTACAAAACTCATCTATTATATATGTTTTTCCTATTTGCCTTGCACCAACTACCATAAGTGGTGTTTCTATATTATTGTTTTTCCAATCCAATAAAACATTATAAAATTTTCTTTTCATTTTTATCACCTATATTTAGAATAATCTTTTTTTTTTATTTTGTCAAGAATTTTCGCACCTTTTTCATATGAATTTTCTTTGCTTTTTGCACTTTTTTCATACGAATATTTTACATAAATTCCACCTTTTTTGTATGAATATTTATATTTTTATCAAAAAAGTGCATTATTCCGACCATCAATTCTACCCATTCTTCTTGACTTTTGCCCAAATAAAGAATATACTACAACTATAAAAAAATAAGGAGGAAAACCAATGGAAAACCTAATAGAAATAAGATGGCACGGCCGTGGTGGTCAAGGAACAAAAACTGCTTCTTTACTACTTGCTGATGCCGCATTTAATACTGGAAAATACATTCAAGGGTTCCCAGAATATGGACCAGAAAGAATGGGAGCGCCAATTACTGCTTATAACCGTATAAGTGATGACCCAATAACAGTTCACAGTAATATCTACGAACCAGATTATGTTGTAGTTGTAGATGATACTTTGCTTGAAACTGTTGATGTTACAGCTGGATTAAAAACAAATGGTGCAATTGTTATAAATACAACAAAATCTGAGGATTATTTAAAATCTGTTTTAAAAGGATATAAAGGAAAAGTTTATACTATAGATGCAAGAAAAGTATCAACACAAGCTCTTGGTAGATATTTTCCAAATACACCTATGCTTGCTGCAATTGTTAAAGTTACAGGAATTATGAATGATGAGGATTTTCTAAAAGATATGGAGGGTTCTTTTAAGCATAAATTTGCTAAGAAACCTGAGGTTATAGATGGAAATATGAAAGCTTTGGAAATGGCTTTGAAAGAGGTTAAAGAAATATAACAGCTCCTATTTTGGACCAAAAAGACCCGGTCCCAATAGAGCAAATGTACCAAAAAGACCCGGTCCCAATGGAACAATGAAAGGAGTTAAAAAATGTCAACTATAAATAAAAATACACCAATGGAAGATCTAACAATTGGTGGTAACATATATGAAGCTGGAAACTCAAAAGAATTTAAAACAGGAGACTGGAGAAGTATGAGACCTGTTTATATTGAGGAAAAATGCAAACAATGTGGACTATGCTTCCCTGTTTGCCCTGAAAATGCAATTCCAGTAAATAAAGATTTAAAAAGAGAAGAATTTGATTTTGATTTTTGTAAAGGATGTGGCGTTTGTGCCAAAGTTTGTCCTTTTAAGGCAATCGAAATGAAGGAAGAAGGTGTTTAATTAATGAGTATAAGAGAAAGATTAAGTGGTAATGAAGCTGCAAGTTTTGCTATGAAGCAAATTAATCCTGATGTTGTTGCAGCCTTTCCTATCACTCCATCAACAGAAATCCCACAATATTTTTCAACATTTGTTGCAAATGGTACAGTTGATACTGAATTTGTTGCTGTTGAAAGTGAACATAGTGCAATGTCTGCATGTATTGGTGCAGAAGCAGCAGGAGCTAGAGCTATGACTGCTACTTCATCAAATGGTTTATCTTTTATGTGGGAAATGATTTATATTGCATCAAGCTTAAGACTTCCTATTGTTATGAACTTAGTTAACCGTGCCGTTTCTGGTCCATTAAATATCCATAATGACCATTCTGATGCTATGGGTGTTCGTGACAGTGGTTGGATTATGCTATTTTCTGAGAATAATCAAGAGGCTTATGATAATTTACTTATGGCCCACAGAATAGCAGAACATAAAGATGTTTTACTTCCTCTAATGGTTTGTCAAGATGGATTTATTACATCACATTCTATAGAAAATATTATGCTTGAAGATGATAAAGAAGTTAAAGAATTTGTTGGAACTTATAAACCAGAACATTATTTATTAAATGAAAAAGAACCTATGGCAATAGGTCCACTAGATTTACAAGCATTTTTATTTGAACATAAAGCCCAACAATCTATTGCAATGAGAAAAGCTAAAGATGTTATCGTTGATGTTGCAAAAGATTTTGAAAAATGGACTGGACGTCATTATGATTTATTTGAGGGATATAAATTAGATGATGCAGAATTAGTTATTGTTTGTATGAACTCAACTGCTGGAACAACTAAATTTGTTGTTGATAAATTAAGAAACCAAGGAGTTAAAGCAGGTCTATTAAAAGTTAGAGTTTACAGACCATTCCCTGCTGAAGAGATTGCAAAAGCTTTACAAAATGCCAAAGCAGTTGCAGTTCTTGATAAATCTGATTCATTAAATGCCGCAGGTGGAGCTTTATTTTCTGATGTTACATCAGCTATGTTTGTAAATAAAGTAAATGTTCCTACTATAAATTATGTTTATGGTATTGGTGGTAGAGATGTACCAGCAACTGATTTAGAATCAGTATATACAGATTTAGCAGAAATTGCAAAAACTGGAGATTTAGGAAATCCATATAGATTTTTAGGTTTAAGAACAAAGGAGGGAAAATAAAATGGCATATAATTTAAAAGAAGTAGTTGCAAATAAACCTTCAAGATTTAGCGAAGGTCATAGAATGTGTGCTGGATGTGGTGCACCTGTTGTTGCAAGACATATTTTAAGAGCTTTAAAAGAAGAGGATCACGCCGTTATTTCTTGTGCGACTGGTTGTATGGAAGTATCTACTTTTACTTACCCATATACTTCTTGGACAGATTCTTTTATACACACTGCATTTGAAAATGCAACTTCTACCCTATCTGGTGTCGAAGCAGCTTACAAATCACTTAAAAGACAAGGAAAAATATCAGAAGATAATCATACTAAATTTATTACCTTTGGTGGAGATGGCGGAACTTATGATATAGGTTTACAATCTTTATCTGGAGCATTAGAAAGAGGTCATGATTTAACTTATGTTTGTTATGATAATGGAGCATATATGAACACAGGTATTCAACGTTCTTCTGCAACACCTAAGTTTGCAGATACAACAACTACACCTGCTGGTAAAGTTATTCCTGGTAAAATGCAAAATAGAAAAGATTTAACAGCAATTATGGTAGAACATCACATTCCTTATGTTGCTCAATCTATTGCTTTTATGGATTTTAGAGATTTATATCAAAAAGCTGAAAAAGCAATTTATACAGAAGGTCCTACATTTTTAAATGTATTTTCTCCTTGCCCTCGTGGTTGGGGTTATGATACACCAGACCTTATGAAGATTAATGAGTTAGCAGTTAAAACTTGTTATTGGCCTTTATATGAGGTTGTTGATGGTAAGTATAAGATTACTTATAAACCTGCTAAGAAACTTCCTATTGAGGAGTTTTTGAGACCTCAAAAGAGATTTAGACATATGTTTAAACCTGGTAATGAGTGGATGATTGAGGAGTTCCAAGCTGAAGTTGATAGACGTTGGGAGGAACTTTTGAAGTTGGAGGAAATGAGTAATAAATAATCAATTTCATACTATTGTTGGAAAATAGGCCATGAATAAAAGAGTAATTAGCTTAAATTACTCTTTTTATTTATGACCTATTATCTTTTTTATGAATAATACAAAATTATTTTATATATTTACTCAATTTTTTATATCTAATAAATGTTATTAATCCAAACAATACAAATATAATTGAAACTCCAATCACCAAACTCTTAAATCCTGCCTTTGGCAATATATTTGGAGAAGTAGTACTATCTCCTTTTCCCTGATTTAATGAGCTTAACTCTACTTTTTTATTATCCAAATAAAGCTCAATATCTTCTACAGAATTATCATCCAAATTTAGTGCTTTTGATATTTCAATTGATTGATTTCCACCCTTTATAGCAACTTCTTTTACATATAAATATATGGTATCTGAATATACATAATCAGAAAAATTTGGTATATCATTTGTATTAATCTCAAATTGTAATTTGTCTTTTTCACTTTGATTTTGTGTTATTTTTACCCAATCATTTATTGCTGTTTCATTTTGGTTAGGTGATAAATAATAATAATATTCATTACTGTCATTTTCAAGATTTCTATCTATATTACTTAATGTTACATTTACTGTCATATATCCTTTTATATTTTTATCTGTAAAAGCATAAAATCTGACATTATTTACGTTTAAGGTAATATTATCAAAATTAGAATTTTTAGGTTTAACCTCCTCTATAATTTCAACATCAAATGTTACTGTTTTCTCTTGATACATTAAAGTAATAGTCTTTTTTCCAAGTGTTTTATTATCAAATCCTGTAACTGTAATCATTTCATTTTTCATATCTACTTCTTCACTTGTATTATCATTGTAATTTACATTTATTGTACCACCTGTTAAGTCTAATTCCTCTCTATCCTGTATGTATTGCACTTTTGATGGCATTTTACTAATTTGTATACTTGTAATCGTTTTTTCCTCAACAGTAATTGATTGTGTTACTGTTTTTTCTTGATATTTTATTGTTACATATTTTTGTTCTTTTGTTAATTTTGTACCATTTTCTATTGTATAATCGATAATTTCATATGTAGAGCCATCTTGATATGTTCCTGTGATTACCATTCCTGTTCTATCAAAATCCTGTCCGATTACATATGTTATTTTATTTGGCTCTTTAGTTATTTTTATTTCCATTAATGGGTTTTGAGCTACTGTTATAACCTGTTTTACTGTTTTTCCATCATAGGAAATTATTATTTCAGTTTGGTTTAACTTCAAATTATTTCCATCTTCTATTGTATAATCTGTTATTTCTTTTGATGTTCCATTTTTATATGTAGCTACAACTTTCATTCCGTTTTTATCGAAACTCTGACCTTCTTTATATTCTACTTTAGTTGGTGGAACTGTTATTTTTAACTGTGTTACTTCATTTTTCTCGACACTTATAGTTTGATTAACGCTTTTACCTTCATATGAAATTGTAACACTTGTTTGACCCAATTTTAAATTTGTTCCATTTGTAATACTATAATTAGAGCTGTCTAATATAACTGTTGGATTTTCTTTCCTATTATATGTAGCTTTAACTACCATACCCGTTTTATCAAAATTATCTCCTTCAAAATATGATGTCTTTGTTGGTGGTGTTGTTATTTCTATATTTTTTATAGAACCATCTTGTAAAGTTGACGTTGTATATGCCTTTATTGTGCTATCCATATTACTGATAGAACCATTACTAGTAGTATACATATTTCCTAAATCTGACCATTGATTTTGCTCAAATGTTTTTTGTACTGAAAAGAAACATTTTTCTTTTTCAACAGATACATAACTCCAAGCAGTATTTTCTTTTTTAGTTTCTCCTGAAATCGCTACTTTAGAATTTGTTCCCTTAATTTCTACAACAACAGCAAATGTATTTGCTTTTATTTCTATAGGCTTTGAAAATTCCAATGTATGATATCCTGAGTTAAATGTTTCAGATTCCCCTGCCTTTAAACTTACTTGTTGTAAATCACTTTTAGCCTTAGACGTTCCATTTGGATTTACATATACTTTACATGTATATGTTTCTGGTGCATATAATGAAATTTGAGTAAGATATTCAGTTCCTTGTGTTTTTTTCTCAAATGTATTTCCTAAAAATATAGAATCACTTGTATTTACATTTACGGAAATATTTGGATAATACATATCATATTGATATAAATAATCATAATCAACACTATCTGTTGCCTTCTCTACTCCTGCCATATCCATAGATATATTCACATCTTCATAAGATACATATATAATTCCATTATCTCCTATTTTTTTATAAGCGATATCATTTTCAATTGTATATCCTTGTTTTTCTATAAAACTATTTGGTATAGCATCTGCTGTTTTCCATCCTTGCTGTATGCATTCTTCTTTATACAAATTAAATATTTGTATTTTTATATCTGTTAATTTATATTCTTGTCTAGTTCCCCATGAATTTCTAACAATCCATGCTCCATTTTCTTTTGGTCTTGAATTCTGATTAAAATTCTCAATCGAATAATTGTCATCCCAACCAATTATAGAAACACCATGATCAGCTTTATGAGTAATTGAATTATTACAATATTTTGCTCCTGTATCATTATTATAACAACTTGAGCCTCCAACTCCAGAATTAGCACCATGTAAATCAGCTTGTACAGAACCATAATTCTGGATGTGTTGCTTTATTTGTTCAATAATCTTTGTTTTATCCGCTCCAGCTGTGTTATAATTAGGGAATAACGCCATATCATATACTTGACTTGATACTGTTTTGTTCTGTATTTTACTAATATCTATAATATTTTCATTATTTTCAAATGGCATCTGCTCCTCTGGTATTGCACCACTTCCATTTGTTAAATATGAATATGCATATATAAATCCTCCACCACTTCCAACTTTTCTATTATATCCATTTTTATTTTCTACGTTATTGGCAAAAATTCTACTAGTTGCATATTCCATATGTCTTTCTGAAAAATCATATACTTTTGATAAATTTGTTCCATTTTTGTAGTTTTTTAATGCAAGATTTGTTTCTAAAGATGATAGTGCTGCAAATGTCCAACATGAATTTGTTTGCTGTTGATTTTTTATAACTAAGTTATTTGGTATTATGTCTTTTAGGCTATATCTTGAACTGAAACTTGCTTTTAACAGTCTTGATTTATAAAATAGATTTTCTTTTGATGTTTCTGTATATTTTACATCATACATTCTAGGCATAATGTATTTTTCCTTTTCCTCATCAGTTAGTTCTGTCCATCTTTTGAATTCTTCTGTTTCTTCTTGTTCTTGTAATAGATTTGTTATTTCATCATTCGCAAGTACAATTTTATTCATTGTTATTATCATCAAACTTATTAAAATAATTATATATACTTTTTTCATAAAAATTCCATCCCTTTTTAATATTCGTTTTTTCTATTATAATAATAACAAATATATATTTTTTTTACAATCTTTTTTGAAATATTTTATATTACATTTATGTTACAAATAATATAATTATGGTAAATCAAGTAGAAGATGTCATATTTTCTAGCTTTAAACTCAAACCTTTTTTATTTAATGTAAAAATAGTATATCATTAAATTTTATTTTTCTTTTATCCATTCTATAAACTGTTCATATGATGTTATATCATCTGTAGTTGATTTTACATTTTTTTCTTCGATGTCTATTGGGGGTTTTGCATCTTCTATAGTAATCGATTTTATTCCCACTGTATTTAAATAATATAAACTTTTAAATACACTAAAGTTACTTTTTTCGTCCAATCTAGCTCCTATTATTGCTCCTATATTTGTTGTCCCTTTCATTTTTCCCTTACTATAACATTGAGTAATTGTACTTAAATTTTTATTTCCATATACTCTTCCTACTATTCCTCCAACATTTTTTTGTCCATTTATATTTCCACTATTATAACATAGCTTTATAGTAGACGCTTTATCATCAATGTCGAAAATAAGACCAATTATTCCTCCAGTATCTAATGCTCCTGTTTTATTATTTGTTACATCGTTCATATTGGAACAATTAGTTATTTCTACTTTAGGATTAGATACTCCTATAATTCCACCTATTCTATTTCCCTCTCCTATAATCCAACCAAAATTTTCACACATATTTATATTTGCTGTTGACGTTGTTACCCCTGTAATTCCTCCAACACAATCACCTTCTCCTTTTATTCTCCCTTTATTTGTACAAAAACTTAAAGTGCATTGTGAGTCTCCTGAATATCCCGAAATTCCTCCAACATATGATTTATTTTTACTATCTTTTTCAGCATTTATATTACCCAAATTAATACAATTTTCAATTTTTCCTTCTACGAATCTCCCAACTATTCCAGCAATTGCATATTTCCCTGTTACAATTCCATTATTAGCACAATCTTTAATCTCTCCACTTTTCCAGTTTCCAACTATTCCTCCTACACCATATCTATTACCTGTTATTTTTCCGCTATTGGAACAATTTTCAATTTTAACTCCTGTAAATTGACCAGCTATTCCTCCTACCGCATACTCTTCACTAACAATTGTCGTATTAATATTTTCGCAATTTTCTAACGTTCCTTCTCTCAATGCTCCAACTATTCCCCCTACACAACTGTCTGAACTATATATATAACTATCCGCAATCTTCAAGTTTTTTATAGTATCTGAATTTCCAAATATTCCAGCAAATTTACCAGTTTGTTTTACGAAAACTCCTCTTATTGTATGATTATTTCCATCAAATGTACCAGTAAATTTCTCATCTGTTGTTGGTCCTATAGGTATCCATTCTGTTCCATAAGTTTTCACCCCATCACTTTGCCTTGCTCCTAAATCTATATCTGCAAGTAAATTTACCACTGTATTATCATCTATTACATAATCATTCTCACTATATCCTTTTGAGGCTATTTCACTTTTTTGGCTATCTGTCAATTGATTTGCATTATTTACAAAATCTGCGAAAAATTTAAGTTCTGCTGCTGTTCTTATTTGCCAATTACCATTTTCTATTGCTGGAGCTGAACTTGAATTTCCATCCCAAATATCCACTTTTCCTTGCACTATATCACCATTTTCATATACAGTTGCACTTGAATTTCCTCTTGTTACATACCATGCATCAGGTTGCTTCTTTTCTACTTGTGCATTATCTATTTTTTTCAAATATTCTTCTATATCTGTCTCTGTTCCTTGTACATTTTTTTCAATATTGGTTTCTGTTAATCCTAATTTTATTTCTTCTTCCAATTGACTTTGATCTGTTTTTTCTTTTGCTTGACCTGCTCTTTTTAAGACACTATTTTGCCCTGTTAACATACTAATACTTACACCTGCTAACAATAATAAAACAATTATTGTTACAACTAATGCAATTAATGTAATACCTTTCTTTTGATTAAAATTTCTTTTCATCTTTTTTCTCCTTCCTTTTTAGGTATGTATCATGCTTAAAAAACGCAAAAAGCAAGACAAATAAACCTATAAAATATAGGTTTATTTGTCTTGCTTTTTATTTTTTTCTTTTTTATAGAATTACCCGTGTGTGCTCCTGCAACGGTTTCAACGTTTTTTATCTTTTGCATTTTTCATACCTCTTTTTTATTTATTTTATAACAGTATCTTATACCATTTTCTTTTTTTTGGCAATAGGTATTTTAATTTTTCATACATTTTCAAATTACAATTATTAAATATATAATTGACCTTCTAAATTTCTTCCACAAAAATCTCATTTCCTGCAACAACCATAGTATATTTTCTAAGTCCCTCTATAT
>USCB01000022.1 GCA_900553125.1 uncultured Clostridium sp. | reverse complement strand
TGAATTAATTAGTATTCACCCAGAACCTATCCCGAATTTTTAGATTTTGGTATCAATTACAGTTGTATTTTATGTAAAATTATGATAGAATAACACATGTTATAAACTAATAGTACATTGAAAAATAAATAGGAGGAAAAGCATATGAACGAAATCACAGTAGACACATCACAAATACGGAGTTTGGAACAATTAACAGAACAAGAACAGAAGCGTGTAAAGAAGAAACTGGATTCGCTGGATTATACTAATCCAGTAGCCATAATTCAATTTGGCTCCGAAAGTAGCAAGGAAGTAACTGCAATTTCGAGTGAGATGATATCCAAGTTTAAAGTAAAAGATTTTGAAGAGGCACAAATGCTGATTTCTAATCTTATAGGAGATTTAAAAACAGTAGAGCCAGAAACGTTACTTACTACCAAAAAACGAGGTTTTTTATCAGGTATTCCAATTTTTGGAAAGAGAGCAGAAGAAAAAATTGCAAGTCTTCTTGCACAGCAAATGTCCATTGAAAAAGCAATTGATGAAGTGGAGGATAAGTTGGTTGCTGCAAAAGTAACACTTATGGGAGATTTGGAATTTTGTTCTCAAATAATCCAAAAGACATACGAGTATGCAAAAGATCAGGAAATCGAATGTATAACAATTCTTGAAGCTCTTAAGAAAGCAAATAAAGAAAAAAATGAGTTAGAGAAATTGTTTAAAGAAAATCCTAATATAATTGAATATTCGTATAAAATAGCAGGAATTAACAATGCAATAAAAAGATTGGAACTAAAATATTGCAATATGCTGCTGTTTAGGACGTCTACACTCCAATCTGTAACACAGGTTGGACTTGTACAGGGCGGGGATGAACTTATGGTGACAAAAATAGATGACACAATTATAAATGTAATCCCTTCGTGGAAACGTAATTTTGCTATTGCACTTGCAACTTATCGTTTGAATAATGCTGTTATTATTGAACAAATGGTAAATAATGCCACAAATGAGTTACTGGTACAGAATAGTGAAATGCTGAAAGACACCATGTTAAAGACAGCAACAGAAATGGAAAGACCTTCCATTGACCCGGAAACTCTTAAAACTGTCAATAAAAACCTGGAAGAAACATTCAAGGGTTTAAGTCAGGTAAATGAGGAGGCAAAAAAAGTAAGAGCTGACGCAATTAAAACTGTTGAAAGCATTCAGAAATTGGCGTTCGAAATGCAAAGTGGAACAGCTAAGAAGGAGGAATAAAATGAAATCATCAGATAATGGTGACTTATCATGGGAAGAGAATGCTAATATACTAAATAAAATAAAGAAAAATGTTAAAAAAGTACTTAAGTATTTTCTTTGTGTGATATATTTTAGTTCAACAGCATTTATTCCAATATTTGTATTTGGCGTTACCTATTCTAAAAAAGGTAGTAAACTATATGCTATTGCAATATCTTTTGTTTCTTTTGTAATAATGGATATTATATGTAGCATTGCTGAATATTTAGCACGGTCAGTTACTGAGAAAATTGCTAAAATAAAAGAAAAGCAATTAAATAAAAAAGAAACTGAAAAAAAGAAGATAGAAAATCTTCTATTGCAAAAAAAAGATTATCGTGCTGAAATAGAGTGGGCAAGAGAGGAATATATCAAATTTGATGAATATATTAAAAATACCAATCAATTGCCAGAAATGGTTATGAAAAAACTAAAAAAAGTATCGGGAAATATGTCGGGGATTTTAGATATATTAGAAAAATATCCAGATGAGTATTATCCGCTTAGACATACTTTTAAAGTGTACTTTCCGGAGTTTCAAAAGGTGACTTACAAGTTTATTGATATTTCTAAAGAAAATGATTTAGATGATGAAACTAAATTTATAGAACTGGTAACTGAATTTAACCAGTACCTAGAATATATTAAAAGCAGTATTAATAAACAAGATAAAGCAAATTTGAATATCGGAATACAGTCATTAATAAAAGTGTTAGAGTCAGAAAGGAAAAAAGGTGAAAGTTAATGTGGAAAAAAAGAATATTTTTTTGGTGTATTTCTCTTTGTATATGTTCAGCAATAATAATAGTATACCAAGGTAATATGAAAAAAATACCATATGATGAGAAAACCACCATTAGTACGTACTGTCCAGAAAAAATTAGAGAAAAAACCAAAAAAGTGATTGAAGACTCTAAAATTGGTAAAACTCATAAAATTGTTTTCACAAACAATAAAAATACCGCTGAAGTAGTATTAACAGATAAAATCACTACTACAGATTCTGGATATGAAAAAGTTGGGTGGACACCTTTGATTGTAGCTTTTGATATAAAAAACGAAAATAAAAAAGAAAGCTATAAAAAAAGTGGGTATTTGGAAGAAATTGAATCAAGAAGAGGTATAAAATATACTATTAATTTTAAAAAGGTGATAGAGAATACCTTAGATGGAAAGTGGAAAGATAAAATTTATTGTCCAAAACCAAATACAAGAGAAGGTGAAATATTTTTTGACTTTCTACTTGTCAGCATAAATGGTAGGTATCCTAAAAATCCTGAAGAAATTACCTCATGTACGAAGATAGCAAATGAATTTTTAGATAATTCGCTTGTAGTACAATGTGATGTAAACGAACGGTTAGAAAGGAAAAGGGTCATTGAAAATGAGTTATATATTATCTTTGAAAAAGATATATATAATATGGAAGATGGCTATGGATATGATATTAGTTATCCTTCCAATACAGTGACATGTGATTATTATTACTACAAAGGTGGCGATAATGCGGAGAATTTAGAAAAGAGTATATTAAAGTCCATGTATAAAAATGGTATACGCTCCGAAAAAAATGATGGAGATGCAATATCATCAAGTTACTACCATGTTAGTAATGGTTTTTCATATGTGGAAATTCCATTAAAGGAAAAGTAAAACCAAACCTATTAACCCATAGAAACTTAATTAGTTTCTATGGGTTTTTCTAAAATAGAGTATGTTTGATATTAAGTATAAATATTTAATAAAATTTCTGATATTCATCATTTTTCTCTTGAAAAAAATATTACAATAAAGTATAATATTGCCTTGTTAAAGAAAATCAAAGGGAGGCAATATTATTTATGTTTTTATCAGTAATTTTAATTATAATAGGATTTGTACTATTAATCGTAGGAGCAGATGTATTGGTCGATGGTTCAAGTGGAATAGCAAAAAAATTCCATATTCCAGAAATAATAATTGGGCTTACAATAGTATCGATTGGAACATCAATGCCAGAACTATTTGTAAGCATAACATCAGCATTAGATGGATATTCAGATATGGCACTTGGAAATATCATTGGAAGTAATTTAAGTAATTTATTACTTATTTTAGGGCTATCAGCAGTTATAAAACCAGTTGTATTTCAAAAGGAAACAAGAATTTATGAGATACCAATGTGCTTATTAGTTACAATTATTCTAATGGTCTTTTGTAACACAAATGGAGGAATATCTAAAATAGAATCAATTGGGTTATTAATACTATTTGGTGCTTTTATTGGTTATACTATATATATGGGAAAAAAAGAAAGCAAAAATGAAATAGTAGAAATAAAAGCAGAAGAAAAAGAAAATAATATAATAAAAAATATTATTTTTGTATTATTGGGAATTTGTGGATTAAAAATAGGTGGAGATTTAGTGGTAAATAATGCAGTAAATGTAGCAAATCATTTTAATTGGAGTGAAAAATTAATCAGTTTAACTATCTTAGCAATAGGAACAAGTTTACCTGAATTGGTTACAAGTGTAACAGCAGCAATTAAAGGAAATAGTGATATAGCAATTGGGAATATTATAGGTTCAAATATATTTAATATTTTGCTTATAATTGGAGTATCAGCACTTATAACCCCAATTACATATAATTTTTCATACAATTTTGACTTTAGTATATTAATTGTATCATCTATTATTTTAGCAATATTTCCGTTTATACCACCAAAAGATAAAATGAGTAGATTTAATGGGATAATATATTTGCTTATTTATATAGCATATTTATTAGTTTTATTTATAAAATAAAAGGCACCAATATTGAACTATACTAATTGAGGCATAGTTCAATAGGTGTCTTTATTAATTTTATCTTGACTCATCACCAGTAGAAGGACGGGAAGACGTTTGCCTAACATTTTTCATTAATAGATTAGCCTCATTTCTCTGATTAAGTATTTCTAATATTGTTTGAGCTGCAGACAATTGACTTTCTTTAGGAAGTTTTTTTATACTTATCTCTATCTCTGAAATTGTTTTATCTAACAATTCTTCAGATGATTTACCATGTTGTAGTTGTCTGGTTAATCTACGTATAGATGATTTATCAATATCTTTACTAGTACTTTTTACAGTCTTAATAAATAAAATCATGTCTTCATTACTTAAATTTTTAAACTTTTCAGTATCTGGTATAGAAAAATCTCCAATATTATCAAAATTTTTTGCTGATTTTTTAGCAATATCTTCTAATATAGAATTATGCAATGTTTTTTTTGTTTCAGAAGTGAATTCCTTGTATTTGCGATTATGTTCGTCAAAATTAGCTTTTAAAGTTCTATATTCATTATAAACCATAGATGGCAAATCATTTTCCAACATATCTAAAGATGAAACAATTCTAGTCAAAGGATAAATACGAGCATCTCCAAATGTCATACAATCAAGAGCAGCACGTCTAGCAACTATGGACATTATTTTTTTCTCTATTTCTGGCGTAGAAAATGATGCGTTTTTCTCTCTTAATTCATTTATAGCGTCTTGCAATATTTGAGAGTTCATATTGTCACAATTATTATACATATCAGATAAATCTTTTAGAATTTGTTGTTCTCTTTCATCTGCAAGTCGTTTTTGTTGTTCTTTTTGTATATCTTTATCATCTATTTCCTTTACAATTTTCTCAGCAGTATCTAAACTTATATCGGCTTCTTTTACAATTGATGTTATTTTCTCAGGAGGAAGAGAGGTAGATTGAACTGCTGCAATTGTGGCCTTTTCTGACCTTATTTCAGGCAACTGAGTTATAATTGTTACAAGATTATCTTCTGTTAGTGATGTTTTTTCTTGTAACATTTTTAGAAATTCTCCAACCGGCATATTGGAATTTTTTTGAAGTTGAGTTAAAGCTACTTGGGTGGCTTTTTTTCTTGCAATTTCCTTTTCTTCATCTGTTTTATCTATTACAGATTGGACATTTTCGACGTTTTTTTGAATTTGAGTATTTTGAGAATTATTATCCCTAAAAAATTTTTTTATTATATTCATTAAAAATCACCTTTCCTTTTTATTGTGGTAATTATTATAATGTTGGAATAAAAAAATAGTCAATACTTTTTGAAAAAATTTTTCAAAAATATTGACAATAAAAATTATTATGCATATAATATAAAAAAAGTTGAATAAACATTCAACCATAACAAAAGAAATTATAATTGAAAGGGGGCACAAATGGCAAAAAATGAATTCATATGTGATTGTAATGTAATACATCAAGACATCGTAGAAAATACAATAAATCAGATGGCAGATGAGGATGTATTTAATAAATTAGCAGAATTTTTCAAAATACTAGGAGATACAACAAGGACAAAAATCTTATATGCACTAGATAAAAACGAAATGTGTGTATGTGACATAGCAAATGTGCTAAACATGAGCAAATCATCAATATCACATCAATTAGGAACATTAAGGCGTTCCGGAATAGTAAAATGCAGAAAAGTAGGAAAAGAAGTATTTTATTGTTTAGATGATGAACATGTAAAAGAAGTGTTCGAAGTAGGAATTGAACATATCGAACATAAAAGATAAAAAAATGGAGGTAAAAAAATGAAATATAATTTTAAAATAAAAGGATTAGACTGTGCAAACTGTGCAGCAGAATTAGAAAGAGCAATACAAAAAATTGATGGAGTAAATGAGGCATCAATAAGTTTTATGACAGAAAAACTAGTTATAGAATGTGATGAAGAAAACAAAGAAGAAGTTATGAAAAAAGTTCAAAAAGTAATAAAAAGAGAAGAACCAGATTGTACAATAAGAGAAGCATAAAAAACAAACCCAAATTGAAAATATTTTCGATTTGGGTAAATTAAAGAAGGGAAAGCAAAAATATGAAAAAAAGAGCAATAAAAATAATAGTAGCATTAGTTATATATATAATAGCAATTGCAGGAAACCTTGGTAATATATGGATAAAAGATGCATTATTTATAATAAGTTATTTAATAGTAGGATTTAGTATTTTAAAAAAAGCCATAAGAAACATTTTTAGAGGAAAAGTATTTGATGAAAACTTTCTAATGTCTGTTGCAACACTTGGAGCATTCGGAGTAGGAGAATTTCCGGAGGCAGTTGCTGTAATGTTATTTTATCAAATTGGAGAATTATTCCAGAGTTATGCAGTTGATAAATCAAGAAAATCAATCTCAAGTTTAATGGATATAAGACCAGATTATGCAAATGTTTTAAGAGATGGAAAAGAAGAAAAAGTAGACCCAGATGAAGTAAAAATTGGAGAAATAATAGTTGTAAAACCTGGTGAAAAAATACCACTAGATGGAACAATTATAGAAGGAAAAACAATGCTTGATACTAAAGCTTTAACTGGGGAATCCGTTCCAGTAGAGGCAAAAGAAAATGACGAAGTATTAAGTGGTTCTATAAATGAAAGTGGAAAGATTTTAGTAAAAGTATCAAAAGAATATGGAGAGTCAACTGTAAGTAAAATTTTAGATTTAGTTGAAAATGCAAGTAGTAAAAAATCAAAATCAGAGAATTTTATTACCAAATTTGCAAAATACTATACACCAACAGTTGTAATTATAGCTGTAATACTTGCAATTGTGCCACCATTTATATTTAAAGGAACATCATTTACTGAATGGATTTATAGAGCATTATCATTTTTAGTTGTATCATGTCCATGTGCATTAGTTATATCAATACCTTTAAGCTTTTTTGGAGGAATTGGCGGGGCATCTAAAATGGGAATTTTAATAAAAGGAAGTAACTATTTAGAGGTTTTAGCATCAACAGAAATAGCAGTATTTGATAAAACAGGAACTTTAACTAAAGGTGTGTTTGAAGTTCAAAAAATTGAAACAAATAATATAAGTAAAGATGAATTACTTGAAATTGCAGCATATGCAGAAAATTATTCTAATCATCCAATTGCGAAATCTATAAAAAATGTATATAAAAAAGAAATAGACACCAATAGAATCAAAGATATCAAAGAAATTTCTGGTCATGGAATAAGTGTTACAATAGATGATAAAAATGTATTAATTGGTAACGAAAAATTGATGGAAGAAAATAAAATTCAATATACAAAAAGTGAAGATGTTGGAACCATTTTATATATTGCAATAAACAACGAATATAAAGGTTTGATTATAATTTCAGATGAAATAAAAGAAGATGCATTTGGATTAATGAAGAATTTGAGAAATTTAGGTGTAAAGAAAACAGTAATGCTTACAGGTGACAAGAAAACAGTTGGAGAAGATGTTGGAGAAAAACTTGGACTTGATGAGGTTTATACAGAATTATTGCCAGATGGAAAGGTAGAAAAAGTAGAAAGCTTAATGAGAGAAAAAACAGAGAAAGGAAAACTTGTATTTGTAGGAGATGGAATAAATGATAGCCCAGTTCTTGCAATGTCTGATATTGGAATTGCAATGGGAGCACTAGGTTCTGATGCTGCAATTGAAGCAGCTGATGTTGTTATTATGACAGATGAACCTTCTAAAATAGCTGATAGCATAGGCTTATCTAGGAAAACAATGAAGATTGTAAAAGAAAATATTGTCTTTGCAATTTTTATAAAAGTTTTGGTTTTAGTTCTTACTGCAATTGGTCTTTCAACTATGTGGGAAGCTGTTTTTGCAGATGTAGGTGTTTCTATAATTGCTATAGTCAATGCTCTTAGGATGCTTAAGATGAAAAAAATATAGACCAAAAAAAATATATATGATATAATAACGAGGTTTTTAACGTAATAGTTAGAAACCTCAATTTATTTAACAAAGGAGACCACAACATGAAAGAAATAAAATTCGGAGTATCACTTGCAGGAGGAGGATTGCAAGGATTTGCTCACATAGGAGCTTTAAAAGCACTAGAAGAACTAGGTGTAAATATAAAATATCTATCTGGAACAAGTACAGGAAGTGCAATAGCAGCACTTTATGCTATTGGATATACTCCAAATGAAATACAAAAAATATGTAAAGAAAAATATAAGAAGATTCTAAAAATAAGAAAAAAAGTACTATTTAAAATGGCAATAAATTTTCTTTTGCATAAAGAAACAAGAGTGGAGGGAATAATAGATGGAGAGCTTGTAGAAAACTTTATAAATATTGCAGCAAAAGAAAAAGGAAAATACATGTTTAAAGATTTCACAAATAAAAAACTTGCAATTGCAACAGTTGATACAATATCCATGAAAGAATGTTTATTTGTATCAGATGAAATAAAAAATAAAGACGAAAATATAAATTACATAACAAATATAAGTGTTGGAAAGGCAGTACGCTCAAGTATGGCATTTCCAGCGATATTTACAACATCAAATTATGAAAAATATAATTTCCTAGATGGAGGAACAGTAGACAATTTACCTGTGCAGGTTTTAAAAGATATGGGAGCTCAAAAAACAATTGCAATATGTTTCGATTTAAATAAATATACTCCAAGCAAAAGCTTAGAAGGAGTATTAGTTAGAGCTCTTGATATATTTTCACATTCAGGTGTCGAAAAAGCAAAAAAATTAGCAGATATTGCAATTGAAATTTATAATCCAGATGCAAGTTTGTTGTCTATGGATGAAATAGAAAAAACAGTAGAAAACGGATATAATGAAGTTATGAAACACAAAGAAAAAATATTAACAGAGGCAGTACGAAATGGATGAAAAATTGATACAATTATATAATGAATGTTTAAATGAGCTAAAATCTATTGGAATTGATATTATATGCAATAAAAAAATAGGGGAGATTAATATCAACTTAGCTAAGAGGAAAGCCAAAAGATATGGTTGCTGTAAGCAGTCTAAGCCTGTAATTACATGTTATCATATAGAATATAGAAATCATAGAAGAATTAAAGTATATGATGCTTTTTTAAAACACGATATAGAGATAAGTAAATGGGTTTTAGATTTGAATGATGATATAATAAAGAATACCATAATGCATGAATTAATACATTGTTTGCCTTATTGTAATAATCATGGCAAGGAATTTAAATATTACGCTAATTTTATTAATGAAAGGCTAGGATACCAAATACAAAGATTAGGAAATAGAGAGCAAGATTATAAAGAAAGTAATTTAGATTTTGATAGCGAGGATATAAAGTGTAATTATAAAATAAGGTGCAAAAATTGTGGCATTATTTTTTATAGACAAAGACTAAAGAAAAATTTTGTTAGAGATTATAGATGCGGAAAATGTAATGGAAAGCTGAAAATAATTTCAGAAAAAAATTAATAATACGAGAATATGGAATGGAGTTACATTTCAAGGTTGAAAACTTAATATTTTGGAGGTAATAATGAATAATAGTAAAATATGTTTGATTTTTCCAATCTTTTGTGATATAAAATAAAAATGTAATTACATTTTAATAATTGAAGGGAGTAACAAAAATGGAAGTAAATGAAGAAAAAAGAAAAAAATTCATGGAATTTGCGGGAAAAAGGGTAAATAATGTAATGCATGACATTCAAATATTAGAACCAATGGCAAGAAGTAACGCATATGACTTTACAAAAGAAGATGTTGAAAAAATGTTTTATGCTATGCAAGAATCTTTGAATTCTACAAAAGCTGAATTTGAAAAGAAATTTGAAGAAAAAGCAAGAACAGAAAGAAAAGTATTTTCTTTTGATGCAGAAATCTCTATGCCAAGTCAAGAAGAAAGTGTAGTAGAAGAAGAAAATATTGAAAATAATATACAAGAATTTTAATAAAATAGAACAGGTTAATCAAAAAAATTAACCTGTTCTATTTTATTGTTCTAAATTATATTTTCCGTTTTCTTTTCTTAAAATATCCCCAACTTTAAATTCAGGATATTTTTCTTTAGAGATGCTAAAATAACCACCTTCTTGAGTATTAGTTAGATATATTTTATCATCATCTATTTTTTTTACAGAAAACAAAGAACCCTCTTCATCTTCAAGATTAAAATACAAATCATCAAGTTTAGCTTTAGCATCTAAATTAGTTATTTCAAATTTTTCATCTGTTATAACAAATTTATTATTTTCAAAAATAATATTCGCCCCTAGGTCTATGTTATTTAAATCATCTTTTGTAAAATTTGAAGTTTTTATTTCGTTTCCATTAGATATATCAATTAAAGAAACGATGTCATCATTAATATCTGAAACAACAAATTTTGAGCCGTTTCCAATATTTAAATTGTTTTTTTCCAAATGATTTTGAAGTTCTTTAATAAATCCAGAAACCAAATCATTTGCTTTAGTAGAATTAATTAAATTTTTTTCTAAAAAATCTGATAATTTCATTTTATATATCCTTTCTATACAAGGAATTGAGAATACAAACAAATTATAAAATATTTTAGACAAAAAATCAAGAAAAAAATGTTTACATATAAAATATCAAATGATATAATCACATTAAATTTTTGAAGAGGTACAAAAAATGAGCAAGAAAAGATACAAAAGTAAATATAATTTAGTAATCTCTATAATTACATTGATAATTATATTAGCAATGGGTTATTACGAAAATAAATATGGGATAAATGTAGAAGAAAAAAATACAAATACACAGGTTTCATCATTTAATCTAAATGATTTACCAGAATTTGATGGAAAAAATCCGTATATAATTATAAATAACAATGAACCAGAATTTCCAGAAGAAGATTTTAACACAAAAAGTTTCGAAAAATATAGTGAGCTAGATAGTTTAGGAAGATGTGGAGTAGCATATGCGAATGTTTCAAAAGATACCATGCCGACAGAAGCCAGAGGAGATATAAGCAAGGTAAAACCTACTGGTTGGCACGCTGTAAAGTATGACTGTGTAGAGGGAAAATATTTATATAATAGATGTCATTTAATCGGATATCAACTTACTGCTGAAAATGCAAATAAACAAAATCTGATAACAGGAACAAGGTATCTAAATGTAGAAGGAATGTTGGCTTTTGAAAATCAAGTCGCAGATTATGTAAAAACGACTAATGGACATGTACTTTATAGGGTAACTCCAATTTTCGAAGAAAATAATTTGGTAGCAAATGGGGTACAGATGGAAGCAAAATCTGTCGAAGATAGGGGAGAAAAGGTTAAATTTAATATATACGCATATAATGTACAGCCAAATATAAAAATAAATTATTTAACAGGCAGTAGTGAATTAATTGAATAAAATCATTTTGAGTTTGAAATTTACTTGACGAAAAATGTCGAAAATTGCGATGAAAAATACTTGACAAAATAACAAATTTCGACATATAATGTGAATTGTAAATTTCAAATTTTCTTTATTCAATTAATTTATTTGAGAAAATTTTGTTTCAGAAATTATTTTTATCATCTCTATGAATTTTTTATAAATGTAAATTTGAAAAATTAAATATGAAAGGAGGAGATAACTATGACTGAGGAACAAAGAGATAGTCTTTTAATCGAAATGTCTAAAAATGTGAAAAACATAAATAACGTATTGGATGAACATTCAAAAGAATTGGTTAATTTAAGAGAAGATATGAACAAAATGAAATGTGAGCTTACTGATAAAATTGATGAACATTCAAAAGAGTTGGTTCGTTTAAGAGAAAATACGGCTAAAATGGAACATGAACTTACAGACAAAATAATGGCTTTATTTGATTTAGGTGAAGTGAATAAAGACAAATTTGAAGAAACGTACTTACGTATAAAAGGAATCGAAAATACATTAGATTGGCATGATAGAAGACTTATGAAATTGGAAATGGCAGATTAAAAAAATAAGATATAATTGCACAAAAATATGTGTAATTATATCTTTTTTTATAGAATTTTTATTGAAAAAATACGAAAATCTATTTGACAAATCTGTTCAAAAAAAGTATAATATTAAGGTTCACTTAACCTAGAACACGTACTATTACAGCAAAAAAATAAAGAGAAAAGGAGAGAAAAAATGGAACAAGAAGAAAACATATTAGGAAAAGAAAAAATAAGTAAACTAATCAAAAAATTTTCTATTCCATGCATAATATCTCTACTTGTAAATTCGCTATACAACATAGTAGACCAAATATTCATAGGTCAAGGAGTAGGATATTTAGGAAATGGAGCAACAAATGTTGTATTTCCATTAGTAATGATAGGATTAGCATTTTCACTAATGTTTGGAGATGGAGCATCAGCCTATTTAAGCTTAAAACTAGGTGAAAAGAAAAAGGATGAAGCAAAAATCGGTATAGGAAATGGAATTGCATTATGTGTAATTACATCAGTAATATTTTGTGCAGTAACATTAATATTTTTACCAGTATTTTTAAAGATATTTGGATGTACAGATAATTTAAAAGATTATGCAATGACATATGGAAGAATAATAGCAATAGGATTCCCATTTTCAATGATAGGAACAACATTAAACTCGATAATTAGAGCAGATGGAAGTCCAAAATACTCAATGACATCAATGCTTGCAGGAGCAATTTTAAATACAATATTAGACCCAATATTTATATTTGTATTTCATAAAGGAGTTGCAGGTGCAGCAATTGCAACAGTTATAAGTCAAATTTTAACATTTGTATTAAATGTAGCATATATTAAAAGATTTAAATCTATAGAATTAGATAAAGATAGTATAAAATTAAGACCAAATGTATGTAAGAAAGTATCTGCATTAGGAATAAGCAGTTTTATAACACAAATGAGTATAGTATGTGTTATGACAGCAGAAAACAACCTACTTGGAAAAGCAGGAGCAGAGAGTAAATATGGTGCTGAAATACCAATTACAGTACTTGGAATAGTTATGAAAATAAGCCAAATACTAAATAGTATAATAATAGGTATCGCAGCAGGAAGTCAACCAATATTTGGATATAATTATGGAGCTAAAAAATATGATAGAGTAAAACAAGCTCTAAAAATAGTGTTAGGTTCAAGTTTAGTAATAAGTACAATAGCATTCATATTATTCCAAACAATACCAGATAAATTAATAGCAATATTTGGTAGTGGAGACGAAAATTATATGGAATTTGCGTGTTTAGCGTTTAGAACATATTTATTTTTATGTATATTTAATGGTGTACAAATACCATCAGGAATATTCTTCCAAGCAATTGGAAAGAGCACAAAAAGTGCAATATTATCACTTTCAAGACAAATTGTTATATTAATACCATCTATGATAATTTTAAGTCATATATTTGGTTTAATGGGCGTTTTATATGCAGGACCTGTTGCAGATGGAATAGCATTTATATTAGCTGCAATTTTATTAATTAGAGAAGTAAAGCATCTAAAATCAAATGGTGTAGAAACTGGGGCAGAAAAAGAAGAAATAAAAGTTGCTGCTAATTTACAAAATCAAGTTATAATAACACTTTCAAGAGAATATGGCTCAGGAGGAAGATATATTGGAAAATTAGTTGCAAAAAAACTTGGAGTTCAATTATATGACAAAGAATTTATTGCAAAATTAGCAAAAGAAACAGGGCTTTCTACTGAGTATATCGAAAGCAATGAACAAAAAAGAGGAGCTTTAGAAACATTAAATAATGGTTATTATTCAGGACTAAGTAATTCAGATGAATTATTTATAAAAGAATCTGAATTAATTAAAAAAGTGGCAAGTGAAAATTCTTGTGTAATAGTTGGTAGATGTGCAGACTTTATATTAAAAGAAAACAAAAATGTATTTAAAGTATTTGTTTACAGCAATATGGAAAATAAAATAAAAAGAACAACTAATATTTATGGATTAGATAAAAATAAAGCTGAAAAAGAAATAAATAGAATAAATAAATTAAGAGCAAATCATTATAAATATTATACAGAAAAAGATTGGAATAATCCCGAAAATTATGATATTTGTATAAATAGTGATAGTTTAGGTGTAGAAAAAGCGGCAGATTTAATTTGTGAAATGATAAAAGAAAAAGCACTTTTAGCTTAAATGTAGGAGGTAAAACATTGATGGAAAAAGTTGTACCAGAATTTTTTGAAAAGCTTTTAGTAGAGCAATATGGAGAGAAAAAAGCAGAGAATATAATTTGTGATTTAATGAAGCCTAAAAAAGTAACATTAAGGGTAAATACAATAAAATCAAATGTAGACGAAATTAAAAATTCTTTAGAAACTGAAAACATAAGCTTTAAAGCTGTAAATTGGTATAAAGATGCTTTTATAATAGAAAATGTAAAAGAGGATATAATTAAAGAATTAGAAATATATAAACAAGGCAAGATTTATCTGCAAAATTTGTCATCAATGTTACCTCCATTAGTATTAAATCCAAAACCACAAGAAAATATACTAGATATGGCTGCAGCACCTCGGTGGAAAAACAACTGAGATAGCAGCTTTATCTGGAAATAAGGCTTTCATTACTGCATGTGAGAGAAATAAAATAAGAGGGGAGAAACTTAAATATAATTTAGAAAAGCAAGGAGCTAGTATGGTAAATGTAATGATAGAGGATGCCGGAATTTTGAGTGATTTCTTTTCTTTTGATAAAATTTTACTTGATGCACCTTGTAGCGGAAGTGGGACAGATAATGTTTTTAAGAGTAATTTTACTTGGAATTTGGTTCAAAAATCTAAAAAGACACAGGAAAGATTATTAAGAAAGGCTTTGAAAATTTTAAAACCTGGTGGTGAAATGGTTTATTCTACGTGTTCTATTTTGGTAAAAGAAAATGAAGAGGTTATAGCGAAGGCTTTAAAAGAATTTAAGGCTAGCCTTGTGCCAGTTAGTTTAAGTGGTGAGATTGAATGCTTACCAAGTAAGTTAAAAGAGGTAGCGATAGTTGCTCCAAATGAATTGTTTGAGGGATTTTTTGTGACTAAAATTAGAAAAATGTAAAGTTTGCTAAAATTTTGAAATTATGGTATAATAATTATGTAACTGTCAATCAGCAAAACATTTAGGAGGAAAAATATGATAAGAATTGACATTCTAGAATGGGAAAGTTACAACAATCTGGATGCTCTTAAAAAGGTCTGGCATGATAGTTGGGAATTACAGAGCATAGAGATTGATTGTGATATGCAGAATTTCCCGGACGATAGAAATCCGGAAACATGGCCAGTAAAAGCATATTTTACGGATGAAAGAGATGAAATTATTGTTCGTATTTACTCTTTGGCCGTAGGCTATGGTGGAACAGCACCTCATGACCTGATTTCAATTCTCAAATGGCTTGGTGTAAGATATTCAGAAAAAGATATTCTTACTAAAAGACTTATGGGAGATAACGGTCGGATTCATATCCGATATGATGCATAAACTTTCAGTTACTTTCTCCCAGTGCACTTGAATCTCAAGTGCACTGGGTATTTTTTGTAATTTGCAAAAAAATCTTGTAATTTTATTTCAATATGCTATAATGATAACTGTAAAATACAAATCACAAAAATACGAAAGGAGAAATAAGAATGTCAACAACAAAATTTGTTTTAAATGAAACATCATATTTTGGAAATGGCGCAAGAGAAGTACTTGCAGAAGAAATTACAAAGAGAGGATTTAAAAAAGTATTTTTAGTATCTGATAAATCTTTAGTAGAAGCAGGAGTAGCTGCAAAAGTAGAAGAAGAGCTAAAAAAAGCTAATATAGGATATACTTTATATTCAGAAATAAAACCAAATCCTACAATAAAAAATGTATTAGATGGAGTAGAAGCATGTAAACAATCAGGAGCAGACTTAATAGTTGCTGTTGGTGGTGGTTCAAGTATGGATACTGCAAAAGGAATATCGATAGTAATGACAAATCCAGATAGAAGTGATATTAGATCATTAAATGGTGCATCTAACACAGTAAACAGAGGAATGCCAGTTATTGCAATGCCAACAACTGCTGGAACTGCAGCAGAAGTTACAATCAACTATGTAATAACAGATGAAGAAAGAAAAATAAAAATGGTATGTGTAGACCCACATGACATTCCAATAATCGCTATTGTAGATACAGAGCTTATGGCTTCAATGCCAAAAGGTTTAGCTGCTGCAACAGGATTAGATGCTTTAACACACGGAATTGAAGGATATATCACAAAAGCACATAACTTGATGTCTGATATGTTCCATATGAAAGCTATAAAATTAATATTCGAAAACCTAACAAAAGCTGTAAATGATAAAGACCCAGAAGCAATCGAAAAAATAGGATATGCTCAATATATAGCAGGAATGGGATTCTCAAATGTTGGACTAGGAATTGTTCACTCAATGGCTCACCAATTAGGTGCTGTATATGACACTCCACACGGAATTGCAAATGCAATGTTATTACCAACAGTTATGAGATTTAATGGAGAAAATCCAGAAACAGCTCAAAGATTTAGAGAAATCTTATGCGAAATTGGTAGACCAGATGCAGCTCACCTAAATGACCAAGATGTTATAAATACATTTGTATGGATGATTTCTGAATTATCTAAATCAGTTGGTGTAACTCAAAAAATTACTGATTATGGTGCTAAAGCAGAAGATTTTGAAATGCTTGCTGAAAAAGCTATGCAAGATCCTTGCAAGCCAGGAAATCCTAGAGAGGTTTCAAAAGAGGAATTTGTTGAGTTGTTTAGAAGAGCAGCTGAATAGGAATTATATAAATAAAAATAGAGCTAGATATTTTTGTTATATATCTAGCTCTATTTTTATTTTACTCTTGGATAAGGTTTTACCTCATTTGTTAATCCTAGTAAGTAATCTACACTTGTATTAAATAATATGGACATCTTTTTTAATGTTTCGATAGGGATATTAATTTTACCTAATTCATATTTACTATAGTTTGTTTGAGATATATTTAGAAATCCAGCAACATCTTTTTGTTTCATTTCCTTATCTTCTCTAATATCTTTTATTCTTAACATGCTCTCACCTCAATATTATTATAAAAAAGTTATGAAATAACTATTGACATTTAGTTATAATTTAACTATAATATTTTCAAATAATGACAAATGAAAAGAGGAGAATAATGAAATATGAGAAGAAATGATGGAATTACATTAATTGCTTTAGTGGTTGTGATAATTGTTTTGATTATATTAGCCAATACTAGTTTATCAATGATATTAGGAAATAGCGGGATATTTAATCAGACAAATGATGCAAAGAAACAAACAGAATATACAACAGCAAAAGAAAAATTGACATTAAGCATAATGAATAATTTATCAGCAAATTCTAGTATAAATGTAGAACAATTAAAAAGAGAAATAGAAGTATACAATAATAAAGAACAGTTTCCATTAAAAACCAAAATAGACGGCTATGACTTTATATTAACTGGAGATGGCAATATATATGATATAACTACATTAAATGATGCAACAAAGGAAAATATGTTATCAAAAACTACAAATTCAGCGATAGAAGATAAATACGGAAATATAATGATTATTCCATCAGGTTTTAAAATAGTAATTGATAATACAACAAGTTATCAAAAAGATTCTATTGATGTAACAAAGGGAATCGTAATAGAAGATAAAGAGAAAAACCAATTTATTTGGATTCCGGTAGGAAAAATAAATAAAGCGTATGAAGAAAGTTGTATAACATTTAGTAGATATATTTTTGGAAGTTTTTGGAAAACATATATAGATAAAGATGGAAATATAATAAAAATTGATGATGCTGATAAAATTGGAACACCTATTGATATGGGGGATAGCGAAATTGAAAATAAATATTTAGAATTAGAAAATTCGTCTTATGGGAATACATCAAATAATGATATAAATTCATACAAAAAAAGTGTGTTAAATAATGGAGGATATTATTTTGGAAGATACGAAGCCAGAGATAGAAATGCTGTTATTCCTAGAGATTCAGACTCTCCAAATAATAATAAGATAGCAGTAAATAAAGAATTTTATGTATACAATTATATTAGTCAAAATGATGCTTTTAAGTTGAGCAGTCAAATGTATCAATCTAATAATTTTAAAAGTATATTGTTAAACAGTTATGCATGGGATACGGCTTTGTTATTTGTTCAGACTTTTGGTGATAAAAATCACGGCAGTATATACTCTGATTTGAGAGGTAAAGCATTATCTGAAATTTATAAAAATAAAGGTAATGAAGAAGATAAAATTTGTAATATATTTGATATGTGCGGAAATTATCTTGAATGGTCAACAGAAACATATTATGATGAGAATATCCCTTGCGTGTTAAGAGGTAGTAATGCGGGAAGTCAAGCTAACAAAACATCAACAAGGACAGCTGTACCGGCAACAAATGCAACTATTATCGATTGTTTTAGAATAATTTTGTATTTAAATTAGCTTTAACAAGCAAGTTCTAAAACTTGCTTGTTTTATTGATTCTGAAACTTAACCTTAGCAGCATCAATCTTATTTTGCTCAGCCACATCAGTCTTATACCAACCTTTTTCAGCCATCAAATTATAAATTTTATTTTGAATATCCAAAGAAGTATTTAAAGCATCCTTAAAAGCAGTATGAACCTCAGTTGTAGTAGACTCTAAAGCACCGTGAAGATACAAATCACAAACACCTTTAATAACTAACAATTCATCTTCCATTAATTCTTTATCTTCCATAACAATCTCTCCTTTATAATAAATTTAAAAACTTATTAGATAATTCAGCATGCTTATTTTCGAGTTCTTTCACATAAGAAGAAAGGTTAACATCTAATAATTTAGTTGATGTTTTATTACTATTATTCTTCATAAAATTTTCATGTGAAATAGCATCCTCAACATATAATAACTCTTTACTTGTCATAATAATCACCACCTAAATTAATTATGTACAAATAAAAATAAAATATACCATAGATTTTCACCAGAAAATATCATATAACGATAAAAAGATGTGAAAATTTCTGATTGGGGACGGTTCTTTTTCCGAAAAGAACCGTCCCCAATGCAAAAAAATCACAAAAGTATTGGCTCAATCTGCTCTCCATCCAAAGCATATTCCACAGTTTTAACAATATACTCAGGGTCAAAAACAATAGACCTAGGTTTAGTAATAGGATTATCCTGTTTAAAAGGAACAAAATAGTAATTTTTACGATTAATAAGACTACCAATGCTTACCAAATTAGCACCAAGACCATTATTTGTAGAAGGTGCAATAACTACTGGCAAATTATTTCTTAAGTGCGACTTCACAGCCATTAAGGCCGGAGTATCTATAATATCACAGGCAAGTTTAGACATAGTATTTCCGCTTGCTGGTGCAACTATCATAATATCAGTTAAATGCTTAGGACCAATGGGTTCGGCATCTTGAATGGTATGAATAATGTCTTTTTCGGAGATTTTTTTTATTTCATCAATAAATCCGTTTGCTTTACCGAATTTAGTATCAAGTTCATAACTATTATAAGACATAATTGGGATAATATTAGCCCCAGCTTTTTTTAATTCTTTCATTTTAGGAATTGTTTTACTAAAAGTACAGAATGAGCCTGTAAGTACAAATCCAATTTTTTTACCTTTAACTTCCAAAATCCATCATAGCCTCCTTTCTAAAAAATATCTTTGTATATAATATGAATTTATGACAAAATTTTTGCGTGAAATTTGTAAAATTTTGTAAGTATCTTTTGGTTGCGAAAATTTGTATATTGTGATAGAATTTGATAAACATTAAATTGGGACCAAAAAGAACCGACCCTAATGGTCCCAAATTAACAAAGAAAGGAAAAAGACAAAATGGAAGAAAAATATACTTGGAATTTAACAGATATATTCAAAACAAAAGAAGAATTCGAGAAAGAAATAGAAAAATTAAATAAAATATTAAATGAAATAAAAACATACCAAGGAAAATTATCTAATAGTTCAGAAAACATCTATCAATGTTATAGAAATTATGAAAAGGCATTAGAATATTATGAAAAAATATATGCATCTGGGATGTTAAAGTTTCATTTAGATATGGCAAATAGTGAAAACATAAAATTATTTAAAAGATGTGAGGGAATAGGAACAGAATTTGAGAAAACTACATCTTTTATAACACCTGAAATAACAGATATTGATACAGATTTATTGCTGAAATATTTAGATGAAAATAATGAACTTAAACGATATGAAAGATTAATAAAAGAAATAATTGAAAAAAAGGCACATATTTTATCAAAAGAAGAAGAAAATTTATTAGCAAATTACTCGGAAATCTTTAATAACAGTGAAAATACCTATGATATTTTAACAAATACAGAATTCAAATTTGGAAAAATAAAAGACGAAAAAGGTAAAGAGCATGAGATGACAGATAGTAATTATACTATTTTCTTAAAAAGTAAAAAAGGAAATGTAAGAAAACAAGCATTTGATTTAATGTATAAAAAATATAAGGAATTTCTAAATACAATTGGAGAACTTTATATATCAAGAGTTAAACAAGATACAATAACCGCAAAATTACGTAAATATTCTTCATCATTGGAAAAAGCAGTAGAAAATGATGACTCAAATTTAAAGGTATATAATAGCTTAATTAATGCTGTACATAACGAAATGAGTGCCAATCACGAATTTATTAAATTGAAAAAAGAGTTATTAAAAAAGGACGAGATGCATATATATGATGTATATGTTAATCCAATTGAAGTTCAGGATGACGATATATCTTTTGATGATGCCAAAAATGAAGTTATAAGGGCATTGCAAGTTTTAGGAGAAGAATATATAAATAAATTAAATGAAGCATTCAGTAACAGATGGATAGATGTTTATCCAAATTCTAACAAGAGAGGTGGAGCCTACAGTATGGGAGTTTATGGAGTTCATCCTTTTGTTTTGGATAATTTTGTCGGTAAGAAAAGAGATGTTAGCACTATAGCTCACGAATTAGGTCATTCTATGCATTCATATTATTCGAATAAAACACAAAATGTAATTGATGCAAATTATACTATAATGGTAGCAGAAATTGCATCTACAACAAATGAAATTTTACTTGCTAAATATCAAATAAATAATGAAACAGATAAAAATAAAAAGGCAGAAATTATATATGAATTACTTGAGATGATAAGAGCAACGTTGTTTAGACAAGCTATGTTTGCTGAGTTTGAGAAAAATGTTCACGAAAAAATAGAAAATGGAAATGTTTTATCATCAGAAGATTTATCAGAAATTTACTATAAACTAAATGAAGAATATTTTGGAAAAGATTGTATAATAGACGAACAAATTAAATATGAATGGGCAAGAATACCACATTTCTATACACCGTTTTATGTCTATAAATACGCAACAGGAATATCTGCGGCAATAATTATAGCAACAAATATATTAGCTGGAAAAGAAGGGTATGTGGAAAAATATATAGATATGCTAAAACAAGGATGCACAAAAAAAGCAGTTGAATTACTAAAAATGGTGGATGTAGATTTAGAAGATATAAACACATATAAAGGGGCAATCGATTTTTATAGAGAATTAACAAAAGAACTAAAAAAACTAATTTAATTTGTAATAGGGGATAGTATATGGAACAAGTTTTAGAAAAAGAAGAAATTGAACAAAAAAATGAAACAATAAATGAAAAGAAACATATTAAAATACTGGGAATTACTTCTTGGAGATTATTTGCTTATTTTATAATATACAGTGTAATAGGTTTTATTGTAGAAACTTTATTTGGAATAGCAAAATATGGAACACTTGAAAGCAGACAGAGCTTCCTTTACGGACCATTTTGTGCAATATATGGTATTGGAGCAATTATAATGATTTTATTTTTGCAATACTTCAAAAAGAATTACAATACTCTGTTTGTTGGTGGATGTATAGTTGGTTCTATTACCGAATATTTAGTGAGTTGGATAGGGGAAATGATTTTACATCTAAAATGGTGGGATTATTCTAAGATGCCATTTAATATAAATGGCAGAATCTGCTTATTATATTCCATCTTTTGGGGCTTTTTAGGATTATATTTAATGATATCTGTAAATCCAAAAGTAGACAGGTTAATAAATTATATAAAAAGTAAAATCTCAACAAACTTATTACAAATATTTGTTGTATTGTGCACAATATTTATGTTTGTTGATTGTGTATCAACTGCATTTGCTTTGTCATTTTTCACAATTAGAACTGTAAAAGAGAAGGGAATAGAGGTGAAAAATCAGGTTTATATAGATGAAGCTTACGAGGATATTTATAGTAATGAATTACTTGTTAAAATAATTAATAAATTTTTTAATAATGAAAAAATGCTTATGATATTTCCAAGACTTACAGTTGAAGATTCTAATGGAAATATTATTAGAGTTAGTGAATTATATCCAGAATTAAGAACTTATTATTGTAAGTTTGGTGAAGAAGAAAAATAATAGGACGTTTTTCTGATTTGGTACGGTTCTTTTCGCGAAAAGAACCGTACCAAATCAGAAAAATTACAAATCAGCCAAAGGGTTTCTTTCAACCGCATTTCTAACCTGTTCATTACTTACATGAGTATAAATCTCAGTAGTAGAAATACTTTCGTGTCCCAAAAGCTCTTGCAAGGCTCTAATATCGACACCTCCATATTGATACATAAGAGTGGCTGCAGTATGACGCAATTTATGTACAGAATATTTCGCTGAATCAATACCAGCTAAACGTAATTCTTTATATATAATTTCTTGGACAGTACGTTTTCCAATTCTTTGACGTCTTTCACTTAAAAATAAAGCTTTTTCCGAATCTTTAGTGTCTTTTTTTACACCTGTTTTAGGTCTTACAGCTATGTAATCATTTATAGCTTTTATACAAGCTTTGTTTAAATATATTGTTCTTTCTTTATTACCTTTACCAATAACATTCATTTGACATTCTTCAAAATTGATATCTTTAATATTAATTCCTACAAGTTCCGATAAACGCATACCACAGTTTAAAAATAGGGTAGTAATAGCGTGGTCTCGTTCATTGTTTCTATTATCTTCGTTATCAGACACTTCAAGCAATTTTTTGCTTTGCTCTAATGTCAAATACTTAGGAAGCCTCTTATCTAATTTTGGAGTTTCTAAATTTTGAGAAGGATTTATTTCTATTATATTTTTTACACACAAATAATTAAAAAATACTCGCAAACTCGATACTTTTCTTGACCTAGTTGAGGCCTTACTATTAAAATTTGTTGTTAAATATGCAAGAAAAGAATGCAAATCATCTAATTTTATCTTTTTTATTGTATCTAAAGAAACATCATCATAATCGATTTTATCTAATTCTGTTTCATTTGTTAAATGAAAATGCATTTTTATAAATTTTAAAAAAGTTGCTAAATCATAGTTATACTCTTTTACTGTATTTGGTGATTTATTTTGAATTGTTACCATATAATCTAAAAAACTATTTAAATAATCAGGATTTTTTTCTCGTGAAATCATTACTTTTTCCTCCGTTTCATTGATAAATGTATTATATATTTTGATAGTTTAAAAGTCAATTAATATTAACAAATATTTGTTTATACTAAAATAATATTTTGTATTGAAATATTTTGATTAATGTGGTAGCATAAAAACAAAATAGGAGGAACAATAAATGAAAAAGAAGAAAATAAATAAAAAACGTGTTTTGATTTTATTCTTAATAATTGCAATAATTATTGTATCAATAATAAAATTAAATAAAAAATCAAGCAAAAATGAAGATACTGAAATAGATGAACAAGCACAGACAACTGAACAAGTATCAAATGACAATCAAAATAAAGAAGATGAAAATTTTGTATTAGAACAAAAATTGCAAACAGGAAAAAAATTAAGTGAAGATGGTTTACCAGTACTTATGTACCATTTTTTCTATGATAAATCAAAAGATTCTGGAAAAGATGGAAATTGGATAGAAATATCAAATTTTGAGGAACAAATGAAATATTTAGCAGAAAATGACTTTTATTTTCCAACTTGGGAACAAGTAGAAAATTATATTGATGGAAAACAAGAATTACCTGAAAAAAGCATTGTCATAACAGTTGATGATGGAGATCCATCATTTTTCGAACTTGCAGTACCAATTATTCAAAAATATAAAATTCCTACAACGTCTTTTGTAATAACATATTGGTATGGAAATAGGGCAAATGATAAACAAGAATATGTAAGCTACCAATCTCATTCTTATGATATGCATAAGGCGGGTAGTAATGGTAAGGGAGTAATGCTTTCTTGGGATTATGATAAAATAAGAGATGATATTTTATTATCAAGAGATGTACTAGGAGGAGCAGATATTTTTTGCTATCCTTTTGGACAGTATAATGATTTAGATATTAAAGTATTAAAAGAAAATGGATACAAATTAGCTTTTACAACTAAGGGTGGAAGAGTTAAAAAGGGGAGCTCTAAATATGAATTGCCTAGGGTTAGAATTTCGGGGAATACAAGTATTTCGGAATTTATGAAAAAAGTTGAATAATATTTCATTATATATCGAAATATTTAATTCATTGTTATATAACTAAAGATGGAAAATGTATAAAAATGATGTTGTAAGATTACAATGTGCATTTTAACACATAACATTGCACAAAATCAAAGTAATACGACCAACTTGGAGCATTGAAAAATGCAAAAATTTAAAATATATCTTGTATAGTTTATAATAAAAGTGTTATACTATAGTTGAACGATTGAAGATGGATGTAAGTAGTATGAATGAGAATGAATCAATATAATAGTAAAGGTGATATGGATATAATTATAAAATATATTGAAAAAAATGGTTCTATAACAAGGATTAATGTTCAAGCAATAATTAATAAAGAAAAGACAACTACCTCAACAATATTAAATAAATTAGTTGAAAATGGTGTTTTGGTTAAAATCGGAAACGGGCCAAGTACAAGATATAAAATAAATAAATAATAACTTAAAAGTGAACTTCGCTTTATTAATATGTAGGAATAAAAAATGGATGACAATAAAAAATAGTAATTTTTTGAGGAGATTAAGTTATGGAAGATAAACAAATATTACTTGATAATATAAGTAAAGTGCATACTACTGAAATGGGTATTGATAGAATTATAAAAAACCTAAAATTAAATACAAATGATGTAGTAAAATATTGTAAAAGTAAAGTTTTAGATAAGAATTGCAATATATATAAACAAGGCAAGAATTGGTATTGTGAAATAGAAAATATAATAATTACTATAAATTCATATAGTTACACAATTATAACAGAACATATCAAGAGATAAATTACAATTTAAATAAGTATAATATTAATAAAAGGAGGAATTTTAAATGAAAGAAAATGCAAAATTTTTAAAATGTCCAATATGTGACAATATAATAGAATTAATTGATGGAGATGTACAACATATAACTTGTTGTGGTAGAAGAATTGAAGAAATGAAAGCCAATACTACAGATGCATCAACGGAAAAACATATACCAATATATAAAAAAGTAGGAGATGAAATAGTAGTAAGTGTTGGAGAAGTAGAACACCCAATGGAAAAGGAACATTATATAATGTGGATTGCACAAGTATCAGAAAATAGAACAACTCATGTAAGATTATATCCAGAGCAAAAAACGGAAACTCGATTTCCATATATATCTGGTGCAACATTATATGCTTATTGCAACAAACATGGATTATGGAAGACGACAATAAAATAGTAAATAGCTATAAGTAGAGACAAACTACAAGTTTATATTAAGTAAAAATAGATAAATTATAAAAATAAATTACAATTTTATATTATAATGAACAAAAAGGTGTTTTTAGTTAATGGAAGCATCTTTTTTTGTTTATGTAAACATTTATTATAGTTTTTGACAATAGATATTAGGTTAATGTAATATTTGCTCTTGGTATATTTGATAAATAAAAGGTTTTATGATATTATGTTGGCAGTAGAAACAGTAAGTTGTCGCTGAGATTGAATCTTAATTTTTAAACAAAATACAAGTAAAAAATAAAGGAGAGACATATATGATACATAAAATGAAATTAAATGAAAGCCCATTTGAAAGAATAAAAAATGGAACAAAAACAATTGAATTTAGATTATATGATGAAAAAAGACAACAAATAAAAATTGGAGACCAGATAGAATTTTCAAAATTACCAGATTTACAGGAAAAGTTGTTAGTTGATGTTACTGAATTATATAGAGAAGATACTTTCGAAAATCTGTTTAGAGAACTATATACTGATAAATATGAAATAAATAGAAGAACTAAATCAATGGAAAAATACTATTCACACGAAAAAGAGAAAGAATATGGAGTTTTAGGCATCAAAATAAAAATTAATGTAGATAGTTTAAGGAATAATATTGAAAAATTTATTCCATATAATGAACAAGAAGAAGTTGATAAGAAAATAATGCTAAATTATATTAAAGATTTTGATGATGTATTAACAAGACAAAACGAATATGGACATTTCACTAGTTCAGCATTTGTACTTAATAAAGACAGATCAAAAATTCTAATGGCATATCATAGAATATATAATTCTTGGGCATGGGTAGGAGGACATAGTGATGGAGATAGTGATCTTTTATATGTTGCTATGAAAGAAGCAAAAGAAGAAACAGGAATAAAAAAGGTTGTCCCAATTTCTAAAGATATTTATTCACTAGAATTAATTAATGTAAATGGTCATGAGAAAAGAGAAAAATATGTAGGTTCACATGTTCATCTTAATGTTACATATTTATTAGAGGCTGATGAAAATGAAAAAATACATATAAAAGAAGATGAAAATAGTGGCGTAAAGTGGGTACCAATTGATAAAATATTGGAGTCATCATCTGAACCATGGGTACGAGATAGAGTTTATGCAAAAATAATTGATAAAATGAAAAAAGATGGAATTATTAAACATATCTAATAAAATAAGGGAGATAAAATTATGCGAAAATTTAATTTAATAGTTGTATTTAATGAAGATTTGACCAAAACTCTTTTTTGCATTAGAGAAAAAGAACCATATAAGGGATTATATAATTTTGTGGGTGGTAAAGTAGAAAGAAATGAGTCTAATGATGATGCAGCATATAGAGAATTATATGAGGAAACAGGAATATCAACAAAAGATATAAAACTAGATCATTTCATGGATTTAAATTATTTTAAATATGAAAATAATTTACAAGTTTACTATGGAATTTTAAAGCATGAAGTAACTTTGGTAGAAGAAAAAAATAAATTAGAATGGGTAACTATAAACGAAGAATTATTGGATAATTCTAAATTTGCAGGAAACTATAATATACCACATATAATAAGACAGATAAAAGTTTATTTGAGAAGTGGAACAGATATTGATAAATATTAGAATGTATGGAGGTATTGATGTGAAAATAGTAACATTATGTGGAAGTTTAAAATTTCAAAAAGAGATGATGACAGTTGCAGAAAAATTGGCATTAGAAGGCTATTGTATTCTTACCCCAGTATATTCTGTATCAGAGAAAATTGAGATAGCTAAAGAACAATTAATAAAAATGAAAGAAGCACATTTTAAAAGGATAGAATTATCAGATGCTATATTAGTAGTAAATATAAATAATTATATTGGAAAAAGTACAAATTTAGAAATAGATTATGCAAAAAAATTAGGTAAAGAAATTATATATTATACCGATTTAATCGAAAAAAAGTAGAGCAACAAATTACAATAAGTAAATCAAATTACTTTAGCAACATTAAAATAAGTAAATGAAAAAAATTACGAGGTATTGAATTTAATCAATATCTCTTTTTTGTTGCAAAAAATCAAAAGGAAAGAATTATAAAAATGTAGTAGAATTAAAAGATGGAAATAGAGCGACAATTATAGATGTAAGAGGAAAAAATGAGTATTTTGCAGAAGTAGTAAATGCCTATGGACAAACAGTTGCAAAAAGAAATATAATAGATGAAGAAATAAAATAATATTTTAAATTTAAAATCGCACATTATACAAAAATATATATTTAATTTATAAT
>USCB01000021.1 GCA_900553125.1 uncultured Clostridium sp. | reverse complement strand
ATTAATTAGTATTACTGCCTCAGCTCCTACTTATGATTTTAGTTTTTCATAAATTATAGAAGATTTTTTTATTTTATTGCCAAAATAAATATTTTTTATTATAATTATATCTATAAGGGGGAATTAATATTGAAAAAAAGAAAAATATTTATATTGTTGCTAATTATATTAATAATAATTAGTATAATTGGATTTAGAATTTGTAGGTCAAAGGAAAGTGAAAATGAATTTATTAGTATAAAATCACAAAAACAACTTATGTCAATTTATGAGAATGATAATTATAGTTATTATGATAAGTCTATGTTGCCTTTGATGTTTGGAGGAATACCATTTAGTTTAATGAACAATGAATTAATAATACCTAAAATGTATAATCGTGGTACTGTAACTAATTCTTGGTATGATACGGGGATAAATAGTGTGGGAACAGCAATTGATAGTAATAGCAAAACAACTAGCAGTAATGAAACTAAGAAAGATTATTCTACAACAAATATTCAAGTAGAAAATGTTGATGAGGCAGATATTACTAAAACAGATGGAAATTATATTTATTCAATATCAGAGGATAATGTTATAATTACAAATGTTGAAGACACATATAATATTAAAGTTGAATCAAAAATAAAGCCTGACAATTATTTCGTTCCAGAGGATATTATTTTATATGAAAATAAAATTGCAATTATTTGTACAAAACACATTTCATATAGCAAAAATGATACTAGGGTAATGATTTACAATATTGAAAGTAAGTCTGCACCTGAAAAAATTGAAGAATATACATTATATTCAAAATATTATACATCAAGATGTATAAATGGAAAGCTATTTGTAATATGTTCAGATCAAATGCAAAAACAAGGTAAGGAAATTGTTACATATTATAATGAAAATACAGAAAATAAGGAAATTGGTTTAAATAATATTAAATATTTAAAAAATAAAGAAAGCAAATATCAAACAATAATATCAAGTTTGGATTTAAATAAAGAAGAGAGTGTAAAAGTTAGTGCATATTTGTTTGATGTTCAAAATGCATATATTTCTGAAAATAATATTTATTTATTAAATAATAGCTATAATAATGAAACTATATCTATAAAAGATAATATAAGTACACTTGCCAAAAAAGGAATAATTGGATATATAAAAGATATTGAAGAATATGATACTGATTATGATACATATACAACAATATATAAATTTAATATAAGTGAACAGGGAAATTTACAATATAAAAATAAGACGAAAGTTAAAGGAAAAACAATAAATCAATTCTCAATTGATGAATATGAAGAAAATTTGAGAATAGCATTACAGAGTCAAGAAGGGTCTAGAATAGTGGTTTTTGATAAAAATCTAAAAAACATAGGAGAAACAGAATATCTCTCAAAAGGAGAAAAGATGTATTCTACTAGATTTTTAGGAAACAAGGCTTACATGGTTACTTATAAAAATACTGACCCATTATATGTAATAGATTTATCAACACCATCAAATCCAAAGACTCTTGGAGAATTGAAAATACCAGGATATAGTACTTATTTACATCCATATGATGAAAATCACATTATTGGAATTGGAATGCAAACAGAGGAAAAAATAAACAGGAATTCATCAGGAAAAGTTATGAGTACATCAGCAGTTATAACCGGAATGAAAATGGCATTATTTGATGTTAGTGATGTTAATAATCCTATTCAAATTTCTCAAACAATAATAGGGGATAGAAGAACAACATCAGCTATACTTACTAATCATAAAGCACTATTATTTTCAAAAGAAAAGGAATTGTTAGCTATACCTGTAAATAAATATCCATCAAATTTTGAAATAAGTGCAGATGAAACAAATATTGGCGGAGTAGAAAAATCATATATATATTATAATGATAAATATACATCTGAAGGTTATTTTGTGTATAACATAAATTTAAATGAAGGTTTTAAATTAAAGGGAATCATAGAACATGAAAGAGATTCTAACCAGGGATTTCTTGTTCATGGAAGTTACTATGATACAAAACTTTTAAGGGGATTATGGATTGAAAATGATTTATTTACAGTTTCAGAAGATATGATAAAAGTAAATAAAATTGATGACTTAAGTTTGATTTCAGAATTAAAATTGAAGGAAAATACAAAGTAGTTTAGGGGGATTTGATTATGAGTGAAGAAAAAAAGGAATTAAAAGATAAGAATAAAAGTGCAATGTCAGTTGCTAGTTTGACATTAGGAATTATATCTATTGTATTTAGTTTGTTTTGGTATATTAGTATTCCTACAAGTATAATTGCAATAATATTTGGTACAAAAACTATAAAAAAATTTGGTAGCAGATTAGGAAAAGCTGGTTTAATTACTGGAATTGTGGGAATATCTTTATGTGCATTTTTGTATATAAGTGCAGTTATATTGATTATTTTAAATGCGTATTTATAATAAATTATATTTTGGGCGAAGGTAAAACTTCGTCTAATTTTTATTAATATGGCATATAAAACAAATAAAAAAAATAACAAAAAACTATTGACAAACGATAGCCAAATATGTTAGTATATAAACTGTTCTTAGCAAAAGCTAAAGACAGTTGGAGAGGTGGTCGAGTTGGTTTATGGCACCAGTCTTGAAAATTGGCGTAGGTTTGTAGCCTACCGTGGGTTCGAATCCCACCCTCTCCGCCAAAAAAGAACGTAGAAAAATTGTCATAAAACAATATTCTACGATTTTTTTATAATTTTATATATACAATTTGGAGAAATACCCAAGTGGTGAAGGGGACAGTTTGCTAAACTGTTAGGTCGAGTAATCGGCGCGAGGGTTCGAACCCCTCTTTCTCCGCCAGAAAGCGTTATGATTACGCGGATAAAAACAACAAGAAATGGATAACACTTTCTTGTTGTTTTTTTGTAAGAAGGAGAGGAAATATATGGAATATAATAATAATATAGATGAAAGAACAAAGAAAATTCTTCAAACAATAATAAAACACTGCAATATAATATTAGAAACAAAAATATACTTTGGTGACGAATATGAAAAATTTGAAAATAATAAAATATATCAAAATGCAGTCTTAACACCAGTAACGCAGATTGGAGAATTAGTAAAAAAAATTCCTATGGATTTTAGAAATAAACACAATGAAATTCCATGGAGGAATATAGCTGGAATGAGAGATATAGTGGTGCATAATTATGAAACAATTGATAAAGCAATATTATGGGATGTAATAGAAAATGAAATTGATAAAATAAAAGAGTTTTGTAAAAGAATTTTAAAAGAGGAGGCATGAAAGTGTCAGAATTAGAAAAAATAACAGAAAAAATAAAGCCAATTGCCATACAATATAATTTAATATATGTTTGGGTTTTTGGTTCATATGCAAAGAAAAAGCAAAAAGAAGATAGTGATGTGGACATTATAGTAAGAACAGAGGACGTAATTGGGGGATTTAAAATTGTTGAAGTAAAGTGTGCCTTGGAAGAGGCATTAAATAAGAAAGTTGATATAATTACAACTGGAAGTATAAAAGATTCTTTATTAGAAGATGAGGATTTAGAAGAAGTTTTAGTTTATAGTGCAGATTCAAAATGATAAAAAATAATAAATCTTTGGAGGTAGATTATGAAAGTTATTTATCCAGTATTATTTTATGAAGAGAAATAAAATGGATATTATAGTAAGAACAGAGGATGTAATTAGAGGCTTTAAATAATGATTACTAGGCTAGATTAATCGGAAAGAGGGATAAATTCCCTCTTTTTTCTCTGAAATCAACAAAGAATTAATTATACATCAAAAGTCTTAAACCAAATTTAAAGATACTCATACCGTGAGATACATTAAGTCTAGGAATTTCAAAATTATTATCACTTCTTCCTGCTTTTTTATAATCATTTTTATTTGGACCATATTTAAAGGCAAGTTTAAAATTATTATCTTTTAAAACATTTTTTATTTTTTCGTTATATTTACCAAATGGATAACAAAATATATCAGTTTTTTTATAAAAATCATTAAAATTATTTATATCATTTTCAAGTATATTTTCATCTTGATTAATAGCACCTTGATAATGTAAATTATAAGAATGAGAATAAATTTCAATGTTCGGATATTCAAGTTCAATATTATTTAATATATCTTTTGTCATATATGTTTTTATATTTCCATCCCAAGTATTTTGAGTAGAATTTTCTATAAAAGAACCAACAACAAAGACAGTTGCATTCATGTTATATTCTTTTAGTAGTTTAAAAGCATATTCATAGTTAGATAAAAAACCATCATCAAAAGTTATAAGAACACTTTTATATGGTAAGTTTAATTCTTTGTTTTTCCATCTATAAAATTCGTCCATTGTTAGAGTTTTATAGTTATTATTTTTTAAATAATCCAATTGTTCCTTAAAATTATCTGTGGTAATAGTCCAATCTGATTCATCAGGAAAATTATTTTTTTCGTCTTGTGTAGCTATATTATGGTAGCAAAGTACAGCTATTTTTGGGTTTTTGTATAAATATAAAACTACAAATACTAATATAATTAAAGATAATAAAAGCATTGATTTTACTATATTTTTCAATAATACAACCTCCTTTCGGAATTATTTTAAAACAAATTAAATAAAATTTCAATAGTAATGTGGTGAAAATGCTTGAAAATCAGGCGGGTGTTGACAAATCACGGATTTTACTGTAAAATTAAATATGAGGTGATAAAAAATGGGATTAAAAAGAAGTATTATGTCAAGAGTTAAAGATTTTGATGAAATATTAGAAGATTTAATTAATGCAGGTTTAGCAGAAGATGAAATTGAAAGATATGCAGAATTAAAGGAAGAAAAAAATAATAGAGAAAAACGTGCCGACATTCTAAGAAAAGAAGGCGCAAAAGTAGAAGAAAATGTTCAAAAAGAAGATAAGAGAATAGAAAATTTAGAAAAACGTATAGAAAAAATGGAAGAAAAGGCTGGACCATTTGCAAAACTAAAATTCTCAAAGGTATTTTTTTGGAGTAAAGATGGAAAAAAATATAGAAATCATAAAGCTAGGATAGAAAGAGCGAAAGAAAGGAAAAAGGATGAAGAAAAGAAACTAGATGCTATAATAGAAAAAGAAACAAAAGAAAGTAAATTAATTAGTAAAGTAAAGAAAACTATGGGAGAGATAGCAAAGAAATTGAGAAAAATATGGAGAAAAGAAGAAGATGAGCAGGAAAATAGCGATGGAAGAATAAATGAGATTAAAAGAAACCTAAGAAAAATATGGAATGGAAACGAAGAAAAAATAGAAGAGGAAAAAGATGTAAGAAAAAAGAAGAAAGAAGATAAAGAAAATAGTAAAGATAAACAAAATAGAAAAAATACTAGAAAAAGAATGTCTGAAAATGTTGTATTTGGTGAAGAAACTTTTTTAAAAAGAAATATAATAGAAAGAATGCAAAATATGGGTGAAAATAAATATTTAAAAGAATTTACACCAGAGGAATTAATGACTTTTATTGGATATATTGCAAAACAAAAAGATGGAGAAATTGAAACTGAAGAGTTGAAGAAAATTAGAGAAAAATCAAAAGATAAGAATTTTAGTGATGTGAATAGTCAAGTTGCAAAAGAGGCTTTAAGTATATTAGAAGAAAAAATAACAAATCTCAAAGAAAATAAAAAGGAAGAAAATATTAGCGAAATAGATGAGTATATCTATAAAATTGCTGAAGAATACATAAAAGCTGAAGAAAAAATAAAAACTGAAAAAAAGAATGCAAAAAAGGAAGAAAAAGAAAAACAAGAATAAATTAAAACAAAATGTCAAAATTTATAAATAATTGTTGCAAAAAAATATAAAAAGATTTATAATAAAAAAGAATAGTGGGTGATTGAAATGAAAAAAATAAAAAAAATATTAATTTTTACAATTGTATGTAGTTTTATAATTAATGCACATTATTCTATATTTGCAACTAATTTTCAAGAAGATATATTGAAAGTAACAGAAATAAATACTATAAGCAAAAAGAATGCACAAAAACTTGAAACAGATATAACATCTGATAAATTTCTAAATGATTTTGATCCTGAAAAAATGACTACAGGAGATAGTTCCTATAAATTATCAACACCATTTGTTAATACAATAACCAATATAGTTAATCCAGTTTTAGGAATAGTTCAAGCTATAGGTGGAATTTTAACAATAATATCAATTGCAATATTTGGTTTTGGAATGATTTTATCAGGAAATGAGGGCTTAGCAAAAGATTTAGGAATGAATTTTGGTGGTGTTAGTGGACCTGAAGCAAAAAGAAAATTGTTAGATTTTGGAAGGAGTTTAATGATAGGTTCAATATTAATGTTTAGTAGTGCAACATTAGTACAATTTGTTTTTAGGGTCTTAAAGGGATAGATAAAGAAAGAGGGTGATTTGAATATGAAAAAAATAATTATATCAGTAATTGCAATAATAATATTTTTAGCTAATTCAAATCCCAAAGTATATGCAGCAAATACCACGAGTGATGATTGGGTAGGAAAAGCATTTTCAGCTGCAGGAGGTTTCCTGAAAGAGGAATCAAAAGATACCACAGGACTTTTTAATCCAATGTTGAGCTTTTTTAAATCGCTTATTAAAATGATAAATAGAGTATTATTAGTAGCATTAGCAGGAATTTCGACTGTAGCATTATCTATAACAGGTATAAGGTATATATTAAGTGGAGGAGTACCACAGCAAAAAGAAAATGCAAAAAGAAGTCTGAGAACCATTTTTACAGGAATGGCAATCGGGTTTGGAGCTTATATGATATGGAGGATAGCAATGTCCATAGTTACTATTATAATATCAGCATTTTCAAAATAATATTAGATATTAAATTTTAAATATATATTCATAAATAAGAAAGGAGGAATTATTATGAAAATGGTACATAAAATTATAGCTATTTTAATTATAGCAGTTTGTGCATTTGGAATTATGCCTAGCAATATGTCTATGGCAGCAGGAGGCTCAAGTGCTGCTGATATTGTTTCAGGCGTAACAGCAGATACAAGTACAGCAGGTAATTATGCAACTGATTTACAAGGAAAGGTTGGAAAATTGTTAGGATTTTTACAAATTGCAGCAGGTTTACTTTCTATAGTAATGATAGCATTTGTTGGATTTAACTATATTACTGCAACACCAGATGTAAAAAAAGAATTACAAACTAAAATGTTACCAATAGTAATTGGTTTAGTATTAGTTTTTGGAGCTGTATCAGTTGCTAGATTTATACTAGGAGTAGTTGGATAACATAAAAAGTACAATTTATGAGAAAATCGTAAATTGTATTTTTTTTTATTTTATGGTATAATAATAAAAAATGTGATATAAATATTGTAGAAATTTAAGGAGGATATACTAATTATGAAAATTGTTGAAAAAATAGTTATAATTTTTATTATATTAATAGCAGTATTAAGTGTTATACCATATAATATCTCTAATGCGGCTACTACACCTAGTACGGATATTGGACAAGTGATAGGTGGCTGGAAAGCTGATTTACCGAGTCAAGCTAAAACGCAGGGATTAAGAAATATTGTATCGAAACTTTTAGCAGCTTTAAGAATTATATCTGGTTTAGTATTAGTTTTAATTATAGCTACTACTGGATATAGTTATATTGTTGAAACACCTCAAGTAAAAAAAGAAATACAAAAGAAAATGTTACCAATTGTAATAGGTGTAATGCTGGTTTTTGGTGCTACTTCGATTGCACAATTTATTATTTCTGGGTTTGAAAAATAGACAAAAGGATGTGAATTTTATGGAAAAAAATAAGATGTTATTTAAATTTTTAATAATGATACTGGTTATAGTATTAATGAGTTTTTTTATATGTAATAAATCAAGAGCAGTCGATGATACGGTAAGTGGGATGGTAGGAACAGTTAAACCAGGAAATTTGGATGGAACTGAAGTAAATAGTTTTAAAAAGACACTTGGTAAAATATTAGGATTTTTAGAAGTTGCATCAGGTATAACTGCAATTGTTGTTATAGCATTTTTAGGTTTTCAATATATAGTTTCAACACCACCTAATATGAAAAATGAGGCAAAAAATAAAATGTTACCAATAGTTATTGGAGTAGTATTAGTTTTTGGAGCAGTGTCAATAGCAAAATTTATTTTAGGTGTTGCAGGTTAATATTACGAAAATATTACAAATATGTAACAAATATATTAAAAAATACAATTTATGATAAAAAATATCGCAAATTGTATTTTTTTTTACATTTTTATGATATAATTAAATTGTATTATTAGACAAAAGGATGTGATAAAATGGCAGGTGGTCCATATAATATACCAAGAAATACAAAAGGTGAAGGAAGATTTTTTAATGTATTCTCGACAAAGGCATTGATTGTTACAGTTGTGATGGGAGGAATAGCGTTTGTCATTTTTAGGGTGATAGGTTCACTATTTAATTACAAATTTTTAGGTGTAATAGGAGCTGTTATTTTCGGATTAATAGGATTTGCAGTAACATCTTTAAAAATACCTGATTCTAACAATTTTGAATTAACGAGAAAAGCAGGTGGAGAATATATAGATCAAATATTATTGAGATACATAAGATTTAAATTAAGAAAAAACAGAATATATACATTTTTTACGGAGGAGAAGAAAGATGAATAATGATTCTATGGTTCAATTATTAATCTTATTAGCAGGATTAATAGCTATTATAGTAGTTGTTTTAATTATAGTATGGATTGTAATACGATCAAAGGAGAAACAAATTGAAAATCAAATAAAAAGTCAAGAAGAGGAAGAAAAACAGGTAAAGAAATCTCAAGTAATTTATACACCTGAATCAATTTTGGATTTTATGGATTTTGAGAAGATTGAAGATAATATGATTATACAAAAACGTGGAAAGTTTTTAATGGTTGTTGAATGTCAGGGTATAAATTATGATTTAATGTCTGAAATGGAAAAGGCATCTGTAGAACAAGGATTTATATCATTTTTAAATACTTTAAGACATCCTGTACAATTATACATACAAACAAGAACAATAAACTTAGAAAGAAGTATTGATGGATATAAGAGTAAATTAAAAGATATTGAAAGAAAATACTTAAATATACAAGACCAATATAAAAATATATTGAAGAGCAAGGAAGCTACTTTGGAAGATGTTGAAAAAATAAAATATGAATTAGTTAAGCAACAAAATTTAAAAGAATATACAGAGGATATTATAAGAGATATTGAAAGGCAAAGTTTAAACAGAAGTATTTTGAGTAAAAGATATTATGTAATTGTACCTTGTTATCAATCAGAGATAGAGGCTGGTGATTTTGATAAATCAGAAGTTGAAAATATGGCTTTTTCAGAATTATATACAAGGGCAAGAGCAATTATAAATTCTTTATTCGCATGTCAAGTAACAGGAAAGATATTGAATTCTGAAGAACTAACAGAACTTTTATATATAGCTTATAATAGAGATGAATCTGATTTGTTCTGGATGGAAAAAATGAAACAAGCAGGATTTGAAGAATTATATTCTACAGCCCCTGATGTTATGGAGAAAAAACTAAAATTATTAGATAAACAAATAGAAGAACAATCAGTAGCTCGTGCAAATCAAGCAGTGAGTGAGGCAAGAAGAGATAAAGAAATTAAAATAATGGAAAAAGAAAAAAATAAGGAAAAACTTATAAATGAAAAGGCGAAAGAATTAATAAATAAGCATAAAAGATATATAGGTGAGGAAGTTGCTCAAAAAGCAATTAACAGATTAGATAAAAACGAAAGAAAAGATTTAAAAGCAGAAAACGATAAGGAGGAAGACGAAGATGGCAATGTTCAAGAAAAAGCAAAAAGAGGTAGACCAAGAAGAAAAGCGTGATGATTATAAGGTATTACATAAAAAAACAATTAAAGAAATAATTGCACCAGCAGGGATTGATGCCTCAAGATTAGACCATATGGAAATTGTATCTAATGTTACAAGATATGCAAGAAGTTTCTTTGTTTCTGGACTACCAAGGTCTTGTACTTTTCCAGAATTATTTAGAAATTTATATATGTTTGGGGACATAAATACATCAATATATATATACCCAATATCAGAGGCAAATTCACAAAATGATTTAAATAAAACAATTGTTGAATTGGAAACAGAAAGATTGATGGCTAGTGACAAAGGAAATATAAATAGGGAAAGTGATGTTTCACAAAAAAGATATGAAACTGAGATATTAAGAGACCAAATTGCAGCAGGTTTTAATAAATTATATGAAGCTACAATTGTTTCAACTTTATTTGCATATAGTATGCAAGATTTAGAGAGATTAACTAAATTACTTTCTACTGAAATGTCAAAATCATTAGTAAGTATAAAAAGTGCTTGGGCTATGCAAGAAGATGCTTTCAAGTCATGTTTACCTTTGATGGAGAATACAGTTGAAAAAAAGCAGATTTTTGATAGACCATCAATGGGAACTGTATTTCCATTTTTAACATCAGAAGTTGGACATCCAACAGGAGTACCATTGGGAATAAATAAACAAACAGGAGAACCCATTCTTTTTGATAATTTCCATCCATCACTTACAAATTATAATATGGTTATATTTGCTAAGTCTGGTGCTGGTAAATCTGTTACAATGAAAACCTTAATTTCTAGGTCATCTGTGCTTATGGGAATTGAAAGTTTGGCCTTAGATGCTGAAGGTGAATATTATGCAGTTGCAGAGGCTTTGGGAGGAATAAATGTTATTGTAAGCCCTAATTCTTCTACTATTATAAATGTTTTTGATATAGAAGTTGAAAAAGCAAAAGATGCGATAACAGGAAGAGAAAGAGAAGTTCTAAATGTTGAAAATAAAGTTGAAGATGTAACACAAGCATTAATGACAATGGCAAAAGGTAGTACAAAGACAGAACAAGTAAATGAGCTTACAAAACAAATTATATCTGAATCTGTGGCAGCAGAATATGCGGCTATTGGTATTACATCTGACCCAATGAGTTTATATGAAAATTCTAGAGTAATGGGTAATTTTGGAAGAAAGAAAAAATTAATGCCTACAATCGGGTCATGGTATAGAAGACTAGAACATATGGCACAGGAAAATGATAATGATGATTATAGGTTCCATTATAGTTATTTATTGAAAGTAATGAAACAATATATAAGGGAATTTGGAGGTCAAATGGCTTATTTTGATGGACAATCTTCTTTTGAATTATTGGATGGAGCGCCATTTATAAATATAGATATTTCACAGTTGGAGGAAAGATTTGCAAGACCTCTTGCTCAACAGATTTTACTTTCATGGATTTGGGAAAAATTTGTTAAGAAAAATAGTGAGGATAGAAAAAAGGCAAGACAAAAAAGAGTTATCGTCGATGAGGCTTGGATGTTACTTCCATTTCCAGAGGCAGTAGATTTCTTGAATAAAATGGCAAGACGTGCGAGAAAAAGAAATGTATCACTTGCGATTATATCTCAAAGGTTCCAAGATTTTTATGAAAAACCAGAGGCTCAAGCGGTACTTACATCATCTGATACAAAATTATTTTTAGCACAAGATAAATCAGAAATAAGTCTTCTTAAGGAAGTATTTAAATTAAGTTCAGGAGAAGCTTCATTTTTGGTTACATGTACAAGAGGTGAAGGACTTTTAAAAGTTGGTTCGGAAACAGCAATACTTCAAATAACACCAACTCAAAAAGAATTCAAGTTTGTTGAAACAAACTTAAATAAATTAGCAAAAGAAAGCTAAAAAATATTAAGGGAAGGATTGAAAATATGAATAATAAATATAAAAGAAAAATTTATTTGATTATATGTGCATTAATGGTATTTATATTTTTATTTCCTTTACCTATTTTATATGCGACAAATCCAGATGAGGCAACAGAACCATATGTAACAGAAGATGATGGTTCAGATGGACCTGATACTGATGATATTAAATTTGAACTTACTGGTTATGTAGGAGGAAATGCTTTAGGAAGTGGAAAAACAGATGCAGATTTTACTACAAATTCAAAATATGGATGGAGAGAATATGAGAAAAATGGTGAAAAATATGTTGTTTTAGCTGCTGCGACTCATGAAATGCTTAGTGCAAATATTGGTAGAACTGGTACATATTGGTTTTATGGAGCGAAGTTTGACCATATACATTATTTTCACTATAATGATACAATACAATTTAAATTTGAAGATGAAAGTTTTGACTCTGAAGTTTATAATGGGATTATATTAGATAGTGGAGATGCGATGATGTATCCTCAACATTCACTATATAAGCGTGATAAGGGGATAAATATGTTTGATGTATATTATGGTGCAAGTAACCAAAATACATCTAATATAAGTAAAATTAGTGGCAAGAATGTGTTGGTTTCCACAACAGGAACTTTTACAGAAAAAGCTGGAACAAAAAGTTCTACAAAAGTAAAAAAAACAAAAGATGATGTAATTAATAATTTTTTTAAATTACTTGGAGATGTTAATCAAATTGCAATTGATAGTGCTGGAACTAATTTAACAATAAAGTCTGCTAGTAAACTTACATATAAACAGGACGATATTAAAAATATAAAAGATATAAATAAAGAAATAAAAGTCAAAAGTTCAAGTAAAAATGTGATAAATTCTAAAACTGTAAGAGATGTAGATATACCTAGTTATATAGAAAATAAACAGGGAAATAAAGAAACTATTTTTACTGATGAAACAGAAATACCTTATATACCGATTGATTTTTATAGTGCTTCTATTAACAAAATAGAGTTATTAGATATAAATTTTTTTGATAACAATAGTACAAATTCTAGTAAAGTATGGAATTTTCTTAACACTTTGGTAAAAGGTGCAAGTAGAATTGTAATTTATTTAAGTTCAGTCGGGATATTGGTAATGATAATTATTAGAGGAATTTTATTAGTTACTTCTACATTTAGAGATAATCCAGAGACGGCACGTAGATCAAAATCAGTTATAGATAGTTGTGTAAAATCTATTTTAATTATCAGTTTAGGTTATTTGTTAATGTCATTAATAATATATGGATATAATGAAATAATTAAAATAATTTTAAATGGTAATGACTCAAGTTATTTGATTAGAGTAAATGTTGATGGAGTATATTCATTTAATACAAATTTAATTGGATATATAAAATATATGTCTTTAAATTCAAATGGTTTAAGTTCATATATATATACTTTTGCATATTGGGTTATATCATTTATAGATTTAGTATGGTTTGGATTTATGGTGGTTAGACCATGGATAATAGCAGGTCTTATAGTAATTATGCCTATTTCAGCGGTATATGAAATGTTAGGAAGAACCCCAAGTCAGGGACAGGGATGGGGAAATATTTTAATATTTGAAAGATGTATAAGTTTATATACAACTTTAATATTTGTTCCTTTAATAATGATAGGAATATATAGAATACTGTTGCTTATTGCTTAACTTGAAGGAAGGAGAATAATAGTGGGAGAAAAGTTATTCAGAGTATTTGTTATTTTTATGTTGATATGCATGTTTTTTTCTAATGTTTCATTAGGAGCAACTAGTAATGAAGATGATGCAGAAGAGGAAAAAACGAATTGGATAATAGCATTTTTTAAACATCCAGGTGAAACAATAGTAACATTGCTGGCGAAAGGATTTTTACTTATTGCTGATGGTGTTCAATATACTGCAGATCTTGTTCAAACAATACCAGATGGAACTTGGTCACATTTTAATACTAGATTTAGTTATAATTTTCTGAGTAAAGATGGAACAGATGGAAATTTAAACAAATATACGAATGTAACAGAATATAACAAGGAAAAATCTAAAGATGCAATAGAAGTAGATAATGATAAAGAATATGGTAAAAAAACTAAAATACCGGTTATACCAGTAGATATTACTACAATGGCAACAGGAAATGTAGATGCATTTAATGTAAATTTTTTTGAGAATAAAAAAGGAAAACAATCATTTATAAAAGGTTTAGCAAAGGCAACAATTAGAATTGTAATTTATATTTCAAGTGCAGGACTTATAATAACTTTAATATGGCATGGTATAAGGATAGTAATTGGCTCACGTTCATTAGACAATCCAGAGGAAAGGCTAAGCCATAAAAAAGGTTTAGAAAAGTTTGCTAAAGGATTGGGATTATTAATTGGTTCTGTGGTTATTATGGCGATGTTTATATATGGAACTGAGGCAATATATAATATATTTACTGGAGGAAATAATGATGCATATGAATTTCCTATTAGAGTAAAAGTAAAAAGAGCTGATTATAGTTTTAGTACTAATATTACTGGATATGTAAGATATATGGCGTCATCAAATAATGTACTTCATTGTGTTAAAAAAATTACATATGCATGCACATATTTTATTTTATCGTTTGTAAATTTGTCATTAGTTGTAATTATGATGTTTAGAACACTTATGATGTGGTATTTGTCTGTTCTAGGTCCTATTTTAGCATTATTATATGTATTTAATAGAAGAGGACCTATGACATATCAGGAATGGATAGTGCAATATGCAATGTGTAGTTCAGTTCAAATTGTATTATCATTGATATCTGTTATAATATTAAATACATATAGTATAATACAATAAATATATAAGATTATTTAGTAGAGGTGAAAGGAGTGATTTTTTGAAAAAAATATTTAATAGAATTTTAATATTTTCTATTATATTTATTTTGATATTTGCTGTAAGAACTTTTGCCGTAACCGAAGATAATCAAAATGAAACTTCGATTGTACAAATACAAACTAAACCAATAATTAGAAGTAATGTAGGTATATTTGGAAAATTAGGAGATCTGAAGAAGAAAATACAAACTAAACTGTTAGAATGTATTACAAATTTGGTTTTAGGAGCATTTAGATCGATTTTTGGAGATTTGCCTCAAACAGTAGCTAATACTATTGAATCTTCATCAGATGGTACGAAAGTTTTTTTTAAGACAATGTATTCATATGATGAATTAAAAAAGGACGGAAAAGGTAGTTTAAATAAATATACAAATGTAGGCACATATGAAGAAGGAGCAAAAAAAGAGTGGCAAAAGGTAATAGATGTTACTAAAAAAGATGTAGATGATACAAGCTTTGATAAAGACACAGAAATTCCTGTAATGAAAGGTGATTGGTATAATATTGCTGTAAATCATATAAGTTTATTAGATATAAATTTTTTAACTGGTAATACATACAATAAAAACAGTATTTGGTTATTTATAAGAAATTTTGCAGCTATACTTATTAGAATATCATTTTATATTGCATGTGCAATTTTATTATCGTCATTAATAGTAAATGGTATAAGAATAATTATGCATGCGACAGATTCACCAGAACATCAAATAACAGCAAAAAGTCAAATAGAAAGACTAGCATCATCTGTTGCCTTACTATTGAGTTCTATATTGATTATGGGATTGTGTATTTTTGGAACAGAGGCAATATATAATACTATTTCAAAAGAAGGGTCATATGAATTGCCGATAAGAGTCAATGTAGAAAGTGCGGGATATAGTTTCAGTACGACAATAGCAGGATATATGAGATACATGTCTGATATACAGGATTTAGATAGAATAGGAGAAAAATTTTTATATGTATTTGCCTATATTATACTTTCATGGGTAAATTTAGCTATGGTAATTATAATGTTTTTTAGAGTAATTGCACTCTGGGGATTATCAATTGCTGGACCAATAACAGCAGCTTTAAATGTATTTGGCATAAATGGAATAATGGATTATAGAATATGGGTAAGAAGATATGTGTTTAATACATCTATACAAGTTTTTTTGATATTATTATATAAAATATTGCTTGAAATAGCAATATAATGAGTTTTTAGGAGGTTAGTATGAATATTTTATTAGTAATTGTCGCAGCTTTGTCAAGTGTGTTTATATCATATAAATTGGTAAAATCTTCATTTCAAGGAAGTTTAGGATTTAAAAAAGAGAGTATATCTAAATTATTGCCAGGTGGAGGAAATAAAGGGGAAAGCAAGGCAAAAATCCTAGATAATAAGCCAATGCAAGGAGCTGGTTTAAGTACACAAACTGGAACTGAAACAGATGTTATACCTTTTAGACAACCTAGATTACCAGATATGAGTGGTGCAGATAATGAAAATAAAAGCAGATTTCCTTCTATTATGCCAAATAGAAATAATGCTGGAATGGGAGGAACACCATCTGGAGGTGTTGGTGTAAATGTTTTAATAGGAGCAAACTTAATAGGAGCTAGTTTGCAAAGTGGTAATAGAATTATTAATACATCCAGAGGTCCTCATATTACTGGTGCAGTTTTTCAAGGTGGAGGAATGATTTATAACTTAAAATCAAAAGGCGGAAAAAATGTAAGCCAAATGGCATCTATGATAGGAAATGAATTTAGAAGAGGAAGAGCAACAATAAATCAGGCAGGAAGAGCAAATAACCAAATCGTTGGAAATAAAAAGGCAATGATTGCACAAACTGGTTCAAATGCGAATGTTATTGGAAATAATAAAAGGGTTAGAATGTATTATAATGGAAATACAGAAAATAATTTTTCTGGAGGTGTAAAGAGATTTAAATCAAATAATGGAAACTTCAGAACTTCAAATTTAAAAATAAATGGGATATCAAGAGCACAATCTATGTATGTTAAAAACTTTATGGCGCCTAAAGGAACCATTGCTAGACTACAAAAAGCTTCTAATGAAAACTATTATCAGCCAAATATGTTATATGAGTCAAAATCTGGAGAAAGAAGAATTGTGGGTGTACGTAGTGGATCAAATGTTATAGTAAATTATAATGATGTTAATTTACAAAATATAGATGCATATGCTCTAAAAAAAGATACATATCTTATGAATAGAAATGATAGTACAGTAATGCTTGGATTAAAAAAGGTATTTATGGATCCTAAAAATGCTAATTTGAATTTTGATCAAAAAATGAGATTATATAATTTGAATAATGTAAAAAATAAAGAATCAGCAGTTGCTTTAAGTAGTGGTAATTATTTTGAAAATGATGGTCAAATAGATAATGAAATGTTAAATAGGGCGGTAGTTGAAATTAATAATAATACACAATTAAGTAATAAAGAAATAAGAACATTAGATGAAAGAATAGCTAAAGTAGCCAACCAAATGGGAGTTCAAAGCAATATTAATAAAAGAATAGCGGCAGCTCAAAGAGCAAATCAAAGAATGGATTTATATAAAGCTAATAAGAGTTCTTTGGATGGTTTGCTTAATGATAAAGGCAAAACAGCAGGATCGAATTTAAGAACATATGTTGGAGAAAACTTTATGAAGGAAGGAAAGCGTCATCTAACAGAAAGTGAAATGAAAGAGATAGAGAAAAAAGCAACGGAGATTATAGAAAAAAGAAAAGATATACCACTTGAAGAAAAAGAAAGAGAAAAAGCTTTAAATGAGGTTAAAGAAGAATTAACAAATGAAAAGCAAATGGATAATATGAGTGAGATCGTGAAAGAACAAGTTTTAGGTAATATGGATGTTGCAACAGAGGTTTTAGGAGAAGAAAATGCTAAAGAATTAGAAAAAATGATGAAAGAAAATAAATCAAAACAGTCAAAGATTTTAGCAAAAGAAATAATAAGTCAGGAAATAAAAGAAGATGAAGATTTTGTAAAAGAACATCCTGAATATAAAGAATTAAGCTCTAATGAGATTCATATAAAGAAAAAAGAAGAACAAGCTAGACAATATGTTGCAGCAGCAGCTATGCAAATATATGCAGAAAACGAAAAGAGGAATAAAGGTGTGGCTCAAAATAATAATAACAATCAAACATATATTTATATGCCAAGGCAAATGCAAGGATAAAATGCTATTAAATAGTGTAAAGGAGTGCTTTTAATTTGAAAAAATTTATAAAAATTGCTGCATTAGTTTTCAATATAGTTGGAATAATTAGTACAATAATTGGATTTGTAATGATATTAAATGAAATTGGAGTTTCTGCAGAAGAAGGAGATAGCACAGGAAGTTCTGTTAGTAGTAGTGTTAATAATAAAGATGTAAAGGCTGTGATGGCTATGCAAGATGAAGAAATGTGGAAAGCATTAACAGGTAATGTTTTGACTAAAATACCAGCAGATAAAAATCCTTCAAATGCATCAGAAATAGAAAGTGCTGTAAGAAAAAACGTGAAAAGTATAAAAGTTCCGATAAGAAGTTGGGAAAATCCAAATGATAATTCTAATATGAAAACTGTAAAAAAAGAAGTAACAATTGAAGTTAATAGTGTATTAGCAGAATTATGGAAAGAATTTTTTGAAGATCTTTATAAAGAAGCACCAAAATTTGTAATAACTTCAGTAGGGTGCTTTAGAATAGATGGAACAGGTTATGGTCAAATTGGTTTCTTATCAGGACATACATATGGAGCAGCTGTTGATATAAATGCAGATAATAATCCATATGGAGAAAAGCAGCCATATACTGAGGCTGAATGGGAAGAATTAGAAGAAAATCATTTAAAATACCAATTAATTTATACAGATTCTCCAATGGTCAAAGTAGCACATAAATATACCTTATTATGGGGAGGAGAATGGAGCGGAACAACTAGGGATATTATGCATTTTAGTTTCATTTGTGATGGCTCTACAAGAGCTGAAAGAATAATGAAATATGGTAATTAAAGAGAGGAAATAATTATTATGAATAAAAATACAGCAAAAAATTTGATAATTATATTGTTTCTTATTATAGTTGTTATAGTAGTTTTAATTTTATTTATAATGTTAACACGAAATTTGAATAATAAGAATTTGCCTGAGTCTAACAATGTTGTTGATAATTCAGTAGACAATAATACAACTCAAAATGATTTAGATGATGTAAATAATACAGTAAATAATGATGAAATTAATACATATAACAAACTTGAGAGTGTTACCAACGAAGAAAATTATTTTTTAGTGAAAACTTGTATGGAGCAATATTATAAATCAAATAATTTGGATAATCCGTTAAACGTTATAGATAATGATGTTATAAGTTTATTAAATATAACTAAAAAGAATTATAAAGATTATAATAATTTTGACTCTCCAATATTTAGAATTGATAGAATTTATAAGCAAGAACTTAGTGAGGATTTAGATATATATGTAGTATATCATCAACTTCAAATAGATTCTTCAAATAGTAAGCAAACAGTTTTATTTATTAAAATAAATAGAACAGATAAGGATTTTTCAATATATCCATATGAATATTTGAAAACAAAAAATTACTTAAACTTGAAACAAAATGATAAAATATCTGATATATCATTAAATATAAATAAGAATAATGATAATGTTTTTAATGATTCATATTATAATTTTACAGATGAAGAAATTGTAAAAGAGTTGTTTTCTAGATATAAATTTGATGTTTTATTAGATATAGAGCATCTATATAATATCATTGATGAAAATTATAAAAAAATAAAATTTGCAAGTATAGAAGACTTTAAACAATATATAAATTCAAATAAATCAGATTTAATAATTGATTCACTTTTAAAATATAAAACTGAAGAAAATGATGAAGAAAATTATACTAAATATGTAGGGATATGTAGTAGTGGAAAAGAATATGTCTATTATACAAAAAATTTAATGAATTATACAATTTTATTAGATGATTATTTAATTGTTGAAGACAAAGAGAATTATGATGCACTTTTACCTCAGGTTCAAGCTGAATATTGTGTTAAAAGAGTGATAGATAGTATTAATGATGGTAATTATGAATTTGTATATGACAAATTAAATGAAATACAAAAAAATAATTATTATAAAAATATAAAAGATTTTAGAAATTATATTGAAAAAACATTTTATAGTAAAAATAATTATGAAATTGATACAGATTATTTAATTTTATCTTCAACAGTGTATCAGTTTAATATGAAAATTACTGATGCTACAGGAGAAGAATTTACTTATAGAAACTTAGTTATGACAATTACATTAAAAGATGATGGAGATTTTAGGGTAAGTATTGCACAAAAAAGTGATTAATCTATTAGGAGGAAGCAGAATATGAACAAAAAAAGGCACAAAAACAAGAACTCTAAAGTATTATTAGTTATTATGTTATTTATAATTTTGCTCCCAAGTTTTGATTTTCATTTGGGACAAGTTAACCGGATTCCATACTGAAACGATGTGGGATAGAATGGGAGGAGTACATTCAGATGTAAAAATTCCAGATTCAGGAGATGCGGTTAAGATACCACAAGAATTTGAGCAAAGTGGAGCAACTTATGAATCATTTGATGTATCTTGGTCAGCCGGAACTGTAAATGCATATATTAATAATATGTGGAATGAACAAGGAAAGCCTGCATCAAAAGATTATTGGGCTTATATAGAAGTTGGTGAAGAAAAAAGATATATAATTGCACTAGCACCTGTATATGGTAGAACTGGAGATTATGTTGATCTTTATGTAACAAATAATGGTACTGAAACAGTATATCCATGTATAATAGGAGATTCAAAAGATATTTGGGTTGATAATGCATATACATATAATGGAGTAGTTTATGGACACGTGAGTGGAAATAAATGTAATGTTGTAGAAGTTTGTGCAAGTATACCAAGTTCAGAATCTTATTGGTCTGTAATGGGCGGAACAGGACTTTTGGATAAATTAAAAAATGTTACGCAAATTGCAAATGGTGGAAATATTAAAGATCACCCTGACGGTCCTGTTGGTTTAGATGGAAATTATACATATGATGATGGGACAAGTTCATCAGGAAAATCATCAAAGAAGTCATTTTTAGAGGAAACATGTTCTTATTTTAGAGATAGATGGGTAGATGCAGAAACATTTTTACAAAATAGCATTAAAAATAGAAATGATGCAACAGTTCTGTATGATTTTAAAAATCTAGATGATGAAGATGACAATAGCCAAACAGGAGTAGCAGGAAGTGGTGATATTCTTAAATCTTGTGAAGAAGTCACAAAAACATTGTTAAATAGAGGATGTAGATATTCTCTTAGTGAGGGACTTATAAGTGGAAATATAGCAAAACAATTTAATGAAAGTAATCGTTTTTGTTGTGCTACATATGTATCAAGTGTACTATATCATTCAGGGGCGCTTACAGAAGAGCAAATTAATGCATATAATTATCATTATACAGGTGATGGAGGAATACCAGATATGTTAGAAAATGCAGGTTGGATACAAGTTCCACCTTCAGAGGCACAACCAGGAGATGTTGTAAATCATTACACTGTACATGTTATGATTTATGCAGGAAATGGAAGAGTGTGGGATCAAACAAGTTGTGTTGTTTCTTCTAGTGGATCAGCACCAACAGGTACAACAATACCATATGATATTTCGAGTTGCCAGATATGGAGAGCACCTTAATATTTTGAAGGGAGAATTATATAGTTAGATAAATGAAAAAAGATAAAGTGATTAAAATTATAATTATTATATTAATATTTTTGGTAATAGGAATTTTAATAATGATAGGAGCATTATTAAGTAAAGAAGAGGAAAAAGATAATACAATAGTAGAAAATAAAAATGAAACTATTAACAAAAATGTTACCAATGAAAATTTGAATAATAAAACAAATATTTCAGAAGGAACAGTTAATATTGTTGAGGAAGAAGGTATTCCTCAGGTTACTTATAATAAGATAGTCGAAGTAGATAATCCCACATATTTTTATACGGTAAGACAATGCATAGATTCATATTTGGAAGATGTAGCCTTTATTGATGATGAAGATGAAGGAAATGATTATAAAAAAGCCGTATATAATCAATTAAGTGATAATTATATAAGAAAAAATAAAATTGATATAGAAAATTTATCGAGATATGTAAAATCTAATAATGAAATGGAATTTGTAAAGGTAGATAAAATGTTGCAATATATGATTAAAGATAATAATATTATGAGATTTTTTGTAAGTGAAGTTTATAAAAATAGTGAACAAAAGGTGTATTATTATAATTATATTGTATATTTGGATTATATTAATTTAACTTATTCAATTGAACCAACTAATAAAGAAAGTAAAGAAATAAGTAAAGATGATTTATCTACAAATATAAATGAAATTAATCTAAATGATGATAACAAGTACATGTATAAAGTAAAAACATCAATTGATTATACGAAATAAAAACAGGAGGAATAGTGTAATTGAAAAAAAATACAAAAAAAATATTATTAATTATTATATGTATATTTTTAACTATGTTTCAAACTAATTACACAGTATATGGCTATACTTTACCTCAGGTAAAAAGTCATATAAATTTTAAAACAGTTGAAGAAGATGGAGAACCAAAAAAATATGATATAGTTATTGATGCAAAAGATTTAGTAGATAATGAACAATTACCAGATATAAGAATAGGCATAGAGGATATATTGTATGCAAGAGATGAAGTTTATTCAGATAATAGCTTATTAAATATAGATTTTTTTTCTGAACATAAAGATAATGATAATAAAGATGTAATGAGAAATTTAGTAAAAAGTGTTTATAAAGTTTCACTTTATATTATATCAGCATTTATGATTACTTTATTGATATATATTTCAATAAAATTTATAATATCAGCTATGACTGAAAAACAAAAACAAGAAGAGCCGGATAAAAAGAAATCTAAAGACAAAAAAAAGAAAGATGAAACACCAGAGTATTATAAAAGATGGAGAAAAGCGATAGAACAGTGGTTTTCAGTTGTTGTTTTATTAACATGTTCAATATTTATATTAAGTTTTATAACATCATTCTCTAATGTTATAGTAGATATTGTTGATACAAAACAAATAAAAGACGAACCTATAGTTATATATGTAAAAAATTCTAAAATACCTGAATCATCTGCTCAGTCAATTACTAGCATAATATCTGGGGATGCTACACTTAGAAATAAAGTCGTTAAACAGGCAAAATCTTTAGAGAATTTAGATGTTGGGTCATCAAATTCAATAAAATGGGTAAAACGAGTATATGAAAAAGTTCTTGAAAAAAATATACCAAATCAATGTTGTGCTCATAAGGCAAGACAGAATAGTTTTATCGTATCATCAACAACTGAAGATATTGTGCCAGGTGCAGCTGTATTTTCTGATGTAAGTTCATTAGATGGAAAAAGTAAAATAACTGATAGTAAATGTGGACAAGATGCAGGACATGTTGGAATTTATATTGGAGATGGGAAAATTGCAAGTTATACAGGAAGAGGGGATACTGGTGTTACAATTTGTACTATAGAAGAATGGAAATCTACATGGAAATTTAGTGGCTGGGGATGGCTACCAGGAACAGACGAAATTAAAACAGAAAATTTAAGTAAGAGCAATAATAGCAATACAAGTTCTAATAGTAATAAAATGAAAACAGTAAATTATTATTTTGAAACCAATCTAGAAGGTTCTTTAATGTTTCAATCACAATTTAAATGGGAAAAATCAGATTTAAAGAATTTTATAAATGCATCAATGGGACGGATGGATAACAGCATTTAAATATTTTATATATGGAATTTATTTTATTAGAATGCTGCTTGTTGCATTTATAACAGCAATCACACCAATACTTATTGTAATAAATGCAATAGGGAAGATTAGAGGAAAAAAAGGAATTTTGAAAAAATGGTTTGATTTATATTTATATTTGATTTTTATAAAACCAGTTATAGGAATAATGTATTATTTATTGGTAACAAATTGTAGTAATTTAGTAAGAAAAATACCATTTTATATTGGACCAGTAATAATTTTAATTATTCTTACAGTTATAATATCATTTAAGAGAATAGCTTTTGATGGATTTTTTAAAAAAACTTAAGATATTTTAGGAGAAAGAAAATATGTTAAATAAATTTAAAATATGGTTAAATAGAAATTATTTAAAAATAATAGTAACAGTTACTATCTTAGTTCTAGGGTATATTTTACTTAATAGATTAGATAAATTTGCAGAAAGTTTACAATATGTAGGTCAATCAGATAATGAAAATACAGTAGTAACAAATGAATCAGATAATACCAATGTTCCAGAGGTAAATGAAAATGATTTAGATAAGGTAAGCTCATCAACTAGTGAATACAAAGATGTTACAAAAGTTGCACAAAAGATTATAAATTATATATATTTAGCACAAAAAAGTGATGATACAAGTAAAAAACAGGATATTTTAAATGTATGTTCAAATGTATTCATTGATAATCTCACAACTGAAAAAAGAACTATAAATACAGATAACATTATGGATTATGTTTTTAGTGTTAGTAATGTTAATGATTATTCTGTTAAAAATATAGTTAAATACGGAGAAAATGGAAATGTGAAGAAATATGCTGTTTCTATGAGATTTGATAATGGAAGTAGTGCAATAATTGATAGTTATATGGTAATAAATATAGATTATGATAATAAGACTTTTTCTTATGATGGAAATGTAATGAGTTTAGATTATGTAGATAGTACAAATGAATTAGAAAATATTGAAAATAAAAAGAGTAATACATTTTAGGTGTATTACTCTTTTTATTATAAATTTACATAATTTGACGTTTTGCCAAAAGGGGAGTATAATATAAATAGGTACTAAAAATAGTTTTCAAGAAAAGAAAGGAGGAGGAAAATTATGAAAATGGGTATTGTAATTTTCCTTTCATTGGCAGCACTTTTTATTTGTGCTGCACTGATTACCAAAGGTAAAAGCGTGAATTGGTTTTTTAAACCAGAACACAAATTTACCAAACGGTTAGTTCGGTTTTTTTGGATTATTGTGGTAGCTTCGGTTATCATGATGATTCGAAAAATCTAAGATATCCCCAGTCAGACATCTGTTTTTTTAGATGTTTGCCTGGGGATTATTGAATAATTGTTTAAAACTTTGAAAAATACTAATGAATAAATCAACAAAAAATTTAATAATGTCATTATTATTATATAAATTAATAAAATAATTTTTTATAGGAGGTATATGCCATAATATAAAACAAATTACTAAACAAACTAAAATGCTACAAAAAGCAGAAAAAGCAATTTTAATTTTTTCTTTAAAAGGTCTTTCATATTTAATATCAAATCCCATATTTCTTAAATTATTAATATATGCTTGATTATAAGCATTATTGTATGCTTCATTATAAACATTATTATAAAACTCATTCATAGAATCATTATAATCTGTCCCATAATTATTATCATATACATTTTTCACACGAGGTTTATGAATAACCCTTTTTTGAGGCTTATTATAGTAACTATATGATTTATCATTAACTCTTTGAACTTGAAGGTTTTTATCAAAATTTGCTCTTTTTACTTTGTCAGACAGAATTTCGTAAGCCTCATTAATCTCTTTGATTTTCTCTTCAGCTGCTTTTTTCTCACCATCTGGTTGTAAATCAGGATGATATTTTTTTACTAAAGTAGTATAAGCTTTTTTAATAACTTCAGGTGAAGCTTTTTCAGAAACTTCTAATAATTCATAATAATTTTTCATCCAATTCTCCTTTTATATACGGCATAAAGGTTTTCCAGCAATTGACTTGAAAACCTTTATAATGTTAATTTTTAGAATTTTTTAAGTTATCTTTAGCAACAGCCATCATAAGTTTAATCCTGTTAGCCTGATTGGTTTCACTTGCACCTGGGTCATAATCAACAGGAGTAATATTGGCCATTGGGTATTTACTTCTAATTGTTTTAATAACACCTTTTCCAACAACGTGATTTGGAAGACAAGCAAAAGGTTGAACACAAACAATATTTGGAATGTCATTTTCAATATATTCTACCATTTCAGCAGTTAAAAACCAACCTTCACCTGTTTGATTTCCAATAGATAGAATATCTTTAACCTTATCTTCTAAGTGATAAATATCACAAGTTGGTAAATAATTTTTGCTTGATTTTTCTAAAGCTATTTTTGTGTCTTTTTCCATAAGATTAATCAATTTTAATGCAACTTTACTTACAGCAGCTGATATTTTATTACTATTTAATAATTGATTAAATGTAATTTTATGTGTTGCCATAAATTTAACAAATCCCATAAAATCAGGTAAGACAACCTCTGCACCTTCTTTTTCAAGTAAATCTGCAACATAGTTATTTCCAAAAGGATGATATTTTATCAAAACTTCACCAACAATTCCAACTTTTGGTTTAACATTTGTCATGTCAACTTCTATTTTTTCAAAATCATCTACCATATCATATATAGCTTGTTTAAATTCTGAATTGGTACATTTAGTAACAAGTTTTTTAGATTTGTCCATCCATTTATCGAATACTTTATCAGTATCACCTTTATTTACTTCATAGGCTCTATTTTTGTGCAACATTTTTTGTAATAAATCTCCTAAAAGTACGGCTTTAATCATTTTGTCCATCATCTTTGGAGTAAGCTTAAATCCAGGCATTTTTTCCATACCTACGACATTTAATGAAATTACAGGAACCTGTTCAAATCCTGCATCACGTAAGGCTTTACGGATAAATCCAATATAATTTGTAGCACGACAACCTCCACCTGTTTGCGACATTATAAGAGCTGTTTTATTTACATCATATTTTCCAGATTCTAGTGCCTCTACCATTTGACCAGTAACTAATATTGATGGATAACATGCATCATTATTTACATATTTTAAACCAGTTTCAACAGTATGCTGAGTGCATTCTCTTAAAAGTACCATATTGTATCCACAAGAGTTTACAGCAGGTTCCAATAGTTCAAAATGAATAGGTATCATCATCGGAATTAATATAGTGTAATCTTTTCTCATATCTTTTGTAAATACTTTTTTATTAATTGCATAATTTCCTTCCAATTTTTCTTTTGCACGTTTATTCATACTTGCAAGAAGTGAACGAATACGTATTTTTACAGCACCTAAGTTATTTACTTCATCTATTTTTATTAATGTATACATTTTTCCGAAACTTCTTAAAATTTCTTCAACTTGGTCAGTAGTTACTGCATCAACTCCGCATCCAAAGGAATTTAATTGTACAAGCTCTAAATTATCATGTTTTCCAACAAAATCTGCTGCTGCATATAATCTTGAATGGAACATCCATTGGTCAACAACCCTTATAGGTCTAGCAGCCTGAGTTTGATTTGAAATACTATCTTCTGTTAAAACAGCGAGCCCAAGAGATGTAATTAAAGTATCAATTCCATGATTTATTTCTGGGTCTATATGATAAGGTCTACCAGCTAAAACAATTCCTTTTAAGTTATTTTCTTCTAAGTAACGTACTGTTTCAATTCCTTTATCTTGAATGTCTTTTTTACATTTTTGGTATTCTGCTTGTGCTTTTTCTGCACTATCAATTAATTCTTGTTTTGTAAATTTATATTCTTTAAATTCATCTAATTCCAAAATTTTCTTTACTAAATTTGGTGTATCAAATGGTAAAAATGGATTAATGAATTTTATTTCTGGATTTTTTAATCCTTCAACATTATTTTTCAAAACCTCTGAATATGAAATTACAATAGGGCAATTGTATTTATTATCAGCCTTTTCATATTCTTTTCTTGAAAATGGCATACAAGGATAAAATATTGTTTTAATTCCTTGGTGTAATAGATTTTCAATATGACCATGTGATAATTTGGCAGGATAACATACAGATTCTGATGGCATTGATTCCATTCCATCTTCATAAGTTTTTCGAGTACTTTTATCTGATATAATTACTCTAAATCCTAGGTTAGTTAAAAATGTAAACCAGAAAGGGTAATCTTCATACATATTTAGAACCCTAGGGATACCAATAGTTCCACGGGTTGCATATTGTTCGTCTATTGGCTTATAATCAAATATTCTTTCATACTTATATTTAACTAAGTTTGGTAAATTTTTGTAAGTTTCAGTTTTTCCTGCACCTTTTTCGCAACGATTTCCTGATATGTAGCGTTTTCCATTGCTAAAAATATTTATTGTAAGTTTACAGTGATTTTCACATCCATTACATCTGGTATGATTTATTTTTATGTCTAATTTATCTAGTTCATTTTGCTTTAAAATAGTAGAATAATATTCCATATCAAGATTTGTTTCATACTGTTCTTTAGCAAGTAAAGCCATTCCATAAGCACCCATAAGACCTGAAATATCTGGTCGTATAACATTTTTACCAACAATTTTTTCGAATGCACGAAGGACAGCATCATTATAAAAGGTTCCACCCTGTACAACTATTTTATCTCCCAATGTATTAAAATCTCTTATTTTCATAACTTTTTGTAAAGCATTTTTAATAACAGAATATGAAAGACCACTTGAAATATCACCAACTGAATAACCTTCTTTTTGTGCTTGTTTTATTTTTGAGTTCATAAATACTGTACATCTAGAACCTAAGTCTACTGGCCTTTTAGCTTCAATTGCTTGTTTTACGAATTCTGAAATTTCTAAATTTAAGCTTTTTGCAAAAGTTTCTATAAATGAACCACATCCAGATGAACATGCTTCGTTTAGCATTATGCTATCAATTGCGCCATTTTTAAGTCTTATATATTTCATATCTTGACCACCGATGTCAACTATACTTGTAACATCTGGTTCAAATTGTTTAGCAGCTGTAAAATGTGCTATTGTTTCAATTTCTCCAATATCAACATTTAAAGCAGTTTGAATAAGTTTTTCACCATAACCTGTAACACCACTAAATCTTAATTTGGCAGTTTCAGGTAAAACTTTATATAAACTATCTAGCATTTTTATAACACTTTGAAGAGGATTACCTTCATTGTTTCCGTATAGAGAATAAAGAAGTCTGCCTTCATTGTCTATCAAAACAATTTTAGTTGTTGTAGAACCTGCATCAATTCCAATAAAACAATCTCCTTTGTAATCTTGAAGTTTGCTTTTTTGAACAGATGCTTTTGAGTGTCTTTTTCTAAATTCTTCATATTCATTATAATCTTTGAATAATGGCTCAATAGGGCTTGTTGTAGTATCTTTAGATACTTTTAAATCTTGAATTTTTTGAGTCAATTCATCATTAGAAAAAGGTTTTTCCTCTAGGGAATCAAGAGCTGCACCTGTAGCTACTAAAAGATGAGCTTCTTCTGGTATTATTATCTCATCATCTTTTAATTTCAAAGTTTCTATAAATCTATTTCTTAATTCTGAAAGATATGTAAGAGGTCCACCTAGAAATGCAACTTTTCCTCTAATCGGTCTACCACAAGCAAGACCCGAAATGGTTTGATTAACAACTGCCTGGAAAATTGAGGCAGCAATATCTTCTTTAGCAGCTCCCTCGTTTATCAAAGGTTGTACATCTGTTTTTGCAAAAACACCACATCTTGAGGCAATTGGATAAATTGTTTTATAATTTTTTGCAAGTTCATTTAATCCTGCTGTATCAGTGTGTAAAAGAGATGCCATCTGGTCAATGAAAGCACCAGTTCCACCGGCACAAGTCCCATTCATTCTCTGTTCAATTGATTTATCAAAATAAATGATTTTTGCATCTTCTCCACCAAGTTCGATAACTACATCTGTCTCTGGAATGTATTTTTCTACAGCTCTTTTACATGATACGACTTCTTGTATAAAATTTACATCTAAAAACTTTGCTGCTGACATTGCACCTGAACCTGTTAGTGCTAGTGTAAATTTGCTATTAGGATATTTTTCATTTAATTCACTAAGTACATCACATACTGTATTTTTGGTATCTGAAAAGTGTCTTCTATAATCTTTATATATGGTTTCTTTATTTTCGTTCATTACTACGATTTTTACTGTTGTAGAGCCTACATCTAGTCCTACGTGTAATATGTTTTGTGCCATATTTATCACTCCTTTAAATCCTTTTCATTCTATACAATTTTCGACATTTTGTCAATGGAAATTTCTGATTGGGGACGGTTCTTTTCGCGAAAAGAACCGTCCCCAATCAGAAA
>USCB01000020.1 GCA_900553125.1 uncultured Clostridium sp. | reverse complement strand
TCCGTCTAAATAAATTTCTATAGGATCTTTTTCTTCTATATCTAGTTTATTTCTTATTTCTTTTGGAATTACAACACGACCTAATTCATCAAGTTTTCTTACTATACCAGTTGATTTCATTTTTTCCTCCTTTAATTATTATATATATTAGTATGTTACCTTGTACATATTATCATACTTTTCTGGTTTGGTCAATAAAATTAACCAAATTTTTCCAAAAAAATATATAAAGAGACAAAAAACACACATTTTATAACGAATGTCGAATTGTGTCGAAAAGTTTTTCTTGACAATTTATGTAAAAAGTTGTATGCTTAATATGTAAAAAAAATAAATTAAAGGAAAAAGCACAATGATTTTTAAAATTATATTATTTATATCAATATTTATTTTATCGAGAATGTTAGTTATAAAAATTTTATCAATAAAATTAAATAAAAGTATGTAATTAAATCAAAAAAGATTTTAATCTTGTAGGGAAAATAAGATAATATTTATTATTAATTAAATAAGCCCCTTAATAAAATTGAATAAAATTGAAATTGAAATTTATGATATTATATTTACCACCAATAAATGTAATAATTACAACCAAACTTTTAAAAGTTGCAAAAACAATCACTTTTTATTATTTTATTTTCTCTACAATTATATATAAATTAAATTAAATTTGAATTAGTTTACCAGGAGCATTTCTATTTGCAATAGATAATGAAAAATTATCTAAATTTGTACCACTAGAAATTAATTCATTAACAACAGTCTGATATGCTAATTCAGGAAAATTACTTTCTTTACTTAAATGTCCTAAAATTGCGTTTTTTAAGCCTGATTTTATAAGATAGTTTATAGTTTGTCCGGCGACTTGATTAGAAAGATGTCCATTAGGTCCAGCAATTCTACTTTTTAAATTAAATGGATATTTAGTGTACTTAAGTACTTCAGGGTCATAGTTAGCTTCTAATAATATAAATTCACTACCATCAATATGTTTTATTATATCATTATTCATATGGCCAATATCAGTTGCGATACTTATTTTTTTATCATTTGAAAAAAGTGTATATCCGCAAGGATTGGCAGCATCATGAGGAATAGAAAAAGGTAGAATATCTATATCACCTATAGAAAATTTTTCATCTATATTAATATTTTTTTTATTTGTATCAGAAATCTTTTCACTTTGTTTAGGCATAGCATCAAAAGTTTTAGAAGTTGCAAAAACAGGAATATCAAATTTTTTTGATAAATTTCCAATGCTTTGGACATGGTCAATATGTTCATGTGTTACTATTACACCATCCAACTCAGAGCCAGATATATTTATTTCACCGTAAAGCTTGTTCTATTTTTTTTAGACTCACACCAGCATCTACTAAAAGTTTTGTATTTTCTGTTTCTACAAATAAACAATTTCCACTACTACCACTATATAAACTACAAAAATTTAACATATGTATTTCTTCTTTCTCAAATTATTAAGCCAAATTTAGTTATAAAATTTGGCTTAGTAATTTTAATTAATTTTCTTCTTTTACTCTATCTATTTTTGCACCAAGGTCACGGAATTTTTGTTCAATGTTTTCATATCCTCTATCAATATATTCTAGATTATAAATTTCTGTTTTTCCTTTTGCAACAATTCCAGCAACTATAAGTGCTGCACCAGCACGTAAATCTGATGCGTAAACAGGAGCTCCTTTTAATTCTTTTACACCTTCAAAAAAGGCGGATTTTCCTTGAGCCGTAATTTTTGCTCCCATTTTATTTAATTCTTCAGTATATTGAAAACGTGAATCCCAAATACTTTCATTTATTGTACTTGTACCATCTGCAATTGATAAAATAACTCCCATTTGTGACTGCATATCTGTTGGGAAACCTGGATATGGAAGTGTTTTTATAACTGCTTTTGAAGGTCTTTTATTACAAGAAACGCGTATAGAATCACCATAGTCTTCAACTGTTCCACCTACTTCACATATTTTTGCAGTAATTGCCTCTAAATGTTTGGTTATGCAATTTTTTAGTAAGATATCTCCTTTTGATGCAACTGCTGCAACCATGAATGTACCAGCCTCTATTTGGTCTGGAACTATTGAATATGTAGAATTTCCTAACAACTCTTTTACACCTGTTATTTTTATTGTATCTGTACCTGCACCTTTTATGTTGGCACCCATTGTGTTCAAGAAGTTTGCTACGTCAACAATATGAGGTTCTTTTGCAGCATTGTCAATTATTGTTATACCATCTGCTAAAACGCTTGCAAGCATGACATTGATTGTTGCGCCAACAGATGTAATATCCATATATATAGATGTTCCTTTTAATTTTTTAGCTTTTGCAACAATTTTTCCCTGGCTTATTTCTACATTTGCACCTAATGCCTCAAATCCCTTTATGTGTTGATCAATTGGTCTTGCACCTAATTTGCAACCACCAGGCATTCCTACTGTGGCTGAACCTTTTCTACTTAATAAGCTACCTAGTAGGTAATATGAGGCTCTGAATTTACTTGTTAAATCTAATGGAGCCTCTGTTGTAATTATATCTCTTGTATCTACAGTTATTTCATTTGCGGAATTCCAATGTATTTTTGCACCTAATTTTTCCAATATATCACAATATATTTTTACATCACTTATATTTGGTAAATTATTTATTGTGCAAGTTCCATTTATTAATAAAGTGGCAGGTAAAATTGCTACTGCTGCATTTTTTGCTCCACTTATTGTAACTTCACCTTTTAAAGGAGTTCCTCCAGTTATTACTAATTTTTCCAATTGTATACCCCCAAAAATATTATATATTATTAAATTTTTCTTAATTAATATACCATAAACTTTATGCTTTTACAACCATTTTTTTAAATAATTTATGAAATGGAGTGTTTTATTTTTTGGCTGTTAATATATTATTTTGTGTAAATATTTCAATTAATTTGAATTTAAAATTAATTGTGGGATTATCTGTATCTGAGATTATTTTATATTCTTCATCTGTTAAATTTTCTTCCAGGATTTCTTTAGATTCATCAGGAACAATACCTGATGTTACATCAACAAAACAAAGACTTGGATAAAGAACACACCACCAATTTTGACCATTTGAATTTCCTAAATTTACTTTTAATGCATCATAATATCCGGCAGGAAATGAAATATCAGCATAGTTTTTCGTTGGAAATTCGAAATTTCCTACTTCAACAGTTGCATCATATTGAAAACCATTTTCATGGATTACATTATTTGCTATGTTTGTAAAATCATTGATGTGTGATGATACAACTGCAATTGTTTCTTCTTTTGAATTACAATTATTACATATTTTATTCATATATTCTATTAAATTATCTCTAACAATGTATTTTAGGTTTTGGTCTTCGCTTGAATTGCTGTTTGCTACTATATGTAACCTAAAAACATTATTAGCTAAATCTTTTGATATTAAGTTTGTATATGAAAATGCCTCTATAAATATATATAAACAAAGTAAAAATAAAATTAATATAAATATTTTAAATTTTTTTTTCATATTTTTTCCCTTCTTAAAACAAGTTTTTTAATAAATTCCTTAATTAGTAATTTATTCAATGTAATTATTTACAAAATTTAATAAAAATATACATTTATACTAGAAATGTTGCATGTCGAAGTTTGTCAATGAAATTTAATTGAAATATTATTGACATATTTTTGAAATAATGGTAAAATTTTCCAAAACGAAAGGATGATGTTTATGATTACAAAAGAACATGAAAATAAGAAATACTGCCTATTTTATGCAAGCGATTTTCATTTGGAAATGATACTTTTACCATATATAAAAAATAATATAGATGATACACATTTTACTATTTTCACAGAAAAAAATTTAGATGAAAGCTTAAAAATATTATTGTCTAAAACCAATCTAAAATTTAATGAAAAAGAGCAAATGCTAAAATTAGGATGGAATATAAAAAATGATGAAAAAATCACATCAGATGAGTTAAATAATAATACAATTATAATAAATGGGAGTAAAAATTATATTTCAAATATAAATAAAAAAATATCTATGTCAAAAGCTAAAAAAGTAAATATAATAGATTGTTATAATATAGAAGAAAAAGATATAGATGTAGAAAGAATAAAAAAACAATATGATGATATACTAAATACAAAAAAATATAAAAAATTCAATAAAGGTATTGATAAAAATTAAAAAAAGGTGTATATAATAAAAATACATAAAATTTATCTAATTCAATTGATACTAATTGATTTATTTTGAAGGGAGAAAGTATATGGAATACAATATTGAAGAGATAAAGCGTAAATTGAAAAAATATGGACAAGAGCATCTATTAAATTTTTACGATACTTTAGATAAAAAAAGGCAAGAGGAGTTAATTAAGCAAATTAATAACATTGATTTTGAATTAATAAATAGTTTATACAACAAAACAAAAAATGCAAATAAAGAAGATGATGCAAATATTGAGCCAATAGACTTTATAGATAAATATAAATTAAATGGTGAATATAAACATTATGAAGAAATAGGAAAAAAAGCTATAAAAGAAGGAAAATTAGCAGCAGTTACAATGGCAGGTGGACAAGGTACAAGACTTGGACACAAAGGACCAAAAGGAACGTTTGATATAGGATTAGATTCACACAAATCATTATTTGAATTACTATGTGATTATTTAAAAGAAGAATCAAAAAAATATGGTGTAGATATACCGTGGTTTATAATGACAAGTAAAGAAAATAATAACGATACAGTCGAATTCTTCAAGAAGAATAAATATTTTGGATATGAAAAAAATATTTATTTCTTTATACAAGGACAATTACCAATGATAGATACAGAAGGAAAAATTCTAATTGGAGAAAATGGATTAATTAAAGAGGCAGCAGATGGACATGGTGGAGTTTACGAATCACTTGTAAAAAGCGGAATGGTAGACAAAATGAAAGAATTAGGAATTGAATGGGTATTTATTGGTGGAGTAGATAACTGTTTAGTAAAAATGGTAGATCCTGTTCTTATGGGAATAGCAATAGATAAAAATGTAACAGCAGCTGGAAAATCAGTTGTTAAGGCAAATCCACATGAAAAAGTTGGAGCATTTTGTAAGAAAAATGGTAGACCAAGTGTTGTAGAATATTCAGAAATTACAGATGAAATGGCAGAGGCAACTGATGAAAATGGTGAATTACTATATGGAGAATCTCATATTCTTTGTAATTTATTTAATATTTCAGCAATTGAAAGAATGGGAAGTCAGCCACTTCCTTATCATTCTGCTTTCAAAAAAGCTACTTATATAGATAAAGATGGAAATAAGGTAGTTCCAGATAGCCCTAATGCATTTAAGTTTGAGGCATTTTTATTTGATGCTTTTGGTGAAGTTGATGATATGGCTATTTTAAGAGTTAAAAGAGAAGAGGAATTTGCTCCTGTTAAGAATGCTGATTCCGCAGGTGTAGATTGCCCAAGTACAGCGAGAGAGTTGTATAATAATTTTTATAAGAAGAATTAAATTAAAAACCTAGGAAATTTTTTATAATTTCCTGGGTTTTTAATTTATCTATTTACACTAAACAACTTTTGTGGTATTATGACCAAAGGAAAAGGAGGTAACCCATATGGATTATTTAAAAGAATACAAAAAATGGTGCGAAAGCGATGAATTCGACGAGGCAACAAAAGAAGAATTATTAAAAATAAAAGATGACGAAAAAGAAATAGAAGACAGATTTTACAAAGAATTAGAATTTGGAACAGCAGGATTAAGAGGTGTAATTGGAGCTGGAACCAATAGAATGAACAAATATATAGTTGGAAAAGCAACACAAGGACTAGCAAATTACATACTAAAAAGAGGAACAGAAAATAAAGGAGTAGCAATCAGTTTTGACTCAAGAAGAATGTCACCAGAATTTAGTACACAGGCAGCTTTAGTATTAAATGCAAATGGAATAAAAACATATATATTTGATCATTTAAGACCAGTGCCTGAATTATCATTTGCCGTAAGAGAATTAGGCTGTACAGCTGGAATAATGATAACAGCAAGTCATAATAAGCCAAAATATAATGGATATAAAGTATATTGGGATGATGGTTCACAAATAATAGCACCTGTGGATAAAGATATAATGACTGAGGTTCAAGCTATTAAAGACTATAAATCAATAAAAGAAATGACAATAGAAGAGGCAAAGGAAAAAGGCTTATATAATGTAATTGGAAAAGAAATAGATGATAAATATATAAATGAATTAAAATCTAGAGTTTTAAATCCGGAAATTGTTATGGAAGAAGGCAAAAGGCTGAAAGTAGTTTATACACCACTACATGGTGCAGGAAATGAAATGGTACAAAGAATTTTAAAAGAAATTGGACTTCAAAATGTATATGTAGTACCAGAACAAGAAAAACCAGATGGTAACTTTCCAACAGTAGATTATCCAAATCCAGAAGCTAAAGAAGCATTTAAAATGGCTTTAGATTTAGCTAAAAAAGTGGATGCAGATATTGTATTAGCAAATGACCCAGATGCAGATAGATTGGGAATTTATGCAAAAGACAGCAAAACAGGTAAATATATGGACTATACAGGAAATATGTCAGCACTATTAATTGCAGAATACAGATTATCACAAATGAAGGAAAAAGGTATTTTACCAGAAAATGGAATGTTTGTATCAACAGTTGTATCATCAAACCTTGCAAAAGCGATTGCTAAAGAGTACAATTTAGACTTTAGAGAAGTTTTGACAGGATTTAAAAATATAGGTGAACAAATAAAAATAGAAGAACAAAAACCAAATGGTAAAAAATATGTATTTGGGTTTGAGGAAAGCTATGGATGTTTAATTGGAGATTATGCAAGAGATAAAGATGGAATTTCAGCGGTTATGAGCTTATGTGAGGCAGCATGTTATTATATGTCTAAGAATATGACATTATGGGATCAAATGATTAATATCTATGAAAAATATGGATATTATAAAGAAGGTCAAGTAGCAATTGTACTTGAAGGTGCTGAAGGTGCTGAAAAAATCAAAGAAATGATGGAAAATATGAGAAATAATTTACCAGAGAAAATTGGTAAATATAAAGTTGTTGAATTCAAAGATATTAAATTAGATATTGTTAAAAACTTAGTTACAGGAGAAACTTCTAAGACAGGACTTCCAACATCAAATGTTCTTTACTATGAACTTGAAAATGATGCTTGGTGCTGTGTTAGACCTTCTGGAACAGAACCAAAAATTAAGCTTTATATGGGGGTTAAGGCAGATACCATGGAGAAGGCGGAAAAGGATTTAGAAGAATTAAAAGAGGCAATGAGTAATTTAGTAAAATAATTCTGATTGAAACCGTTACTTTGTAAGAAAAAATTTTTCGAAAAGTAACGGTTCCAATGGGAATTTTTTATTGACTTTTTATATTTAAATTGTTATAATCACAATTGTTAGGGTTATGTTCCTATAGCTCAGCAGGATAGAGCAGTCGCCTCCTAAGCGACCGATTGTGGTTCGAGTCCGCATAGGAACACCAAAAAACATAATAAACAAAAGTAAATAAATATGATTAAAATATGGGTCATATAAATTAGTTTATTAATATGAAAAAATGTGTGAAAGAAAAGGAAAAAATGGTATTTTATATAGTAATAGGAATAATTGCAATGATATTAGTTTATATTTATGCAACTTACAATAGTCTAGTAAAAACAAATAATATTGCAAAAGAAGCATTTTCAACAATGGATATTTATTTAAAAAAAAGATGGGATTTAATACCTAATTTTGTTGAGATAGTAAAAGGATATACAAAATATGAACAAGATACATTTTCAGAGATAACTAAATTAAGAACAAATACATATGAAAATATGAATATGAATAAAAAAATAAGTGTTAATGGACAATTATCATATGGAATTTCTAAAATTATGGCTGTTTCAGAAAATTATCCAGAATTGAAGGCAAATGAAAATTTTTTACAATTAAGTCGAGAGTTAACAAAAATTGAAGATGATATTGCAAATAGTAGAAAATATTATAATGGTTCGGTCAGAATTCTAAATACTAAAATTCAAATGTTTCCAAGTAATATAGTTGCAAAATTATTTGGATTTAAACAGTTAGGAATGTTTGAGGCAGATTTGGAAGAAAAGAAAAATATAAAGGTGGATTTATAAAATGAAGAAATATTTAAAGTATATTTTTATAAGTATTTTATTAATAATAAGTATATATCCAAATAAAGTTTCAGCTGAATCATTTTCTAGTGAGTATGAAATTAAAAGTTATAATATTGATATGGTTGTAAATGAAGATAATACATTTGATATAACAGAAGAAATAACAGCAAATTTTTATGTTTCAAAACATGGAATTTATAGAAAAATACCATTAAGAAATTCTATTACAAGGAATGATGGAACGAAATCAAACAATAGAGCAAAAATAACAAACTTATGGGTTAGTGAGCAATATTCGACATCAAAAGAAAGTGGATATGAAGTTATTAAAATAGGTAGTAGCAGTAAGGTTTACACAGGAATACATTCATATACGATAAAATATAAATATGACATAGGAAAAGATCCACTAAAGAATGCAGATGAACTATATTATAATCTAATAGGTGATGAATGGGATACAAATATAAGTGATATAACATTTAAAATTACAATGCCTAAAACATTTGATAAATCTTTACTTGGATTTTCAAGTGGAGATACGGGTTCTACCAATAGTTCAAATGTTTCTTATAGTGTAAATGAAAATATTATTACAGGTAGTTTGAAAAATCAATTATATGGTGGACAAGCGTTAACAGTTAGACTTACCTTGCCAGAGGGATATTTTGTAAGAACAGATTCGGATGGAAACATAGACATATATTCTATTGTTGTTATTATAATTTGTTTAGTATTTGTTTTAATTGCAGATAAATTATGGATTAAATATGGAAAAGATGATGAGGTAATTGAAACTGTAGAATTTTACCCTCCAGAAGGTTATAATTCAGCAGAAATTGGTTTTTTATATGAGGGCTCAGCGGAAAATGAGAGCATAATTTCATTATTAATATATTTAGCAGATAAGGGATACGTAAAAATTGAAGAAATAGAAGAACCAGGGTTATTTAAGAAAACTAAAGGATTCAAGATTACTAAGATCAAAGAATATGATGGAAATAATGAATATGAAAAAATATTTTTTAATGGATTATTCAAACAATCTGAAAAATACTTAGATTTATCCACAGCTAGGGAAATAATGAAAACAGCAAAAATGAATGGAGAAAAAATCAGTATGCAAAAAGCTATGGAAATGTCGATGAAAAAAAGTGAGCCTAAAATATCTGTAACATCATCTGATTTATATGATAAATTTTTTATTACATTAAACGAAATAAAAGAAAAGTTTAATTCTAAAGAAAATAAAAGCAAAATATTTGAAATGTCATCATTGGAAAAAATAAGATATTTAATAATGATGATTATAGGAATATTTATATTAATAACTACGAAGCCGGTATTAGAATATGATGGAATGGGAAATTTAATTGTTGGTACACTATTTTCAGGAGTGGGGATTTCAGTATTAATTGGAAGCTTATTTGAAATAATTAATATTCCTAAAAGTGGTGGAGTAGTAGTAGGTGTGGCTTTTGGTATTTTCCCATGGATTTACACAGTGTTACCTTCTTTAATGCAAAAACCTATATATCTTATAATGTATATAATAGGTATAATTAGTGTAATTGTTATTATGTTATTTATAAAAATAATGCCTAAGAGAACACCTTATGGAAATGAGATATTGGGAAAAATAAGAGGATTTAAAAGATTCCTTGAAACAGCAGAAAAACCACAACTAGAAAGTTTAGTAGCACAAAATCCGGAATATTTTTACAATATATTGCCATATACATATGCATTAGGTGTATCTGATGTTTGGATTAATCAATTTGAAACAATAGCAATGGAGGCACCTAGTTGGTATGACTCTACAGGTATTTTTGATATGCATACATTTGAAAGTTTTATGACTACAACAATGTCAGCTGCGTCTTCTTCGATGTCATCTTCAAGTGATAGTGGAGGCGGTTCATCCGGAGGCGGTTCTGGAGGCGGTGGAGGAGGTTCTTGGTAATCTTCTCAAAATATATCTTAATAGAGATTAATTTTAGTAACTATAAAACCTTACTTAGAATACAATATAGAAAGTATTCAAAAGTGAGGTTTTTATTTATGAAAAAAATTATAATTTTAATATCAATAATAATATTAGGAGTATTTGCTATAATAGCAATTAATTTAGATAAAAAAGAAAATGAAATTCAAAATAATACAATAGAAAGTAATATTAAAAATAAAACAGAAAATTCAGAATTAACAGAGTTTACAAATTTAACAGTTCAAGATGAAGAAAATTTGGAAGAGCAAGAGGTAGAAGATGAAGGGTTTGAGTTGCAAGGAGAAATTGCTTATGAGGGAGGAAAAGCTCAAAACTGGAATTTAAAAACAACAGGAGAGCCTAAGCTAACATATGTAAGTCAAATAGATAATAGATGGAAAAATTATCCATATACTGTAACAAATAATAAAAACCAAACTATAGGGAAAAGTGGATGTGGAATAGCAACTGCTGCAATGATAATAGATAGCATTGTAGGGAATGTATCTGTAACAAAATTAGCAGATACATTTGTAAAATATGGCTACAGGTCACCAAATAACGGAACATATTGGTCTGCCAATAGAGCAATTGCAGATGAATTTGATATAGAATATCAAGAAACATCAAATTTTAGTGTAATGTTAGAAAAATTAAGAAATAATAATTATGTTATAGCATCTGTGGGAAATGGTTTATTTACAACAGGCGGTCATTATGTAATGATTTATGGTATAGATGGAAATAATCTGAAAATATATGATCCATATTTGTATTCAGGAAAATTTGATACTTCAACACGTAGAGGAAAGGTTTATGTAAGTGGTAATACAGTTTATTGTAGTACAGAAAACTTTAAAAACTATGCAAATTATAAGAGATTTTTTTGCTATAAATATGATTTGAATACAGAAGATAACGTTGTAAGACAAAATTATACAAGATATGTAAAAGTTTCTAGCAGATTAAATATTAGAAGTGGAGCAGGATTAAATAATAAAATTGTTGGAAAACTAAACAATGGTGAAAAAGTTACAGTATATGAAAATAAAGGAGAATGGAGCAGAATTGGCGATAATATGTGGGTTTCATCAGATTATTTAACAGAAAAAAATGTGAGTGTTAATAGGAATACTGTTGGTCAATATAAAAGATTGAAGAATAGGACATATTTATATTCAAAATCAAGTTTAACTGGGAAAAAATACACGTATTTGGCGAAGACTCAGGTTAGAGTGATTAGAAATGTTTCTAGTTATGTTGATTATGTTTATGTTGTAAAAACTGGAAGGTATGCTTATGTTAGAATAAGTGCGTATAAGTAGGTTGGGAATATTTTTAAAAATATATCAGAAAAATGTTGACATTTTATGTAAAATACATTATACTATAATAGTTCCAAGGAAATTTCCTTGCTATTACAGAAGGATAACTAAACTTTAGGAGGAAAAAATGACAAAGATTTTATGGTTAAGCAGACATCAAATGACAAAGGAGCAAGTAAAGGATCTAGAGCGGATTTATGGAGAAATCGAAATAAAAACTTTCGATAAATCCGTAACAGGCTGGAAAGAAGTTGCAAAAGAAGGGGAGGATTGCGATGTATTGGCAGTGGTTTTGCCTCCATCAATTCTTGCAGACCTTACCAATCCGAGAAACAACGTAAAACCTGTGATTCGTGCGAAAGCGAATCGCGTCCCTACAGGAAGAACAGTTATCAACCCGGCAACAGGAAAGGAAGAAACGGAGTATCGTTTTGAACATGCCGGCTGGGAAAGAGTTATAAAGATTGAGGTTGTAGTGGAAACACTGTAGCCTTATATCGAAACAGGATCTATATTGAAGATCCTGTAATATCTATAAATGTATTTTAGTAACACTTAAATCAAATAAATACCTATTTATGCCAAGGGGTTCAAGTCCTCCTCTACGCAAAGTAGAGTATCCTTAACGGGATGACAGGTAAGGCATAAATCAAGCCCAACACAATGGGCGTTTTTTTTGTGTTTTGTGTTTAGAAAACCACCAGATAGTCTGGGGATTCGGGAAAGCTTCAGCGATGAGTAGAAAAAAACTCCTTTCAATATATAATAGTTTTGCGATTGGCGATTACGAAAAATACCTTAAATGTAAAGTTAAGGTTTATATTTGTTATTACTGCACAAAAGGATTACCTCTTGAAATTTTTGGCAAATCATGATATAATTTGAAAGGTATTATGTTAATAAGGAGGGCTTATGAAATATTTAAAAGAAGAGGAGATTGTAAAAAATAGAATAAAACTAGGTAAAGCTCCTATTAATTTAGAAAAATATGACATGTATTATGTGGAATTTTTATTGAAGACCGGAGATGTAAAAAAAATTAGGGTTTTTTGCGAAAAAGGAACTTTTCCAGAATTTAATAGTAGTGAGTTTAAAAAGTTGCAGCAAGTTTATGGAACCAAAATTTTAAGTGATTTTTTTGTTAGAAGATTAATTGGTCCTCAAGGTTTGATGAATAAGGAGAATAGAGATGATTATATTTATTTAGGTGGAGAATTATTCAAAAATGGGTATTTAGCTAATCGTCATATGATACAATCAAACGGAAAAACAGGGCAACAAAATTTTGATGAAAATTTATTTGGTATAAAATTAAAAGTTCAAGCAAAAGAGAATAATTCTCAAAATATTGTTGATAAAAATAATGAAGGAAAAACATATGTAGTTGGAGATATACATGGAATGTATGGGTCATATATGGAAGTTATGAAAAAAATGACATCAAAAGACCATTTAATTATTTTAGGAGATATTATAGATAGAGGAACTGGTGGTATTCAGATAATCCAAGATATCATGAAAAGAAAACAAAATAAGCAAAATAATCCAGAGATTACTTTTATGTTGGGAAATCATGAGATGCAATTTTTAGAAACTGTTAAAACAATGATTCAAAGAGGTTTACATAAAGAAGAGTTGACTGCAATTATGAACAGGAAAATTGCACGTTCGCAATATGGTTATTATAGTTTGCATAATGACCAAAAATCCATACAAATGCAGAAAGAGTGGAGAAAAAAGCTAGATTTATATGATACTTATTGTCAAAAACTAATTAAAGAAAAAGGATTAACAGAGAGGGAATTACGTAATGCTGAGATTTGGTTAATTTCAAATAAAGGACAAACAACAATTTTTGATTTTTTGCTAGGTGGACGAGTTAATAGTATTGAAGAACAAAAAGCTATTTTTACATTTTTATATAATTCATATGTTGTATTGCCTAAAAATATCAGTGGCAAAGATTATTTATTTGTACATGCAATGCCACCAAAAGATTCTCAAATGATAAACCAAATGAAACGATCTAAAAAAGGATATAAGTTTTCAGAATTAAATGAAGAACAATATAGTTTTATGTTGCAAGAACGAAAACTAAGTACATATGAAAAAGCAAAATCATATGGTTTTACAACAATTTGTGGACATACTCCTGAATATGGAGAGATCTTACGCGATGACAATAGAGGTTATATAAGAATAGATGCGGGGTGTGGACATAAACAAAGAAAATCCAAATTGGCGGTATATTGTGTAGAAGATGATAAGGTTGAATATTTTGATGAAAAGGAAAATGTTCAAGAATTACAAGAAATATAATAAAATATTATATTTAAAAATTAAGTACGAGTAATCTATTTTTAACTAAAAATTTTAGGTGAATATTTGTAACCGAGCAGGAGCTAAGTAATATTGCTTAGTTCATGCTCGATTATTTGTTTCAAATAAAATAAAAAATATCTTGACATTATTACGTAACGATGATAAAATATAAAATGTAAGAGGTGAGAAAAATGGAATATAAGATATCAGAACTTGCTAATGCAGCAGGAGTTACTAAAAGAACAATACATTACTATATAAGCAAAGGATTACTTTTACCGCCAGAAGGAAAAGGTGTAAATAGTGTATATAATGAAAAGCATCTTCAAAGAATACTTTTGATAAAAAAACTACAAGCAGAATATATGCCTTTAAATAAAATAAGAGAATATATTTTAGAAAATAAGACAGAAGAAAAATATAGTGACACTAATGAAATAAAAGAAAAAGAAGTATACATTAGAGAAAATGTGTGCAATATATTTGAAATTCACTATTCAGAAGAAAATAGTAAAAAATATAGGCATATTATAGAAAATGTAAAAAAATATGTAGAAAAAATGATGGAGGATTAAAAGTATGGAAATAAAAGATATAAGAGAGTTAGCTCTAAAAAAAGTAAAAATAACAGGTAATGTAATAGGAAAATTCGGAACATTTGAAATTGAACAGACTTACAAAAATAATACAAAGGAAATATTAGAAGTAGGATATACATTTCCGATGGTTGAAACTGCAACAGTTATTGGATTTGAAGTAAATGTAGGAAATAAAATTTTAAAAGGCAAATGTATGGAAAAACAAGCAGCAAGAAGAGAATATGAAAATAATATAATAAAAGGCAATAGTGCCTATATGATGGAACAAGAAACAAATAATATATTTAAGATTTTTATTGGCAAAATTGATAAAAATGAAGAAGTTAAAATAAAAATAAAATTTATAGATAAATTTGAAATTGTAGATAATACAATACAAATATTATTACCTACATTAGTTACTCCTAAATATAAATCTAGCATAACAAATAAATTAATGTATGGAAAAGTTAAGTATACTGTTGATTTTAATATTAATATAGATAAATCAATAAATAGAAAAAGTATTAGTTGCCCTAGTCATAAAGTAAATCTAATTGATGAAGAAAGTACAGAAAGGGTAGAAGTATTGAATTATGATTTATCAAGAGATTTTAAATTAAATATAGAATTAAAAAATGAACTATCATCAACAGCCATTATATCAAAAACGAAAGACGAAAAAGATATTATGTATCTATCATTTATGCCCGAAATATTGGATGCCTATGAAGATAGCGAAAAAGAATATATATTCATAATAGATATATCAGGTTCTATGGCTGGAGAAAAATTAAGTGAAACAAAAAATGCAGTGATTGAATGTTTAAAACAACTAGATATAGGTGATAAATTTAATATTATTCCGTTTGAATCAGAATTTACAGCGATGAATATAGAATCGATTGAGTATAATGAAGATAATATGAAGAAAGCAATAGAATATATTAATAGTTTACAGGCGTTAGGTGGAACTGAAATACTAAATCCTATAAAATTTGCATTATATGATAATAAAACAGAAAAAACAATTTTGTTATTTACAGATGGTCAAGTCATGAATGAAAGTAAAATCATCGAATATGTCAAGTATAATGTAAACAGAAGTAGAATATTTCCATTTGGTATAGATAAAAATGTGAATACATATTTTATAAAACAATTGGCTAAGATTGGAAATGGAAAGGCGGAATTCATACAACCAGGGGAAAGAATTGATGATAAAGTAATAAGAACATTTGCAAGAATACAAACACCACTATTAGAAGAAATGACAATAGATTACGGAAATAACAAAGTAATTGATGAGATAAAAGAGGAAAAAAATTTATTTAATTACGAATTTTACAATGTATTTGTAAAGATAGAAAATCTAGAAGATGATATTAAATTAAAAGGAAAAATTTTAGACAAAGAATATATTTGGAAGATAGATAAGAATAGTATAAAAAATACTAATGTGGATTTAGAAACTTTATTTGCAAAACAAGAAATTGATAGATTAGAAGATTATATGATAAATACACATAATATTAATAAAATAGAAACTTATAAAGAAATGATAGTAGAGTTATCTGAAAAATATAATATTAATTCTAGATTTACATCATTTATAACAGTATATGAAAGAGAGAATAAATTGTTTGAAGTTCCTAAATATCAAGAAACAGAGTTAAGTAGCGAGTTTTTAGATTGTGAACAAACAATGAATATTGGAATTCCTGTAGTTTTTAGAAGTAGTAGAGGAGTAAGTCGTTGTAGTGCACGAAAATATGGTTTATCACAAAATTATATGATGACAAAAGAAACAGATAAAACAAATGAAATTATAATGGAAAAGAAAATAGGTGAGTACTATAAAATATTTATTTCTCAGAAAGAAAAATCAATATTAACATTTTTACTATATGCATTATATTATTTAAAAAAACAACCTGAAAAATTCGATTATAATAATATGTTAGTATTTTTAGAAAAGCATAGAAGTGAAATTTTAGAGAATGAATTGTATTTAAAATTATTATGTTTATGTTATAGAAGATTAGGAGATAATAATTCATTGGCTAAGAGTAAAACATTTGGTTTATTAGATGATAATTTTAAAAAAGTGTTATCGACAAATTGTAAAATAGATGATATTACAATTAAAAAGCTAAATCAAAATGAAATACAAGAATTTATCAATAGTGATACTGTAAGAGAAGATATTAATATAGACAGTATACTTTGGGTTTTATTAAAATAGAGAACAGGGTGAAATATCCCTGTTTTTGTGGTAGTGTAAAATAGGTTATTTGTCATAAATTGACAATATAATAATCTATTGGTATAATGTAGAACATAAAAAGCAAGCTAAAAGGAGAAAAAGATTTGCAAGAAAAATTTATGAAACAAGCTCTAAAAGAGGCAAAAAAAGCATACGAAAAATTAGAAGTTCCAGTAGGCGCAGTAATTGTAAAAAATGGAAAAATAATAGCCAGGGCACATAACCAAAAAGAAACAAAATATGATACAACAAAGCATGCTGAAATATTAGCAATTCAAAAAGCAAGCAAAAAATTAGGTTCATGGAGATTGATAGATTGTGATATGTATGTAACCTTAGAACCATGCCCGATGTGTGCAGGAGCTATAATCAATTCTAGAATTAAAAATGTATATATTGGAGCATCTGATGAAAAGACTGGAGCCGTAGGTTCTGTACTAAATTTATTTTCAGATTATAAATTTAATCATAATGTCAATTTTGAAAAAGGAATATTGGAAAAAGAATGTAAAGATTTATTACAAAGTTTTTTTAAAGAATTAAGAAAACAAAAACTTAATCAAAAAATGCACCAAAAAGACCCGGTCCCAAATGAGCAAGAGAAAGGAAAGAAATATGACGAATCAAAGATTTAGTAAAAAAATACTGAATATATGTATTATATGTATAATAATAGTGGCAATAATATTTACAGCTATGATGTTAATTTTAAATTATGACGAAAATGGTGAAACAAATATGCCATTTGAAATTTCAAAAATCTCAATAGTTTCCACAGTTAATGGACAAGATGTGGAAAACTCTGAGTCAAAATGGGATATAAATGTAATTCAAAATAACGATATATATATATATATTAAAAAAAATGATGGATATAAAAAACAAGAAACAATAAAAAATATAAAATTGGATAACATTACGATTTTAGAGAACCCAAAAATTGGAGAAATTAAAGTATATAAACCTACTTCAAGTGACATAGCATTATTTGAAAATATAGATGAAAATATAGCAAATGAGCTTGAATTTAAAGGAACAAAAACAACAGATGCCAAAAAACTTGAGATTTCAAACCAAGGTGGTGTTTTAAGTTTCAGATGTGCAAATAATAATATTGGTACATATACATCAAATGATGATGAAGAAATTAATTATAATAATTTAATAAGCAAACTAAATATAGATGAAAATAGTTTGATTTCAAAAGTAAAATTTAATATAACAATTACCTTAAATTCAGGAAAAGTATTTAGGGCAGATGACGTGGAATTGCAGATTCCAAATGAAGGAATTGTTCAAAACGGAACAGTGGGTAAAGAATATACAGATTTACAAAGTGTTAAATTTAAAAGAATTGGAAATTAAATTTTAGAAAGAAAAATGAAAAAAAACTTGCCAAAATTAAAAATACGTTATATAATTGCAAATGGTATGAATTTAAATTCTTGTATGGAGGGCATCCAATAAAAGCCTACGAACCTTGTCAGGTCCGGAAGGAAGCAGCAATAAGTAGACACTTTTATGTGGAATGCTTTCCATAGAGGAATTTAGACTCACACCATTTTTAATTTAGGTGAATTTTTAACATTCTAGGAGGTGTAAGTTTTGGGGTATACAGCACTTTATAGAAAATTTAGACCTACAAAATTTTCAGAAATAGTAGGACAAGAACATATAAAAAAAACACTAAAGAATCAATTATTATCAGATAGAGTTGGGCATGCATACTTATTCAATGGAGGTAGAGGAACGGGAAAAACTACAACAGCAAAAATATTAGCAAGAGCCGTAAATTGCCTAAACCCTAAGGATGGAGAACCATGCAATGAGTGCGAAATATGTAAGGGAGCATTAGATGGTTCACTTACAGACATAATTGAAATGGATGCAGCGTCAAATAACAGTGTTGAAGATGTAAGAAGTATAAGAGAGGCGGTAAACTTCTTGCCAACAAAGGCTAAATATAGAGTATATATTATAGATGAGGTTCATATGTTATCAACAGGGGCTTTTAATGCACTCTTAAAAACATTAGAAGAGCCACCAGAGCATGTAAAATTTATATTAGCAACAACAGAACCGCAAAAATTACCAGCAACAATTTTATCAAGATGTCAAAGATTTGATTTTAAAAGAATTTCAAATGAAGATATAGTAAAAGATTTAGAATATGTATGTAAAGAAAGTGAAATAAAAATAACACCAAAAGCACTAGAACTAATTGCAGTGCTTGCGGAAGGGCGGAATGAGAGATGCCCTATCAATACTTGAAAGATGTAGTCAAGAAGGTACTGACGAGATAGATGAAAACAAAGTAAAAGATTTAGTAGGAATTCCTAAAACAGTATTTATAAATAATATTGTAGAATCTATAGTAAATGAAGATGTAGAGGGAGTCTTAAATAATCTTCAAGAGGTTATAAAAGACGGAAAAGATATTAACAATTTAGTTTGGGAAATTATTAAATATATAAAAGATGTATTATTATATAAATCAACAGGAAAGACTGAATTATATAATGAAGAGGAAATAGAGAAAATCAAAAATATAGCTGATAAAACATCAAAATTAGATTTAATAAACTTAATATGCGAATTATCAGAAATAGAAAATAACATGAAATTGTCTACACAAAAATTAATAATTTTACAAACAGGATTGATAAAATTATGTAATAAACAACCAGTAAAAACAAATGTGAATATAGATGAAAACAATGCAAATACACAGAATTCGGATTTAGAAAGAAGAGTTACAAAAATCGAAAATTTTTTACGAGCTGGTAATTTTGCAAAAGCAGGATTAAAACAAAATACAGTAAATGCGGTACAAAAAAATAAAGAAAATCCTAGCAATGTAGAAACCAATAATATAAAAACGGTAAAACCGAAATATCAAGGAAAAACACAAGATTACTGGCCTAAAATTGTAGAAGATTATAAAACAAGTGGGAAAATGTTTATGTATATGAACCTAGCAGGAACAGTCGCCAGGGAAATAAATGACATGACACTTGAGGTTGAATTTCCAAAAGGCATGAACGAAGTTGCAAAGGACTTTCTAGCAAGACCTGATATAAAACAAAATTTAAGAGAAACAATACATTTAGCATGTGGAAAGGAAATGCAAATTAAATTTGTTGATACTAAAGAAATAAGTAAGACAAATAGTAATGAATTTGAACAGTTTATAGAAAGAAATAATATACCATTTAATATAATATAAACTGCCCAAATGGGACCGGGTCTTTTTTGTCCCATTTTTAGATGTTAAAATAATTTTATGCAATGGGACAAAAAAGACCCGGTCCTATTTGGGCAAAAAAGAAAGGAATGATTTAAGATGGCAAAAAGAGGTGGATTCCCAGGAGGAATGGGAGGATTCGGAGGAATGAATCTAGGAAATATAATGAAACAAGCTCAAAAAATTCAAGCAGATTTGACAAAAACTCAAGAAGAATTAGCAAGCAAAGAATTTGAGGCATCATGTGGAGGCGGAGCTGTTGAGGTTAAAGTAAGTGGAGCAAAAGTATTGAAAGAAATAAAAATAAAACCAGAAGTTGTTGACCCAGATGATGTTGAAATGCTACAAGATTTAATAATGACAGCTATAAATGAGGCATTAAGAAAAGTAGATGATGCAAGTAGTGATGCAATGGGAAATTTCAATATTCCAGGATTAATGTAATTTAAAAGAAAGTAAGGTTTAAAATGTCAGAATACGCACCATCAATAGAAAAATTAATAGAAAGTTTTGAAAGACTTCCAAGCATACGGACACAAAACAGCGGCTAGACTTGCATTTCACGTACTTGATTGGAATGAAGAACAAACAAATGAATTTGTTAATTCAATAGTTAATGCTAAAAAGAATTTAAAATATTGTAGCAAATGTTTCAACATAACAGATACAGATCCATGTCCAATATGTTCAAACCCTAAGAGAAATCAGGAAAGTATTTGTGTTGTTGAAGATGTAAGAGATGTTGCAGCAATGGAAAGAACACATGAGTTTAAAGGTGTTTATCATGTTTTACATGGTTCAATTTCTCCAATGAATGGAGTTGGACCAGATGATATTAAAATAAAAGAGCTTTTAGCAAGACTTATGGATGGACATGTTAAAGAGGTTATTATTGCAACAAACCCTAGGGTTGAAGGAGAGGCAACAGCTATGTATTTATCTAAACTTATTAAGCCACTTGGAATTACTGTTTCTAGAATTGCACATGGTATTCCTGTTGGTGGAGATTTGGAATATACAGATGAGGTTACTTTGACTAAGGCTTTAGAAGGTAGAAGAGAAATGTAATTTTTCTGATTGGGGACGGTTCCTTTTCAGAAAAATGTACCATTGGGACCGGGTCTTTTTGGTACATTTTTGTGAAAGGAATTGTCCCAAATTTGAAATAATGTTATTGATATAAATCTAAAATAGAAATTTTTAAAGCAGTTGCAAAACCTAATACTTCAAAGTCTGCGATAAACTTTTTTCCATTTTCAATCTTGGATATGTCAGAACGATTAATTTGATATCCCATAACTTGCATTCGAGCACATAAATCTTCTTGTGTTATCTTTTTTTGCTTTCTAAAGTATTTAATTTTAGGTCCTATAATATTAAAATTATCATTAAATTTATTTATTTTTTGCATAATGTACTCCTTAAAAAACGTTCTAGAACAGAACAAAATTTACTTGATTTTATAATATTGTAATGCTATAATTGTTCTATCGTAGAACAAAAAGAAAAAAGGGGGATTTTATGAAAAACAAAGGAATGACTTTAATTGTTTTAGTAGTAACAGTAACTATTATAGTAATATTGTCACGGAATTAGTATACAAATGATTACAGGAGAAAATTCAATAATTAAAATGTCGGAAAAGGCAAGAAATGAAACAGAGATAACAACGGAGAAAGAGAAAATCATATTGGCATGTACAGAGGCGAATATGCTACGTAACGGAATTGAAATGAATTCTGATAAATTATTGTATGCATTAAATAGTAACAATATATATACAAAAAATGTATATGGAAATGATAAGATAGGATTTTGTATTATTTTAGAAAATAAAAGAATATATGAATTAGAGAAAAATGGAACAATAGAGTTTAAGGGAATAAATATAGAGACCCCTAATAATATTCCAATAATGATTTCTGGGGATGGTTTAAGATCATTAATACAGAAGAAATATAAAGAAAAAATTGTAAAAATAGAAATAAAACCTTACATAACAAAACTGGAAAATATAGTTGATAAAGTGGATGTTTCTAAAAATAAAGACAAATCGGTTATTTCATATATAATATTAAATGAAAATAAAGAATATGAACTTTATATAATGGGAAATGGAATGATACAAATAAGTGATGCTACAAGATTATTTCAGGATTTTTCGAGTGTTAAAGAAATAAAACTACAAGGATTAGATACCACTAACACAATATCAATGCAAAGTATGTTTTATAACTGTAATAATTTAATAGATTTAAATTTAGCTAATATAAATACAAATGAGGTAACTACAATGCAACTTATGTTTTATAAGTGTAGTAATTTAAAAAGTTTGGATTTAAGTAATTTCGATACAAGTAAAGTAGAAAACATGAGTTCAATGTTTGATAGCTGTAAAAGTTTAGAAAATATAAAATTAAATAGTTTTGATACCACCCAGGTAGACGATATGTCAGCTATGTTTATCAATTGTAGTAATTTAAAAAATTTAAATTTAAGTAATTTTAATATGGAACATGTGAAAAAATGTTTTAGTATGTTTGCTCATTGTGTTAAATTAGAGAATATAACAATTGATAAAAATAAGTTTAGAACATCCAGAGTAACAAGAATGGAAAGAATGTTTTGGAATTGTTATATGATAAAAGAAATAAATTTAAATGGATTTTATACAAAAAATGTAACATCTATGTTAGACGTGTTTAATGGATGTAAAAATTTAAGAAGTTTAGATATTAGCAATTTTGATATAAGTTATGTTCAAAGTATGAAATGTATGTTTTATAATTGTAGTAATTTAGTGGATTTAGATCTGAATAATTTTAATCCAGATAGTGCTAGTGATATGGAGAATATGTTTGGTGCTAATGCCCTGAATAATTTTAACGAAGATGCTTTAAATCAAGTTATGTATATGTGTTCAAAAGCACAGGTACTGGATAAAAATAATAAGAATTTAAAATATCTTGGAATTACTTATGAAAAAGCTTTACAATTACAAAAATTAGAAAATTATATTTTTTTGAAGAATTCAGGCTGGAGAACAGGATATTAATAATGTTAAAAAATATAAAATAATATCATAACCTATTATAATAAATTTGATTTTGTACTATGTAAAGATATGTAAGGTTTTAAACAAAGGTTAGTCTTTATTTGAACCTAGTAAAATAAGTGCTAAATTATCACCTAAAGCAGTAAAAAATGCTGCTAAAAGTCCAATTTCATCTGTAGTTAAGTCTTGTGAAATTAAAATTGCTAAACTACTTGCAAGACCAATTAAATTTGAACCAGATAAATTGGATAAGTTCATAATTTGTTCACCTCTTGAAATAATATTAAACAAATAAATAAAGAGTGACAAAATGTACAGGATAAAATTAATATTATAATTTTATCTTGTTTTGATTGAAAAAGAGTTAGAAGTATGTTATACTAAATAAGGTTACATAATCAGTGGTGTTGTAGCAATTGATACAATAAAAGGAGGATAGTATAATAGTTTTACATTAAAATAAAACAAAGGAGAATAAAAGAATGAATAATAATGAGCAGAAACGGAAAGAGGCAATTGCAAAATAGACAGTTGAAACTAGAGAGATTATAGGGTTATTTAAGACTCCAAGGTATTTTCATATATTAAATGAGATTTTCAAAAATGAAAAATTTGACGTGAAAGTATTCAGAAAGAAGTTTGATTTGCAGGATTGTGAATCACTTACAGAAGTTATGAGAGTACTTGACGATGTTGCTATAATTTGGAATGATGAGGATGAGATATATGATGTAAAAGACATATGGAGAATATATATGTCTATACGACTTGGTAGGAAAAAAATATATAATTTTTCAAAGGAAAGACTGAAACCATTATTTGACAGTGGATTGATTTATGAAGTAGAAAAAGAAAAATATACCGCTGTTTTATAGGAGATATCTATTATACTGGTTCCACCTAAATACTGTTGTATTTAGGTGGAGTTTTTAGTATGAAGAAGATAATACAAAAGACTGGGAAAGTTTTTAAACTTTATCCCAGTCAAAAATAATATCACAAATATCTTTAGTAGAATTAGGTTTAGCGATTTTTTTAATACAATCTCTCATAACTGCAAGTTTACCATCACCATTTAATAAAACCTTCAAAACAAAATTAATATCATCATTTTTTTTAAGCCAAACAGCAGCACCATTATCTTCCAAAAATCCAGCATTTTCACTTTCCTGACCAGGAATAGGGTTGATAGCTACTATAGGTAAATCAGAAACAAGAGCCTCTGTTGAAGTTAAGCCTCCAGGTTTAGTAATTACTAAATCAGATGCAGACATAAATTCTGCAACTTTATTAGTAAAACCAAGAACACGAACATCATCATTTTTATTATATTTATCAACTAATTTTTCAAAACTATTTTTCAAAGATTCATTTTTCCCACTAATTGTAATAATTTGAACATTTTCGAAATTTTTAACTAGACATTCGAAGATATCCAATGTTTTAGATTTTCCTAGCCCTAATTCTCCACCACCAAAAAATAAAATAGTTTTTTTATTTGGATTTAAATCAAGTTCACTAAAAGTTTTATTTTTATCATATTTTTCTAGAAATTTATCGGAAATAGGAATTCCGGTAGCAAAAATTCTATCAGAAGGAACACCTTTTTCAATTAATTTTTCTTTTATTTTATTATGAGCAACAAAAATATAATCAATATATTTGTAATTACAAGTCCACTCATTATAAGGATCTTCACCATAATCTGTAATTACAGTTGCAAGTTTTGCATCAATTTTTCCATTTTTCTTTAAAATAGTGCACATATGTCCTACAAAAAAATGAGTAGAAATTATTAAATCAGGTTTTAAATCTTTTAGTAATCTACCAAGTTTATATGAAAGAACTTTATTTGATAAGTCCATAATTCTTTCAAAAATAGGTTCTTGAGTATTATAATAAATTTTGCCCCAAAACCAGGGGATATTTGTTGTTATTTTTGAATATGTAGAGCCACATACTTTATCAATTACACGATTTATATATTTCATACAGTCAAATAAAAATACTTCTGCATCTGGATAATTTTTTTCTATATATTCTTTTAAATTTTTTGCTGCTGATAAATGACCTCCACCATAAGAGGCATAAGATATCATTATTTTTTTCATACCATTTTTCCTTTTTGTAAAAAATATTTTTTAATAAATAATATTAAATTAATTCACATTTTAACATAAAAATCAAAAAATTGGAATAATTTTTTTTATTTAATACAAAATAAAAAAAGATATTTTAAATTTTAGAAAGGATTAAATTATGAAAAAAGCTAAAAAAATTATAATGTGGGCGATAATTGCTGTTTTAGCTGTAATTATTGCACTTTTGGGATATTTTTTATACAAGAAAAATAATGAAGTAGAACTTGCAAGTAGAAATTTATATAATAGTAATTTTTATGAGTTAGTAAATTATGTACAAAATGTTGAAACTTATTTAGCAAAATCAACTATATCAACAAGTAGTACTCATAGTGCGGAAACACTTACTTATTTATGGAGAGAGGCAAACCTTGCTCAAACATATTTGGCAAGTCTTCCAATAGAAAGTCAGGAACTTGAAAAAACAGAGAAATTTTTAAATCAGGTTAGTGATTATAGTTATACTTTATCAAGAAAAAATATTAAAGGGACAGATTTAAGTGAAGAGGAATTGAAGAATTTGGAGGAACTTCATAATTATAGTACAGAATTAAAAAATGTATTAAATCAGTTAGCAACAGACCTAGAACAAGGCTCTATTACATGGAAAGATTTAAAATCTAATGGCAATGAGGAATTTGCTCAGGCTGTAAGCTCTAATTTAGATGTGTTTAGTTCTTTAGAAGAAGATTTTCATGAATATTCAGGTTTAATATATGATGGAGCTTTTTCAGAGCATTTAACATCCACAGAGCCAAAGGGTCTAACGGGAAATGATATTTCAGAGGGGGATGCGCAAAATAAAATAAATGAGGTTTTTGGAAATGAAAATATTAAAGAAATTTCAAGTTTAGGTGTAAATGAAAATTCAGAATTGCCATCATACAATTTTTCTTTAAAAAATCAAAAAGATGAAAATATAGCAATTGCTATAACCAAAAAAGGTGGTCATATTGTTTATTTTAATTGCAATAGAGATGTTGAAGAAGAAAAATTAAGCTATGAAGATGCAAATAAAAAAGGTCTTGAATTTTTAAATAAGCTTGGTGTAAATAATATGAAAGAAACCTATTATTTAAATGAAAACGGAATTATTACAATTAATTATGCCTATAATCAGGATAATGTTGTTATGTATCCAGATTTAATTAAAGTAAAGGTAGCTTTGGATAATGGCGAAATTTTAGGAATTGAAACTAAAGGGTATTTAAATAACCATCAAGATAGGGAAATTTCTAAAAATATAATTTCTATAGAAGATGCTAAAAAGAAATTAAATAAAGATTTGAATATTCGAAGTGAAGGAATGGCTATGATTCCTACGGAATATAAGACTGAGATTTTGTGTTATGAATTTAAGGGAAAGATTAATGATAGTGAATTTTTAGTTTATATAAATGCTGAAACAGGTGATGAAGAAGATATTTTGATTGTGTATAATACTCCAAATGGGGTACTTACTATGTAAATTTAGTACAAAATATGTTATTTGAAAGGAAGGGAGTAAAATCTCTTCTTTTCAAATTTTCCATTTTATTTATTTTTTGAAAATATTTTTCTTAATATAAATAAAAATATTGCAAATAATAATTTTGTAGAAAAAATTAATAAAATTATATTTTCTACAAAGGGGGATTTATTATGTCTAAAAATAGTAAGCTAATGTCTGAAAATTTAAAAGAGGAAATTGCAAGGGAACTTGGAGTTTATGATCAAGTAAAAAAAGATGGAGGATGGGAAAACGTATCTTCTAAAACTTGTGGGAATATAGTTTCTAAGGCAATAGAAATAGCAAATAGAAGTGTGAATAGTTAGTTAATTGGGGGTCTGAAATATTGGTGGAGTCGATATTTCAGACTATTAATTTGATTGACATAAAAAATTGACTTAAATTATTGAAAAGATTATGTTTTTATGGTATAATAAAAGAAGGAACTTGAAGTTTAGTTTTTTGAAGCCAATAGTGGCAGAAAGGAAGGACACATATGTTCAAAATCAAAGATATTTATCTTGCGACATTTGCAAGAGTAGACAGAATTAACGTTAAAAAAGGAAAAAAAGAGGCACGCAAAGCAATTCGGGCGTTAAAGAAAAATGCTCGAGATAAAAATAACTATTATCAGGTAAGAAATATCTGTATTAAACCCTATGAAAAAAATAGGGTTCGATGGATAAAGATTACAGGACAATACGGTCTGGAAATTTACGACGGACCGGGATGCGATGTAGTTATGGGAGAAATGCTGAAAAAGTGCGGGTATGTTACCGATGATGGTAAAGAATTTTCCATGTAATATGCGTTAGAAATTATCACTGTTTGATTTTTTTTATAAAAATCAAACAGTGATTTTCTTATTAAAATTTATTATTCAATTTATCACAAAAACATTGTAAATTTAATAATTTAATACTATAATAAAAAAAATTAAACAAAACAGGAGGCACAAAATGAATTTAAAAATACAAGATATATTAAACTGCACAAATGGAAAATTAATAATAGGAAATAAAAACAAAGAATGTCAAAACTACTCAAAAGACACAAGAACCATAAAAAAAGGAGATACATATATAGGAATAAAAGGCGAAAAATTTGACGGAAGTACATTTTGGAAAGATGCATTTGAAAATGGAGCAGAAACAGTAATAATAAATAAAATAAATTTAAATAATGAAAAAAATAAAATAGAGGAATATAAAAGTCAAAACAAAAATATTATACAAGTAGAAGACACAATAAAAGCAATTGGAGAAATAGCAAGCCAAAAAATGAAAATAATGAAAGAAAAAAATAATTTAAAAGTTATTGGAATTACAGGAAGTGTAGGAAAAACAAGCACAAAAGACATTATAGCAAACGTATTATCTAAAAAATATAAAGTATTAAAAACAGAAGGAAATAATAATAATCACATAGGGTTACCATTTACAATTTTAAGATTACAAGATGAAGAAATTGCAGTAATAGAAATGGGGATGAATCATTTTGGTGAAATAAGTTATTTAACAAAAATTGCAAAACCAGATATTGCTGTAATTACAAATATAGGAACATCTCATATTGGAAATTTAGGTTCAAGAGAAAACATATTAAGAGCAAAATTAGAAATATTAGAAGGAATGGATAAAAAAAGAATTGTTATAAATAATGACAATGACTTATTAAATAAATGGTATTTAGAAAATAAAGGAAATATGGAAATACATACATTTGGAATAAAAAATGAAAGTGAATTTAAAGCTAAAAATATAAAATTAGAGGAAAACTCAAGTGAATTTATTTGCGAAAATAAAGGCGAAAAAATAAATATAGAGGTTCCAGTTGGAGGAGAACATTTTATATTAAATGCATTATGTGGTTTAACTGTAGGAAAGTTATTAGATTTAAATAATGAAGAAATAAAAAATGGAATAAAAGATTTCAAATTAACAGCAAAAAGAATGGAAATAAATCATTTGAAAAATGGAGTAACAATTATAAATGACAGCTATAATGCAAGTTACGAATCTATGAAAGCATCAATTTTAAATTTAAAAAATATGAATGGATTAAGAAAAATTGCCGTATTAGGTGATATGTTTGAACTTGGGGATTTTTCTGAAGAATTACATAGAGAAGTAGGTACAGAAATATTAAAAAATAAAATAGATAAATTATTTTTAATTGGAAATTATGCAAAATTTATTGGTAAAGAGGCCGAAAATGAAGGATATAAAAAAGAAGATATTTTATATTTTGAAAATAAAGAAGAATTATTAAAATATTTAAAACAAAATTTACAAAAAGGAGATGTTGTTTTAATAAAAGCATCAAACGGAATGAAGTTGTTTAATATTGTAGAAAGTTTGAAAAATGAATTTTATATTTAATAAGAAGGAGAAAATATATGATTAAATTAGGTGTTTTATATGGAGGAAAATCAACAGAGCGTGAAGTTTCAAGAAAATCTGCACAATCTGTTTTAGATAATTTAGATAAAGAAAAATATGAAATATATCCAATTTTTATTGATGAAAAAGGAAATTGGTTTGAAGAAAAAAAGGAAATTGAAAATATAATCAAATATTTAAAAGAACTAGATATTGTATTTCCAGTATTACATGGGCTTTTTGGAGAAGATGGTACCATTCAAGGTTTATTTGAAATAGCTGGTATAAAATATGTTGGATGTAAGGTGTTAGCATCAAGTGTTGGAATGGATAAAGCTTATACCAAAATAATATTTGAAAAATCAAAAATAAATCAAGCAAAATATTTATATATAAAAAAATATAAAAATAGTGATTATATTTATATAGATGATAATATGAATGAAAAAAATATTAAAATAAATGAATTAATTAATTTGGTAGAAGATAAATTAAAATATCCTATTTTTGTAAAACCATCAAATTCTGGTTCTTCTGTTGGAGTAAATAAATGTGAAAATAATGAGGAATTAAAACAAAATATAATAGAGGCTACAAAATATGATAATAAAATTTTAATTGAACAAGGAATTATTGGTACAGAGGTTGAATGTGCAGTTCTTGGAAATGATGAGATAGGTGTAGAAGTTACAAATCCGGGTGAAATATTACCTGCTGGTGAATATTATTCATTTGATTCAAAATATAATGATGTAACATCAGAAACTTTAGTAGATGCACGAATTACAGATGAACAAAAAGAAGAAATAAAAAAATTAGCAAAAAAAGCATTTTTAGCGATAGATGGAAACGGGCTTTCAAGAGTTGATTTTTTTGTTGAAAATAATACAAATAAAATATATATAAATGAAATAAATACAATGCCTGGTTTTACAGAGATTAGTATGTATCCAAAATTATTTGAAAAATATGGATATAAATATAGTGAATTATTAGATAAAATAATTAAAATAAATTTGTAATAAAAAAAATTCGATATAATTTTGTAGAATTATGTCGAATTTTTTTTATTTACAAAATGTTAAAAATATGGTATTATATAAAAGGTTTATTT
>USCB01000019.1 GCA_900553125.1 uncultured Clostridium sp. | reverse complement strand
CACCAGTTACAAAACAAAATGCATATCCATATAATTATGTAACAAGAACACAGGCGAAAGTATTAGCTGAAAGAGTCGGGGGAGAAAATTATACAAGCAGTTTAATGTTCGGAATCCAATGGGATTTAATGGTAAAATATATAGAAGATAAAACAGTAGAGAATGCAAAAGATACTGAAAAAGAAATAACGAGAACAAATATAAAAAATGCATTAACTAGTACAAGTAAGTATAATGGAAAATATATAGGAAATTATTATAATGCAGAGATAACATTAACTAGAGGAAAATTCGCACAATATGGAGCATTATCGACTTGGTACAAATTTGATAGTACTGATAAAACAGATTTGGTTAATAAAAGTAAGAAATTATCACAAAATTTAGCTTCGAACGCAGTATTATTAATAACAGGAGCATCGGAAGACACCAAATCACAAAATATATATGATATAGCAGGAAATGTATGGGAGTTGACGTTAGAGTTTTTTAATGCAAGCGGTCCTTGTGGAGTTAGGGGTGGCAGTTTCAGCTCAGCATCTAGTAGTTCTGCTAGGAGTCACGGATACACCGTTTGCAGCGGTTCAAGCTATGGTATTGGTTTTCGTATCGGACTATGGAAGTAGCTCTAAATCCTGATGGCGATAAACTAGAATGATAGAATGGTAATTATAAAGAACAGAATTTAAATAGCAATTACTTAATAAGTAGTTGCTATTTTCTTTTTTTTCTAGTACAATATAAAAATCAAAAAGAAAGAGAGATGAATAAAAATGAACAAACAAGAATTACTAAAAGATTACAAAAATCAAGAAGACAAATTAATATTAGCAATAGTATTAGATAAAATAGAATTCTGCAAAAGCAAAAATAAAATTGAATATACAGATTTTCTAAATTTAGCTCAGCAAGATTTAGTAGATAAATTTCTAAAAAAAATAGGATTAAAAACATACTATTTCTTTGGAGGAGCAGGGGAAGCAGAAAGAAAAATACTAATCATATACCCAGAAAAACTTACAGAAGAAATGACCAGAAAAAATCACTCAAAAATGATTAGTGTTATAAAAATAAGTTTACCTATAGCATTAGACGAAGAATATGACCATAGAAGGTACTTAGGAGCTATAATGAAACTAGGAGTTGAAAGAGAAAAAATAGGTGACATTTCTGTAAAATCCAAAGGTGCAGAGATAGTAGTAAAAAATGAGATACAAAACTTTTTAATACAAAATCTTAGCTCACTTACCAGGTTTTCATCTGCCAATATAGAGTCAAAGAAAATTGAAGAATTACAAGAAATTGAAACTCAAAAAATTGAAATTACAGAAATTGTAGCATCTTTAAGATTAGACAATATTGTAGCAAGTTTGGCAAGAACTTCTAGAAATAAGGCAGCAGATATGTTAGAACAGGAAAGAGTATTTTTAAATTTTAAAAACGAAACAAAAGCATCTAAGTCAGTAAAAGTGGGAGATATTATCACAATTAGAGGGAAGGGAAGGTTTGTTTTTAAAGAAATTTCAGGAAATACAAGAAAAGGCAGATATGTAATAAAAATTGATAAGTTTATTTAGCGAAAAGTTGTAAATAATAAAAAAGAAAGGATAATATATGAGTGAAAAAGAAGAATTAATTTTAAATTTTATGAAAGATAAAGATTATGTACCGATGAAAGCCAAAGAAATTGCACTTGTATTGAACATATCTAAAGATAGATATAATGAGTTATTAGAAATCTTAGATAAATTAGAAAAGGACTTAAAAATTAAAAAAAATAAAAAAAATAGATATAGAATAAATGACGAAAAAATCCTAGAAGGAATATATAGAAGAAATAATAAAGGTTTTGGTTTTGTAAAAATAGACGAAATAGAAGATGAAATATATATATCAAAACAAAATTCAATGAAAGCATTTAATGGAGATAAAGTTTTAATAAAAATATTACCTGAAAACGAAAATTGGAAAAAACAAGAAGGTAAAATTGTAAAAATACTTGAGCACGGGAAAGATACAGTTGTAGGAACATTTGAATTTAGTAGAAATTTTGGGTTTGTTGTTCCAGATGATAAAAGCTTTGGAACAGACATATTTATATCAAAAAGTAACATGGGAAAAGCAAGAAACGGTCATAAAGTATTGGTGCAGATTTTAAAATATCCAGAAGAAAACAAGCATGCAGAAGGTGAAATTATAGAAGTACTAGGTAGACCTAATGAGGCAGGAGTGGACATGTTATCTTTAATAAAAGAATATGGTTTACCATCAGAATTTTCTGAGGCAGTTATAAATGAGGCGAAAAATAAAGGTGACAAAATAGATAAGAGCAAAATAAAAGGCAGAGTGGATTTAAGAGATAAAGAAATATTCACAATAGATGGAGAAGATGCAAAAGATTTAGATGATGCAGTAAGGGTAGAAAAATTGGAAGATGGAAATTATCTATTAGAGGTTCACATAGCAGATGTAAGTTCATATGTAACACAAGATTCACTTTTAGATAAAGAGGCATATTTAAGAGGAACAAGTATCTATATGTTAGGAAGAGTTATACCAATGTTACCTAGAGAGTTATCAAATGGGATATGTAGCCTAAATATGAATGAAGATAGGTTCACTTTAAGTTGTTCAATGATAATAAATAAATGTGGTGAAGTTATTGATTCAAAGGTATATAAAGGAATAATCAGAGTTACTGAAAGAATGAACTATAATGATGTTCAGAAAATTCTAGATAGAGCAGATGAAGAAATATTGAAAAAATACGAAAAATATATAAAACAATTTGATTTAATGAAAGAATTAGCTATAATAATAAAAAATAGAAGATGTGGAAAAGGTTATATAAATTTAGATTTGCCGGAAAGCAAAATAGAACTTGACCAAGATGGTTTTGCAGTTGATGTTCATAAATATGAAACACATTTTTCGAATGAAATAATAGAACAATTTATGCTTACAGCAAATGAAACAATAGCAGAAAAATTCTATTGGCTTAATGCACCTTTTGTATATAGAATCCATGAAGAACCTGATATTGATAAAATAAAAGATGCAAATAAATTTTTATACAATTTAAATTTAAAAATTAAGGCTAATAAAGACAAAATACATTCGAAAGCATTTGCAATGGTTTTGGATGAAGTAAAAGGAAAAGAAGAAGAAAGAGTAGTATCAAATTTACTATTAAGAACATTAAAACTTGCAAGATATAGTGATGAAAATGTAGGGCATTTTGGTATTGCAAGTAAATACTATTGTCATTTTACATCACCAATTAGGAGATATCCTGATTTATTTATACACAGGATAATTTCATATTATTTAGAATGTAACTATAATGTAGATGATGAGTTTTTAGAAAAATATAAAACATTAGCAACTCAAGTGGCAATAAATTCATCAGAAAGAGAAAAAATCGCAACAAAAACAGGAAGAGAAGCGGATAAAATAAAGAAAGCAGAGTATATGGAAAAACATATTGGTGAAGAATATGAAGGAGTTGTATCTAGCATCACCTCTTTTGGTATGTTTGTAGAATTGGAAAATACAGTAGAAGGATTAGTTGAATTTAGAGATATGGGAAATGAGTATTTTATTTATGATGAAAATAAAAAAATCTTAGTTGGAGAAAAAACAAAGAAAACTTATAAAATAGGTGATATTGTTAAAATAAGGGTAAAAGATGCAAGTAAAATATTAAGACAAGTTGATTTTGAAATTGCATTTGAGTAAAAAAATAAAGTGCCTAAATAGCGAAAAAAGGCTAAAATAGGCACTTTTTCAAAAAATAAAAAAAATTGCGTGAAAAAAAATAATTTTTTTGAAAAAAACTATTGACAATACCTAAAAAACATAGTATACTAGTCGATGTCAAAAGGAAATGGTCGTTTAGCTCAGCTGGGAGAGCATCTGCCTTACAAGCAGGGGGTCATAGGTTCGAGCCCTATAACGACCACCATCTTTTTACGGCCTGGTAGTTCAGTTGGTTAGAATGCCGCCCTGTCACGGCGGAGGTCGACGGTTCGAGCCCGTTCCAGGTCGCCATTTTTTTATAATTTTGTAGTTGGCTTCATAGCTCAGTTGGTAGAGCAGAGGACTGAAAATCCTCGTGTCAGTGGTTCGATTCCACTTGAAGCCACCAATAGTTTTATGGTGGATGTAGCGCAGTTGGTTAGAGCGCCAGTTTGTGGCACTGGAGGTCGTGAGTTCGAATCTCATCTTCCACCCCATTATTTTCCACCAATAATTTCATACATTGGACTGTAGCCAAGCGGTAAGGCACCAGACTTTGACTCTGGCATGCGCTAGTTCGAATCTAGCCAGTCCAGCCAATAACGAATCTGTTCGAACTACAGATACAAAAATCAATCAGTAAAATGGTTGATTTTTTTGTTTGCGAAAAAATCATCCTAAAAGAAAGGATGGTGTCTGTAATGAAGATAATTAAACAAGAAATACAATTTTAGGAAAGTTTAAAACAAAGACTTGAATTTATATGTGAGTTTTCTAAAGTAAATCCTACTTTTATAAAAGGTAGCATTAGAAAAATTGAAAAGACTAATCTCTCATATATTGAACCACATAAAGTAATTGTTAAGAACATTACTTTGTTAGTTTTTAATTATTCAAATGATGTTTATATTTCTAATTTATCTAAAAAGATTAAATTATCAGAATTAGAAACATATTTGAAAAATATATAATATGTAAAAAATTGATATTTATGAAAATTGTGATATAATGTCTTATGTAAACATTCAAACTTATAGGAGATGATTATATATGATTTATAAAAAATTGTATTTTAAAATAGAATTATTCAAGAGATGTCATTAGTATTATTGTGTACTATGATGTCTCTTTTTTGTTAGGAGGTAGAATAAATGAACGAGGAAAAGAAAAAATGTGGTTTATATATGAGAGTATCAACAGAAGACCAAGCACGAGAAGGATTTAGTCTTCCAGAGCAAAAGGAAAGATTAAAAGATGATATAAAATCAAAGAGAATAAATACGATTGTAGCTCTAAAACTAGATAGAATAACAAGAAGTATTTATGATTGGGAAAATCTTATGACATTTTTAGATGAAAATAATGCTTATTTAGATTGTGTTAATGATGAAATAAATACAACTAGTGCTAATGGTAAAATGATTTCAAGATTATTAATGAGTGTAAGTCAAAATGAAATTGAAAGAACTAAAGTTGGTATGGCAGGTGCAATAAAAAATGGTCATATTCCTCATAAAGCCCCTTTAGGCTATAAACACGAAGATAGAAAACTAGTAATTGATTATTCTACTAAAGATATTGTAGTTAGAATATTTGGCCTATACTACAATGGATTATCTTATAAAAAAATAAGTAATTTATTTAATGAAGAGAAAGTATTAGGAAGAGAAAATTGGCGAGATTCCACTATTGTTACTATTCTTGAAAATGAAATATATAAAGGTGATTTTGTTCATGGAAAAAGAACTAATCATCCTACTTATTATGAAGATGTAGTTGAACCTATTGTACCTAAAGAAATGTGGGAAGATTGCCAAGTTCAAAAAAAGAAAAATTCAAAGAGTTATCAAAGAACTTTAACTTATTTATATTTACAAAAACTAAAGTGTCCTAAATGTGGCAGAATTTTAGGTGGTAAAGCTACTACAAAGAAAAATGGCAAAAGTTATTTCTACTACTATTGTAATGATTGTAAAATCGAATTTAAGGAAAAGTTAATAAATGATTATGTTAATGAATTTATAGCTGAGTTAACCCAATATGACGAAGTTGTTAATCAATTTTTTTTGCCTATGATAAAGCAAAAATTTGATGAGCCTAAAGAACAATTAGAAAAAGAAATAAATAATCAGAAAAATAAACTAGAAAGAATTAAAAAAGCATATATCATTGGTAATATAAGATTTAGTAATTATTTATCTGAAGAAGAATTTGGCGAAGTAATAATGAGATTAAGACAATATTATGATGTTGGTTATACTGAAGCAACATACTATTTAGATAAGCAAATGTTTTACTTTAACTTTGTTGAAGATAATAGCGCTATTGTTAGAGTGTTCCCTTTAAAAGATTATTATAAATTAGATCCAGATTGTAAAATGAAAACTTATGAATTTGGAATAATTTATATTCGTGAAGAAGATAAATTTCAAATGCAAGAAATTGATACAGCATTTGATTATATTCCAGATGAAACTAACAATAGTGTAATTTACTCAAAAGATACCACTACTATTTCAGTAGGTGTTAAGCCAGTAAAGTTCTGCGAAGATGATGCGGAAGAAAAAAATTAACGAGGCACGTTTTGTTTTTACGAAATAAAAATGAAAGTGGCGATAGTTAATTTGAATAAAATTTATCAATTTAGATAAATTTTATTGCCTCGCAGAGACCCCTAATAAATTCTATGATAGGGATATTAAATTAAAAGAAAAACAAAAAGGCAGAAATCAAGATATAAATGTTAAAGATATGAGTAATTATACAAATATAAAAAAGCAACTTGCTGAAAAAGAGAAAAAGCTTGATAAAGCTAATAAACAAACTAACAAACTTGATAATACAACAGAGATTTTGAACATAGTGCTTTTGAAATAGAAAAAGAAAATTATTTGCTTAAATATCAAATAGAAGAAAAAGATAAGGAAATTTATAATTTAAAAGGTGAATTATCAACTAAAGACAAGATTATTGATAAACTACAAACTGAAAAGGACAAGTTGAAAGATGAATTACAGAAATTTAAAAATTTTTGGCATAAACTAATGAAACATTTTCAAAATAGAATTGTATTTGATAGAGATAAACAATACAAATATGTTAGTGATGACCTATATAAAAATGGAATATTTAATAAATATGATAAATGATATGGACATAAAAGATAAATTAAGACTAGCAATATGTATGAATCAAAGCAAATGGTCTGGACTTATATAACACAAAAGAAAACTATGAAAAATTTGATGCTATGCTAAAAGAAATTGATGAAGAATATAGAACTACACTTATAAACTTTGCAAAATATAAACTTGTAATGTTTGCAATGGCTAAACTCATGGAAATGGAAACAACAGAACAAAATAAAGTTGCTTTATATTTATTTAATATTGTGAAGTAAGTAAAACTCTAATTAAATTTGCAATATTATGTAAAATATGGTATAATAAAGCATAGGACTTTTTATATAAGTGGCCCTTACCAAAATTTGGAGGGCGCTATGTCCTCCAAACCACGTAATTTCATGTAAACATTATAAATAAGGAGGACAAGACGTGAAAATCACAGAATTACAGGCTTATAAGAGACTCGAGGAAATGTTCGAGCAGAAAGGCTATTCGCGGGGTATAAAGGATGATATGCCGATTTATTTTTGGGATAATTTTCCTTGTATTCCCAAGAATTTGACACCTGGTCACTATGTATATGCTAATAGCTATGGGAAAATTAAATTCAGAGATATTCCTGAGAAATATCGTACAAGAGAATTTTTCCTGCATGCATTATCAGGTGCATACGAGGATATCGTTGAATATGTCAAAACACATCCCGAAAAGTTTGACAAGCAATTCTTTAAAGACCATATTGAAACAGATTATTATGGACTGGAGTTTGCACTTAACGATTTTGAATATATGCCACTTGAGTTTATCGATGAGGAGATGGTAGCATGTGCTATGTTCAGATCTGTTAATATGCGCTATGTAGACAGACACGGTGATTGTGACGACTGGTTTTATTCTGTATATAGAAGAAAACCTGAAGTTTTGACACAGGAGTTGTATATTCTTGGTGCTCGATGCTTTGCTGCAAAGAGAAATGGAAAAAATAATTTCCTGGATATTACACCTGAAGAATACCGAACACCAGAATTTTACTTTGCTCTTTGCCTTAACAACAATACACCTGTAATGGAGGACATTCCTGAAAGTGTATTAACAACCAATTTCCTGGTTAGCTTGCTGAATGATAACACTGGAAATATTCAGTGCTTCAGTGAATATGCCCTTGAAAAAGAGACTGAAATGACAGGAAGAGGCACTGTAAAGTTCTGGCAAGCAGCTGTAATCAACGATGGATATCAAATCGGAAATATTCCTCTCAACGATGAAAGAGTTGAATTCTTTTTATCTATTTATGATAAGGATTCTTCGGAATATGAATATGGCTTCAAAGACCATTATAAGAGGTATCTTCGTGAAAAGAATTCTACACCTAAACCTGAAAATCGAGCAAGCGAGTTGGCAGGAATGATAACTTTAGCTGGAGCATTATCAGGAATGAATTCTGATTTGACAATTGACTTGGGCGCTGATATTATGAATGCAGCAACAGACCGTCAATCCATGCTTCCTATTCATTATGCTAATGGAGTTCCTAAGGAATATTCTAAAAAGTATGACAGAGAAGAATACCTGCTTGAGATCTATAAAAAGATTGGTATTCAGGTATTACAGGAAGCCGACTACTATTATTACAGTGTTATTCTGCCTGAAAACGTTTCTATTGTTCGAGATGATTATGGTTACTGCGTAAAAGATTCTAACGGAGAAACTCTTCTTCATTATTATGACAGAGGACCATTCTACGACAGAACGGTTACAGTAGATAAAATCAATGTAACTCTTGAATAAGTAAAACTGTATTTTCGAAAGCACGAGCCCTGCTATTGTGAGGCTCGTGTTTTACTTTACTAAAATATATAAATTAATATATAAAACTATTGTAATCTGTTAAAAATATGATATACTTTAGTAAATTGATTGATATTTGTATCAATCGTTATGAGAGGCAAAAAAGTTGTAGATAACTACTTCAATGGAGCCAAGATGCAAGACTTTTAGGGGTCTTGTTTTTTATTATTCATAAAATAAATTATTGACAACTTCTAATTGATATGATATAAGAAAATCATACAAATTATGAAAAGACCTAAAAATCCCGATTAAAATAACAACATACGGGAAAAATATTTTTAGGAGGTAGATTTATGGAAAAAGTAAAAATTGTCCAATATGGATGTGGAAAGATGAGTGCATACACAATGAGATATGCCATTGAAAAAGGGTATGAGATTGTAGGAGCAATAGACATCAATCCAAATGTAATTGGAAAAGACATTTCAGAAATCATAGAAAATAATTGTGAAGAAAAAGGAGTAAAAGTTGCGGATGTAAAAGATGCACGTAAGGTCTTAGAAGAAACAAAGCCAGATGTATGTATAGTAACAACAATGAGTTTAATAAGTGACCTAGACGAAGCACTTACATTATGTGCAGAACTTGGAATAAATGCAATAACAACATGTGAAGAAGCATTTTATCCAGAAGCATCAAATCCGAAACTAACAGAAAAATTAGATAAATTAGCAAAAGAAAATCATTGTACAATAACAGGAAGTGGATATCAAGACGTATTTTGGGGAAATTTAATTTACACTTTGGCTGGTGCAACACATAAAATAACAAAAATAAAAGGAAGTTCATCATACAATGTAGAAGACTATGGAATAGCATTAGCTCAAGTACATGGTTCAGGAATGACCTTAGAAGAATTTGACCAAAAGATAGCTGCAGCAGACAAAATAAGTAATGAAGAAAGACAAAAAATAATAGAAAGCGGAACATATACACCATCATACATGTGGAATGTAGTTCCTTGGCTTGCAGACAAATTTGGATTTACAATAACATCTATGACACAAAAATGTGTGCCAATAGTTGCAAAAGAAGACATCCATTCAAATACATTAGATATGGATATAAAAGCCGGAAATGCAACAGGAATGAGTGCTGTTGTAACAGCTGAAACTAAAGAAGGAGTTATAATAGAGGCTGAATGCATAGGAAAAGTATATGATAAAGACGATGTGGATACAAATGATTGGACAATATATGGAGAGCCAGATACAAGAGTTGTTATAACGGAACCTAAAACAGTTGAACTTACTTGTGCAAGTATTGTAAATAGAATACCTGATTTGATAAAAGCGGAAGACGGATTTGTACCAACTTCAAGAATGGGAGCATTGAAATATTAACATTTTTCTGATTGGGGACGGTTCTTTTCGCGAAAAGAACCGTCCCCAATACAAAAAAGGAGCAAAAAAATGGAAAGAGTAGACAAAACAAACTATTACTTAGACATAGCAGAAACAATTCTAGAAAGAGGAACATGCCTAAGAAACAATTATGGAAGTGTAATCGTAAAAAATGACGAAATAATATCAACAGGGTATAGTGGAGCACCAAGAGGCAGAAAAAATTGCCTTGATTTGGGATATTGTATACGTAAACAAAAAACAGATTTAAGTGGTGCAGGATATGAAATGTGTAGATCTGTACATAGTGAGCAAAATGCTATAATAAGTGCAAATAGAAGAGATATGCTAGGTGCAACATTATATTTGGTTGGAATTAATAAAAGAAATGGTGAATACATATCTGATAATTATCCATGCACATTATGCAAAAGAATGATAATAAATGCAGGAATAGAAAAAGTTGTTATGAGAGATGACAAAGAAAATTATAGAATAGAATGTGTAGAAGAATGGATAAAAAATGATGATACATTAAATTAATTAGGATTTATTTTAGCCAAGAAAATTAGCTAAAATAAATCCTAGAATTAAACTTAAAATTGAAACAAGACCGGTTAAGTCAAAAGTGAAACCGTGGGTATAATATAAAAACTGAACCCAAAGTAAAACCAATTATAGCAAAAAAAGTTTGAGGATAAAATTTATCTAATAAAAATTTAGTTAGTTTCATAAAAAATATACTACCAATTATAATTCCAATACCTAAAGGAAAAAGAAAAGGCAAGTATATGATAGAAACAGCATCTAAGTAATGCTCATAAACTCCTAAAAGCATTAAAATTAGAGTATTACTAACCCCAGGTATAATTATTCCAGCAGACATAAGAAATCCAGAGATTATTAAAAATAAAAAATTATAGTTTACTTCATTAAATTTTGAAATCCTTTTTTCTAAAATAACTAAAAAAATTCCCAATAAAAGAGCCATAAATGTAAAAATTAAATAGGATAGTTTGAATTTGGTTTTAGAGGTACATGTCTTAATTAAAGCAGGGATACTGCCTAAAATTAGACCAATAAAAATAAATTTTATTTGAATTGGATAAGCAAAAAATAGATATTTTAATATATTACCAAATAAAACAATTCCAATAAAAGTTCCGAGTCCGATTGGGAATAAATATTTAAAATTTTCTTTTATATTTTTAAAAAAGTTCAAAACACAATTAAGTAAATTTTCATAAATTCCAAAAATAACACATAAAACCCCACTACTTATTCCAGGCAAAATTGCACCTGCACCGATTAATATTCCTTGAAAAAAGCTTTTAAGAAAACTCAAAAAATCAGCTCCTTTTAAATAAATATATGTATAAACTCTAAAAATATACTAAAATCTATCATCAATCAAAATAAAAAATAAGGTCAGGCACTTTTTATTTTTCCTCACATATAATTGGGTAGAGAAAAATGGAGGTGCTTATATGTGTTTTGGCATTTTTATAACAGGTTTTTTACAATTCTTAAAAACAGCCATATTGGTTGTTCGGATATATTACTGGAACAAATTTATTTCCAGAGCCATTAACTCCAGAAGAAGAAAAAATAGCGTTAGAAAAATTTGCAAATGGTGATGAAGAGGCAAGGAATTTGCTTATAGAAAGAAATTTAAGACTTGTAGTTCACGTATGTAAAAAATATGCAAATACAAATATTGACCAGGATGATTTACTTTCAATTGGTACAATTGGTTTAATAAAAGGGGTAAATAGTTTTAAGCCAGAGAAAGGTTCTAAACTTTCAACTTATGTGTCAAAATGTGTGGATAATGAAATCTTAATGATGCTACGTTCAACAAAGAAATTGAATGCTGAAGTTCACTTAAATGAACCTATTGGGAAAGATAAAGATGATAATGTTATAACTTTAGAAGAAGTTTTGGAAAATGACGATAAATGCTTAGATGATGTTGTTGATACAAAAATGAAGGTGAAAAAAATGTACAATAAAATTAAAGAAGTATTGAAAGATAGAGAAAAAACAATTATTGAACTTAGATTTGGTTTAAAAGGAGGGAAACCAAAGACACAAAAAGAAATTGCTAAAATGATGGGGATTTCACGTTCTTATGTTTCGAGAATTGAAACTAAGGCTATAGAAAAATTAGCTGATGGATTTAGAGAATAAAAAAACATATAATTAATATTCCTCTTGAGCTTGGCTCTATGGTTTCAGATTTTATTACGAATTACAGTAAATAATACAAAAATTATTTGCAAACAATAAAAAAAATGTTATAATAAATAAAGAGTTAATCAAAAAGAGGGTGAAATTATGAACAAAAAAATAAAATATGTAATAATAACCTTAATGATTATAATTATAGCAATAGCTGTAATTATACTAATAAAATATAATCAATCAAAAGAAATATCAGCACCAGTAGATGAGAATAAAAATACAACAGAAGAAAATATATTAGTAATTGGAATGGATGAAGAAAGCCAAAATAACCAAGATAATGAACCAGAGCAAGATTCAAAACCAGAAACAAAGCCCAAAAAAGACGCATCAACACTAACACAAAATATATATAATATGAATGCAACAATTGGAACCCTATACATCCCAAAAACTAAATTAAGAACAGAAGTATATAGTAATCCAGATGCAAATAAAATGGAAAAAATGCCGGCATTTTTATATACATCAGGAGGAATAAATGAATCAGGTATTTCATTAATTGTAGGTCATAATAGAAGAAATGGAAAAATGTTTTCAAATAATAAAAAATTATCAGAGGGAGATGTATTTTACTTTACAGACTATCAAGGAGTAGAAAAACAATACACAATATACTCTAAATTTATAACAACATCTGATGATACGTCATTTTTAAATAACGAAGTTGAAAAACCAGTAATAGCATTATCATGTTGCACAGATGCAAGTGATGATAATAGAATAATAATATTAGGAAGAGCGGATTAAAATGAAAAAAAAGAACGTACTATTTATATCAAGCACAGGTGGGCATTTAAATGAATTACTTCAGTTAAGCTCATTGTTTGAAAAATATGATTATCATATAATAACTGAAAAAGATAAAACTAATGAATATCTGAAAGAAAAATATGGTGAAAAGGTAAAATATTTACCATATGGCACGAGAAGTCATATATTTCAATATATATTCATATACTTTTATTTAATATTAAAAACAATATATTATTATTTTAAAATCAAACCTAAAATAATAATAACCACAGGAACACATACGGCAGGACCAATGTGTTATTTAGGAAAAATTTTTGGCAGTAAAATAATTTATATAGAAACATTTGCAAACATAAATAAAAAAACTGCGACAGGAAGGTTGATATATCCTATTGCAGATTTATTTATTGTGCAATGGGAAGAAATGTTGAAACTTTATCCAAAAGCAGTATATGGAGGTTCAATTTTTTGAAATTTTGAATTTTGAATTGGGGACGGTTCTTTTTTCAAAAAAGAACCGTCCTCAATTCAAAAAAGGAGCTAAAGAAATGATTTTAGTACTATTAGGAACACAACACAACGAATTTACAAGACTACTACAAGAAGTGGAAAATTGCATAGATAACCAAATAATAAAAGAACAAGTAATTGTGCAAGCTGGTTTTACAAAATATAAAAGCAACAAAATGGAAATATTTGATATGATATCAAAAGAAGAGCTTGACAAATATATGTCAAAAGCAAATTTAATAATAACACATGGTGGAGTGGGCTCAATTATAATGGCTTTAGAAAAAGGCAAAAAAGTGATAGCTGTGCCAAGACTTCACGAATATGGTGAACATGTAAATAATCATCAAAGACAAATAATAAGAGTATTTAGTGAAAAAAATTATCTTATAGGAATTCAAGATGTGGAAGATTTATCTCAAGCAATACAGGAATCTGAAAACTTTGAACCTAATGAGTATAAAAATAATAATCAAAAAATGCTAAATATAATAGAAGATTTTATAAAAAAAGTTTAAAATGGATGTGAATATAAATGGAAAATGAAAATATAAGTAGTCCAGAAGTAGCAAATGTTCAAGAAGAAAGGTTGGAAACCACTCTTAGACCACAAACACTTGATGAATATATTGGACAAACTAAAGTAAAAGAAAGTATGAAAATATATATACAAGCGGCTAAAAAAAGAAAAGAGGCACTTGACCACTGTTTATTTTATGGTCCACCAGGACTAGGAAAAACAACAATTTCAGGAATAATTGCAAATGAAATGCATTCAAAAATAAGAATAACTTCAGGTCCAGCAATTGAAAAGCCTGGAGATTTAGCAGGAATTCTTACAAGCCTAGAAGAAAATGATGTTTTATTTATTGATGAAATACATAGATTAAGTAAAGTTGTAGAAGAAATTTTATATCCAGCACTTGAGGATTTTGTGTTAGATATAACAATAGGAAAAGGACCAGAAGCAAAGTCTATAAGGCTTGATTTACCAAAGTTTACTTTAATTGGAGCAACTACAAAAGCAGGTTCACTTACAACGCCACTTAGAGATAGATTTGGAATTGTGCAAAAATTAGAACTTTATTCTGTAGAAGATTTAAGTACAATAATTAAACGTTCGAGTAGAATTTTAGGTGTAGAAATAGATGATGATGCAAGCATAGAAATTGCAAGAAGAGCAAGAGGAACACCTAGAATTGCAAATAGATTATTAAAAAGAGTTAGAGATTTTTCTTTAGTATTATCAGATGGGAAAATAGATTTAAAGATTGCAAAATATGCATTAAATCAATTAGAAATTGATGAATTAGGTTTAGAAGAAACAGATAGAAAAATGTTATCTATGATGATTGTTCAATACTCGGGAAGGCCAGTTGGAATAGAGGCTTTAGCAGCATCTTTGGGTGAGGAGATTGACACAATCGAGGACGTGTATGAACCTTACTTATTACAAATTGGTTTTATTGCAAGAACTCCAAAAGGAAGAGTGGTTTTACCAGCTGCTTATCAACATTTGGGGTATGATTATCAAATGAGAATTTAAACATAAGAACAAATTTATAAAAAAATGGAGAAAAATTATGGATGAAGACAAAATGAAAAATTTAGAGGCAATGAAAGAGTTTTTTGAAAGAGATATGAAGATTAAGGAAACTCTTATGACTTTAGCACCAACGGAAGCTGACGATTATGATGAATTAAGTAGAATGGAATATGTAGATAAATTAGAAAAAGGATTAGATAGTCTAGAATATGATACTTTAGCAAGCATAAAGAAATTTGGGTTTGGAGAAGAGTTAAATAATACAATTAGAGAGTATTTTGCAAACAAGAAAAAGTCAATGGCTGTTGGAAAATACGAAGCAGGAATTTGTCAGAAAATATATAATTTGAAATTTGCAAGTATGAGTGAAAATTTTGTAGAAGAAGTAAAAGAAGGTTTTGTTGGATATGCAAGGTTTTCAAATCAATCAAAGTTTGTAAGAAAAGCAAAAACAGTAAATGAATTGTTACATTCGCTACACTCAAGTATTGTAAATAATGATGAAATATTAGAATCTATGCCACAAATTGGAACAAAAAGAAACACAATAGAAGAACCTATAACATTATATGGTGAAGAAAACGAAGTTGCAGAAAAGATATTTAAAGAATTTCCTTTAGAAATGGGCTGTGGAATTACAGATATAGTCTCATTAAAAAATAAAGTATTAATGATGATTAGAGATAGAGGGCATGCTTTAACAATAGATATGGATACAACTAATCCTAAAGAGGTAGAAGTTAAATATTTTGTACCTAAGCTATGTAATGAAGAAATGATAAGAAAATTACCTGGAATAAATGAGAGTAGTATAACCAAAAGTGGAGCCAGCGGATTTTTTGTATCTGATAAAGATAAAATAACAAAGGATTTATTTGATTTTATTGAAAAAGTACCAACAGATGGTGATATGGTGTTTGACAAAGTAATATACGAGATTAATGAAAAGCCATTATCTTTGGAAAGTGATAAAAATGTAAATGAAGAGAGGACAAGCAATATAGAACCCAAAAACGATAAAGAAGAAAACGTATTTAGTGTGGAAGACGCAAAAGAACTTGTAATGCAGTCGGGAAGAGAAGGTAGAAGATTTAGTAAAATAAATGAGATAAAAAACAAAATTATAATAGCAATTAAAAATTTAAAAGAAAAATTATTTGATAAAGATAGATAAACAGGAGAGAAAATATGGTAGAAATATGTGATGTAGCATTGGAGACTTTAGAGGTTTTAAAATATTTTAATACTGAATTTACAAGTAAAATTTCTGAAAGTTTTCTTAATTCGTTGAAAGAATTGGCTAAAAAATCAAAATTAGAAGTAAAAATAGATGCAAATAAAAAATTGATAAATCAAAATATTTCAGAGGAGACCAAAGATATAATATCACTTATATATTATAATTATTTTGCTGATGATAAAGAAAAAAATGAAATCGCAAAAATATGGAAAGAAAATGATGAGAAATTTCAGGAAGAATCAAATGAAATTTATGATATTGAGAAAGTTTTTAAGTCACGAAATAAAAATTATATAAAAAGTGAGTTACCAACTGTAGTGAAAAAGAATTGGATTGAAAAAATAATAGAAAAAGTAAAAAGATTTTTTAATAAATAAAGTTAGGAGAATTTACAATGAAATTATTAATGCATACATGTTGTGCACCATGCAGTGTATATTGCATAGACGAACTAAGAAACGAAAATATAGAACCAACAGTATATTGGTTTAATCCAAATATTCATCCATATATGGAATACAAATCAAGAAGAGACTGCTTAAAAGAATACACGAAAAGCATCGGAATAGATGCAATATTTGAGGAAAACTATGGATTAAAAGAATTTTGCAAAAATGTAGTGGATGGATTAGATACAAGATGTCAAGATTATTGTTATCCTGTAAGATTAGAGCAAACTGCAAAATATGCTAAAAAAAATGGTTTTGATACAATATCAACAACTTTGCTTGTAAGTCCATATCAAAAACATGATATTATTCATAATTTAGGGAATAGAATTGCTAAAGAATATGGATTAGAATTTTTGTATAGAGATTTTAGAGTTGGCTTTAGAGAGGGACAAGCTAAAGCAAGAGAAATAGGACTTTATATGCAGAAATATTGTGGGTGTGTATTTTCTGAGGAGGATAGGTATAGCAAACAAATAGAAAAAGATAAAAAGAATTGAAATAATGGATTCTAATACTTATTTTTATAAATTTAATATATAAGGAAATGGAATATTTAAATAGAAAAATAAAAGATAAATATAGTAAAAAACTTTAGAAAAATAAAAGGAGCATAATACATGAAGAAAATTAATCTAAAAAAAATAAAAATAAATAGAGAACTAATAATAACATTACTTATAAATGTGATAATATTCGTAGGAACGAATTTGCTATTTGATGTAAAATATGAACAAGTCGATGATTTCATAATGTACAATTTATATTCTGGATTAGACGGAACGTACAATTGGCATGCTGTATATATGCACCCATTACTTTGCGTAATATTAAGCACATTATTTAGAATTGATTATAGTATAAATTGGCATTCTATATTTTTATTATCCATGCAATTTATTTGTTTTACAATAATAGGATACATATATTTAAGAAAAAATAAAAATGCAATAAGTGTATTTATATATGCAATATTTTCGTCGATATTTTATGCTATATTATTACATCTTATACAATATACATCAGTTGCAGCTCTGCTTATAGCAACTTCTCTTTTTATTATAGTACATATAATAGATGAAAAAGATACAAGTAAAAAATGGAAAGTAATACTTGGAGTTTTATATACACTTGGAATAATGTTAAGAATGCAATCATTAATGATGGTAGCTCCTTTTTTTGCGATATATGGGATATATTATTTTATTAAATTTAAAAAAGACCAAATTTCAAAAAATGAATTTTATAAGGTAATAAAGCTATATGCCATTTTAGTGGGAATTACAATTGTAGTATATGTATCGAATTGGATAATTTATAATTCAAATGAAACATATAGAAATTATTTACAATTTCATGAAGATAGAGTTTTATTACATGATTTATCCTATACAAATTATGAAGAAAATAAAGAAATATTTGATGAGATAGGGTGGAACAAAAATGATCATTACTTATTTTACACGTTTAATTTTGGCGATGAAAATGTATATAATAAAGAAAATCTTCAAAAAATTATAGATTATAAAAAAAGCAAAAACGAGAAATATAATTTGAATTTAGAGATAATTTCAGTTTTACGTAACTATATTGAAGGAATGAAAAGTTCATATATATTTGTAACAGTACTATTATTTTTTACATTTATCGCAATACTACTCAACAAGAAAAATAAAATACTAAATATATCTTTATTTATTATGACTATATTAATGCATTTGTTATTTATTGTTTTAAATAGGAGTATGATAAGAGTGATTTTACCAGAATATATTATTGGAATATCGCTTATAATGTATAATTTATCATGGAGTAATATAAAAATAAAAAAAGAAACCTCTATAGTTATATGTATGTGCATAATAACACTATTGATATATTGTACAGGTTCGAGATACAATTTTGGATATAATGTTAAAAATTATTCTAATTATAGAAATTTAATTGACTATACAAATAGTAATAAACAAAATGTATATTTGTATACAGTTCCATCATTACAATATAGATATTGGGCATATTCTGTATATAAAATGCCACCTAAATCGGCTTTTTCAAATTTACGAGTAATAGGTGGATGGGATATGTATACACAGAATTATTACGATTTTAAGCAAAGATATAATTTGGATGGAACATTTTTAGATTTATTAAAAGAAAATGTTTATTTAATAGATGGAGATGTTGTTTGGTCTGGAAGATTGTATACAGATTATATAAAAAATATCACTCAATTTATAAAATATCACTATGGTATTGAAACTGAATATGAAAAAGTAGAAACATTTAATAATCTATATGTTTATAAAATAAAACAAATTTATTAAAAAACCTTGACATAACTCCAAAAACGTTATATACTATTCGAGTATGAATTTTAGCGTTGAAGTCGAATGTGGCTACATCCGTAAGGATGGAGGGAACTTCGATGGAGTATGTCATGGCTTAGACCAGGCGGTAAGTTTAATCTTAAAAAATTAAGAGAATAAAAATATAAAGCACTTATCCCAAAATATTCATGCAAATTTGGGATTTTTAAATGGATGATTACGAAACACCAGGGTGCATTATAACTTGCCAAGCTAAACAAATACAAAAAATAATAAGGAGGGAAAATAGCAATGGCAAATCAAGTTGTTACTAGTGAAAAAATCAGAATAAGGGTAAAAGCTTATGAATCTCAAATTTTAGATCAGTCTGCTGCAAAGATAGTAGAAACTGCTAAAAAGACAGGAGCAAAAGTTTCAGGACCTATTCCACTACCAACAAAGAAAGAAGTTGTAACAGTAATACGTTCTCCACACAAACACAAAGACTCAAGAGAACAATTCGAAATGAGAACACATAAAAGAGTTATAGACATTCTTTACCCAACACAAAAAACTGTTGATTCATTAATGAAATTAGAATTACCAGCAGGTGTTGATATCGAAATCAAATTATAAGATTTCAAAAAGGCTTATATATAAGAAAGCCGAATACATAAAAAAAATAAAAACCAATGCTGGCCAATAGCTGTCAGCCAATAGGAGGAAAGAAAGAAAATGAAAAAAGGATTAATCGGAAAGAAAATAGGAATGACACAAATCTTCGATGAAAACGGATTAGTTATTCCAGTAACAGTAATAGAAGCTGGACCATGTGTTGTAGCACAAGTTAAAACATCTGAAACAGATGGATACAATGCTATACAATTAGGATTCGGTGATGTAAAAGCAAAACATATAAACAAACCAGAAATGGGACATTTTGCAAAATCTAAATTAGACCCTAAAAAACATTTAAGAGAATTTAGATTAGATGATATTTCATCATTCAAAGTAGGAGATGAAGTAAAAGCTGATATATTTGCAGCTGGAGAAAAAGTTGATATTCAAGGAACATCAAAAGGAAAAGGATTCCAAGGTGTTATAAAAAGACATGGTCAATCTAGAGGACCTATGGGACATGGATCAATGTACCACAGAAGACCAGGTTCAATGGGACCAACATCTACACCAGGAAGAGTATTTAAAGGTAAGAAATTACCAGGACACATGGGACATGTAACAGTTACAATCCAAAACTTAGATGTAGTAGCTGTTGATATGGATAAAAATGTAATCCTAGTTAAAGGAAGCGTACCTGGAGCAAAAGGTGCAATATTAAAAATAAAATCAGCTGTTAAGGCTATAGACTAAGAAAGGAGGAAATAGGTCATGCCAAAAGTAGACGTATATGATATAAATGGTAAAAAGGTTAGTGATGTAGAATTAAATGAAAACGTATTTGGAATTGAACCAAATGAAGCAATAGTACACGAAGTACTAGTAAACTACTTAGCTAATCAAAGACAAGGTACACAAAGTACAAAAACAAGAGCAGAAGTTCGTGGTGGTGGAAGAAAGCCATGGAGACAAAAAGGAACAGGACGTGCAAGACAAGGAAGTATCCGTGCACCACAATGGATTAAAGGTGGTATAGCATTAGGACCAAAACCACGTTCATACAGATATACTGTAAATAAAAAAGAAAAGAGATTAGCAATAAGATCAGTATTAAGTTCTAAAGTATTAGAAAACAAATTAACAGTAGTTGATAAATTAGAGTTAGCTGAAATCAAAACAAAATCAATGGTTAATGCTTTAAACAATTTAAAATTAGAAGGTAAAACATTAGTTATATTACCAGAAAAGAACTTAAATGTTCAAGCATCAACAAGAAACATTGAAGGAGCTAAAGCAATACTTGCAAACACAATAAATGTTTATGATTTATTAAGATATACTAACTTAGTTTTAACATTAGATACTGTTAAAAAATTAGAGGAGGTGTATGCTTAATCATGATAGCAGAAGAAATAATAATAGCCCCAATCGTTACTGAAAAAAGTAACAATGGTTTACAAGAAGGAAAATATACTTTCAAAGTAAACAAAAAAGCAACAAAAGTTGAAATCGGTAAAGCCGTTGAAAAACTTTTCGGTGTTAAAGTATTAAATGTTAACACAATGAATGTTAATGGTAAAAAGAAAAGAGTAGGATACCATCAAGGAAGAACTTCAGATTGGAAAAAAGCTATAGTTACTATAGATACAGATCCTAAAGCTGAAACATACTTAACAAAAGGTGGAAAAGAAGTTAAAGGAACAAAGAAATTTAAAGATTCAATCGAAGATTTTACAGGTGCTTAGGCGAAAGAAATGAAAATGTTAAAAAAAATTTTACATGTGTTCACAAAAGAATATAGAGATGAAACTAGATATATGGAATTTATGGAACAAAATGTTGATAAGTTTAAGTTGAAAAATGATGAAAGAAAAAACTTTCTTAATGGAATACAAAATCATAATTTAGAAAACAATTTTCACATCGATATAAATTTTGAAAGAGAACACAATGAAACAAATATCGGGAAAGAACCCGGAGAATAAATTTTATCTGTTGGCGAAGCAGGAAAAAATTCGCTAAAAAATAAAAAAGGAGAGAATATAAAATGGCAACAAAAAGATTTAACGCATATACACCATCTAGAAGAAATATGACAGTATTAGACTACAAAGAAATAACAAAGAAAACTCCTGAAAAATCTTTATTAGCAGTAAAGAAAGAAAAAGCAGGAAGAAACTCTTATGGTAGAATAACAGTACGTCATCAAGGTGGAGGAAACAGACAAAAATATAGAATAATAGATTTTAAACGTAAAAAAGATGATATGGTAGCAGAAGTTATCGGTATCGAATATGATCCAAACAGAAGTGCAAATATTGCTTTAATCAAATATGAAGATGGAGAAAAAGCATATATATTAGCACCTCAAGGATTAACAGATGGAGATAAAGTTGTATCTGGAAAATCTGCAGATATAAAACCAGGAAACTGCATGGAAATCAACAGTATTCCAGTTGGAACTTTAATCCACAATATAGAATTAAATCCAGGACAAGGTGGAAAACTTGTAAAAGCTGCTGGACAAAGTGCTCAATTAATGGCTAAAGAAGGAAAATATGCACATGTAAGATTACCTTCTGGAGAAATGAGATTAGTTTTAGCAAATTGTAGAGCAACAATCGGAGTTATAGGAAACTCAGATCACGGAAACGTACATTTAGGTAAAGCCGGAAGAAAGAGACATATGGGATGGAGACCAGAAGTTAGAGGTTCTGCAATGAACCCATGTGATCACCCACATGGTGGTGGTGAAGGTAAAGCTCCAATCGGTCACGCAGGACCAATGACACCTTGGGGTAAACCAGCTCTTGGATACAAGACAAGAAATAAAAAGAAACAATCTAATAAATTTATAGTTAAGAGGAGGAAATAAAACTTATGTCAAGATCAAGTAAAAAAGTGCCTTTCGTAGCTCCAGAATTAATGAAAAGAATTGAAGCTATGAACGCTGAAAACAAAAAAGAAGTTGTTAAAACATGGTCTAGAGCATCTACAATTTACCCACAAATGGTTGGTCATACAATAGCTGTTCATGACGGAAGAAAACATGTTCCTGTTTATATATCAGAAGAAATGATTGGTCATAAATTAGGTGAATTTGCTCCTACAAGAACATTCAAAGGTCATGCAGGAGAAAAAACAACTAAAAAATAATAAATAAACAAATCTACTAATATAAAGAGAGGAGATTAATTTAAAATGGAAGAAATAAAAACAGCTCAAGCAACTCTTAAATATGCAAGAATATCTTCAAGAAAAGTTAAAATTGTTGCAGATTTAATAAGAGGAAAAGACGTAGACGAAGCTTTAGCAATAGTTAAATTTACACCAAAAGCTTCTTCAGAAATAATCGAAAAGCTTTTAAAATCAGCTATTGCAAATGCTGAAAATAATCATGAAATGAAACATGATAAATTATATATTTCTGAAATCTATGCAAATCAAGGTCCAACTCTAAAAAGAATTAGACCAGCTGCAAAAGGTTCAGCAGTAAGAATTAGAAAAAGAACAAGTCATATAACAATAGTTCTAAAGGAACACGAATAAAATCAAAGAAGGAGGCTAACAAGCTATGGGACAAAAAGTACACCCAACAGGAGCTAGATTAGGAATAATCAAAGACTGGAGCTCTAAATGGTATGCAGATAGCAGAAATTTTGCAGACTATTTAGTAGAAGATCAAAAAATTCGTAAATTTTTAAAGAAAAAAGAATACGAAGCTGGAATTGCTAACATTGAGATAGAAAGAACAGCTAAATCAGTTAAAGTTAATGTTTATACAGCTAAACCTGGTATATTAATCGGAAAAGGTGGAGCTGGAGCTGAAGCTTTAAGAGCTGATATTAAAAAATTAATAGGAAAAGATGTAAACCTAAATGTTGTAGAAGTTAAAAATACAAGTTTAGATGCAACACTTGTTGCAGAAGATATAGCTTCACAACTAGAAAGAAGAATTTCATTCAGACGTGCCATGAAACAATGCATGCAAAAAACTATGAAATCTGGAGCAGCTGGAATTAAAACAGCAGTATCTGGAAGATTAGGTGGAGCTGATATGGCTAGAACTGAATTCTATAAAGAAGGAAATATTCCACTTCAAACTTTAAGAGCTGATATAGATTATGGATTTGCTGAAGCAAATACTACATATGGAAAAATCGGTGTTAAAGTGTGGATATATAAAGGAGAAGTTCTTCCAACTAAAAAAATGGAAGGAGGAGAAGCATAATGCCATTAATGCCAAAAAGAACAAAACATAGAAAAGTACAAAAAGGTAGAAATAGAGGTCAAGCAACAAGAGGAACAACAGTTTCTCATGGAGAATTCGGATTACAAGCTGTAGAAGCTGGATTAATCACAGGAAATCAAATAGAAGCAGCCAGAGTTGCTATGACTCGTTATATGAGAAGAGATGGTAAAGTTTGGATTAAAATATTCCCAGACAAACCAATTACAAGAAAACCAGCTGGAACTCGTATGGGTAAAGGTAAAGGTAATACAGAATTTTGGGTAGCTGCAGTAAAACCTGGTAGAGTTATGTTTGAAATAGCAGGAGTATCAGAAACAACAGCTAGAGAAGCTTTAAGATTAGCTAAAAATAAATTACCAGTAAAAACAAAATTTGTAATGAAAGAAGTTGCTATCGAGGAGGGTGAAAATAATGAAAATTAATAAAATAAAAGAAATGTCTTCACCTGAATTGGAAAAAGAATTAGGTGAATTAAAGACAGAATTATTCAAATTAAAATTTAGCCTAGCTACAAACACTTTAGACAATCCTATGAAAATAAGAGATGTTAAAAAAGATATAGCTAGAATCAACACTGTTTTAACAGAAAGAAAAATCGCTGAAAAGAAAGGGGTAAATGAGTAATGGATCAAACAAGAAATCTTCGCAAAACAATGATCGGTACAGTTAAATCTAACAAAATGGATAAAACTGTAGTTGTAGCTGTTGAAAGAAATGTAAAACATAGTGTTTATGGAAAAATTGTTAAGAAAACATATACATTAAAAGCACATGACGAAAATAACAGTTGCGGTATTGGAGATAAAGTAAAAGTTATGGAAACTAGACCTCTTTCAAAGGATAAAAGATGGAGAGTAGTTGAAATAGTAGAAAAAGCTGTTATTAAATAAATAAAAAATAAGGAGGATTAAACCAGATGGTACAACAACAAAGTATATTAAAAGTAGCTGACAACACAGGTGCTAAAGAAATTATGTGTATCAGATGTTTAGGTGGTTCTTACAGAAAAACAGCAAGTATTGGAGATATAATAGTTGCTTCTGTAAAATCAGCAACACCAGGTGGAGTTGTAAAAAAAGGTGACGTTGTTAAAGCAGTTGTAGTTAGAACAAAAAATCCTATAAGAAGAGCTGATGGTTCTTATGTAAGATTTGATGAAAATGCTGCTGTAATAATAAAAGAAGATAAAACACCAAAAGGAACACGTATATTTGGACCTGTTGCTAGAGAATTAAGAGAGGGAGAATATATGAAAATACTTTCATTAGCTCCAGAAGTTCTATAATAAAATATTAGCAGAAATTTAGAAAAGGAGGAAGACCTTAATGAAACTAAAAAAAGGTGATAATGTTATTGTTTTATCAGGAAATGATAAAGGCAAAACAGGTGAAGTTTTAGAAGTAATACCAAAATCTGAAAAAGTTATAGTAAAAGGTATAAATGTTAGAAAAAAACACGTAAAAGCTGCACCAAATAGAGAAGGCGGAATCGTATCTTCAGAATTTCCAATTCATTCATCAATAGTTAACATAGTTTGCCCAAAATGTGGAAAATCTACAAGAGTTGGTTATGTTGTAGAAGATGGAAAGAAATTTAGAGTTTGCAAAAAATGCAATAGCAAAATAGATTAATGGTTTTAAGAAAGGAGGAACAAATTAGATGGAAATCTTAAAAGAACAATATCAAAAAGAAGTAGTTCCAGCTTTAATGAAAAAGTTTGGATATAAATCAATAATGGAAGTTCCAAAATTAGATAAAATAGTAATAAACATTGGTTTAGGAGATACAAGAGATAATCCTAAATCATTAGAAAATGCAATAAATGATTTAACACAAATAACAGGTCAAAAACCAGTTATAACAAAGGCTAAAAAATCAATTGCTGCATTCAAAATAAGAGAAGGAGCTGACATGGGATGCAAAGTTACATTAAGACAAGACAAAATGTATGATTTTGCATACAAATTAATGAATGTCGCACTTCCAAGAGTTAGAGATTTCAGAGGAATTTCAAGCAATTCTTTTGATGGTAGAGGTAATTACTCTATGGGTATAAAAGAACAATTAATATTCCCAGAAATCGAATATGATAAAGTAGATAAATTAAGAGGAATGGATATAATTTTTGTAACAACTGCTAAAACTGACGAAGAGGGTAGAGAGTTGTTAAGATTATTAGGAATGCCTTTCCACAATTAAAAGAGGAGGATTAATTCTATGGCAAAAATGTCAATGAAGGTTAAACAACAAAGACCACAAAAGTATCAAACAAGAGAATATAATAGATGCAAAATTTGTGGTAGACCACATGCTTATATTAGAAAATATGGAATTTGCCGTATATGTTTTAGAGAATTAGCTCATAAGGGTGAGATTCCAGGTGTTAAAAAGGCAAGCTGGTAGGTCAAATCGATTAAAAACAGCAATCTGCACATTTTCGATAAATGCTATTCACCTCAACGTACACACGTACGCCTTGGTTCATATCATTTATCAAAAATGCACATCTTACTATTTTTAATCAATTTGACAGAGGCTTAAATAGGCAAGAAAAATAATTTAGTATTAATAAGAAAAAATCAGAAAAAGAAGGAGGTAAGTATAAATTGAATACTACAGATCCAATAGCAGATATGCTAACAAGAATAAGAAATGCAAATACTTCTAAACATAAAACAGTAGATGTACCTTGTTCAAAAATGAAACTTGGTATAGCTGAAATTTTATTCAAGGAAGGATACATAAAATCTTTTGAAGAAATCAAAGATAACACACAAGGTGTTATAAGAATTACTCTAAAATATGATGAAAAAGGAACAAGAGTAATTGATGGATTAAAAAGAATTAGTAAACCAGGATTAAAAGTATATGCTGGAAAAGAAGAATTACCTAAAGTATTAAATGGTTTAGGAATTGCTATAATTTCAACATCAAAAGGATTAATGACTGATAAAGAAGCAAGAAATGCTGGAATAGGTGGAGAAGTTTTAGCTTATATTTGGTAGGAAGGAGAAATAAGATGTCAAGAATAGGAAATAAACCTATTACAGTACCTGCTGGAATTGATGTTAAAATCGATGGACAACATATTACTGTAAAAGGACCAAAAGGAACACTAGAAAGAACAGTTGAACCAGAAATTTCTATGAAATTAGAAGATGGTATATTAACAGTTTCTAGAGATTCAGATGTAAGAAGAAGTAAAAGCTTACACGGATTAACAAGAACATTAATAAACAATATGATTATAGGTGTTCAAAATGAATTTACTAGAGAATTACAAATAAATGGTGTTGGTTACAGAGTTCAAAAACAAGGAAATAACTTAAATCTTTCACTTGGATATTCACACCCTGTAATATTTGAAGCACCAGAAGGAATTACTTTTGATGTTCCAAATGCTAACACAATTATAGTAAGAGGAATTGATAAAGAATTAGTTGGTCAAACAGCTGCAGTTATCAGAACAAAAAGACCACCTGAAGTATATAGAGGTAAAGGAATTAAATACGCTGAAGAAATTATCAGACGTAAAGTTGGTAAAACTGGTAAATAGAATAATTGAATTCCTTGAGAAAAATTATGAAAGGAGAACAAAATGGTTTCAAAAACTGATAGAAAATTAGAAAGAGTTAGAAGACATAAAAGAGTAAGAAATAAAATAGCTGGAACACCTGAAAGACCAAGATTAAGTGTTTTCAGAAGTAACAGTAATATTTACGTTCAACTTATAGATGATGTAAATGGTTGTACTTTAGCTCAAGCTTCAACTTTAGATAAAGAAGTTAAAGAAAAACATGCAAACAAAGTTGCTGCTAAAGAAGTTGGAACTTTAATTGCAAAAAGAGCTGAAAAAATAAACATAAAAGACATCGTTTTTGATCGTGGTGGATACATATATCACGGAGTTGTTAAAGAAGTAGCAGAAGCCGCAAGAGAAGGCGGACTAAACTTCTAGTAATAAAGAAGGAGGTTAACATGGAAGAAAAGCAAGAAAATGAATTAAAAGAAAAAGTTGTTGCACTTAACAGAGTTACAAAAGTTGTTAAGGGTGGTAGACACATGAGATTTTCAGCAGTAGTTGTTGTTGGAGATGGAAATGGTCATGTTGGTGTTGGAAACGGTAAAGCTGCCGAAGTTCCAGAAGCTATCAAAAAAGCTATCCAAGATGCTAAAAAGAACTTAATAGAAGTTCCAATCGTAAACACAACAGTACCACACGAATATTTTGGAAAATTTGACAGCGCTAAAGTTATGTTAAAACCAGCAGCTGAAGGTACTGGAATTATCGCTGGAGGTAGCGTTAGACCAGTATTAGAGCTTGCAGGATATAAAAATATTCGTACAAAAATAATTGGAACAAACAATCCAAGAAACGTAGTATATGCTACAATCGAAGGTTTAAAATCAATGCAAACAGTTGAATCTGTAGCTGCAAAAAGAGGAAAAAAACCAGAAGATATATTATAGTAAGAGAACTTAAACAGTAAGGGAACTTGAGAAAGTAACATCTCTAGGTCACAAGGAGGGGCATATCTTGTCCCTAAAGAAAGACCCGTGAAAAAGATGTGACCCCTTACATTAATCAAAGAGGAGGTGCGAAAATGGAAATCGAAGAATTAAAGCCAGCTATGAAAAGAGTAAAATCTAAAAGAGTAGGAAGAGGAATCGGTTCAGGACTAGGAAAAACTTCAGGTAGAGGTCAAAAAGGTCAAAAAGCAAGATCTGGCGGAGGAGTTAGACGTGGTTTTGAAGGTGGTCAAACACCATTATATAGAAGATTACCAAAAAGAGGATTTACAAATATTCATGCTAAAAACTACACAGAAGTAACATTAACAATGCTTAATAAATCAGAAGCAACAGATGTTACAGCTGAAACACTTTTAGCTGAAGGAATAATTGGAAAAATCCAAGACGGAATAGTTGTATTAGCAACTGGTAAGTTAGAAAAGAAATTAAATGTAAAAGCTGTTAAATTTACAGCAAAGGCAAAAGAAAATATCGAAGCTTTAGGCGGAAAGGCAGAGGTGATCTAATTGTTTAAAACAATAAAAAACGCACTAAAAACACCTGATATTAGAAAAAAGCTTTGGTATACATTGCTACTAATAATTCTTTTTAGACTTGGTTGTTATATCACAGTTCCGGGTGTTGATATATCAGCATTAAATGATTTAATGAGTGATAGTTCATCTAGCTTAGCTGGAATGATTAACTTGATTTCAGGTGGTGCTTTTGCTAAATTTTCAATATTTGCAATGAGCATTACACCTTATATCACATCTACAATAGTTATCCAACTTCTAGGAATGGTTATACCATCTCTAGAAAGATTAACTAAAGAAGGTGGAGAAGATGGTAAACAAAAAATAAATAAATATACAAAAATATTAACAATATTCTTAGCTTTTATAGAAGCAATAGGTGTATATTTATCTTATAAATCTTACGGAGTTTTCGTAAATAATAGCTTCATTACAGGAGCAATGATAGTTGCTGGATTTATTGCTGGTACTTCATTACTTATGTGGCTTGGAGAGCAAATTACAAATAAAGGTATAGGAAATGGAATTTCTTTAATAATCTTTATTGGTATTATATCTAGATTACCATCTGTATTAGTTACAATGTATCGTTTGATAATAACATCAAACGGATTTAGCACAACTGGTTTCTTAACAGCAATTGGAATTGCACTTGGAGCTCTAGTATTAGTTACTGCAGTTGTATATATGCAACAGGCAGAACGTAGAGTACCTGTACAATATTCAAAAAGAGTTGTTGGAAGAAAAATGGTTGGAGCTCAAAATACAAATATACCACTTAAACTTGCAATGGCAGGAGTTATGCCTATAATATTTGCATCATCATTCTTGACATTCCCTGCAATGATAATTCAAATATTTAAGACAGATGTTGCTACATCAACAGGATTTTGGGCAACATTATATAAATTCTCTATGGCTACATCATCATCTAGTGTTGGATGGGGATATACTATAGCAAATGCGTTAGTTTACTTATTACTAATCGTAGGATTTACATTCTTCTGGACTTATGCAATGACAAACCCTGCTGAAATATCAGCAAATATTAAGAAGAATGGTGGTTTTATACCTGGAATTAGAGCAGGAAAACCTACAACAGATTATTTATCTAATGTAATTTCTAAAATAACATTATTTGGTGGATTTTATTTAGCTGTTATTGCTATTTTACCAATGTTACTTAGATTTACATCTTTAGATATAACATTTGGTGGTACTGCACTTTTAATTGTTGTTGGTGTTGCAATTGAATCAATCCAACAATTGGAATCTCAATTAGTTATGAGACATTATAAGGGATTCTTGGAATAGAATATATTTAGAGGAAATAGCAAAATTTGTTGCTATTTTCTTTTTTTAGTGCGACAGGCATGTCGTTTAGCTAATCGGTGAAAGTCCGTATTGGAGGTATATATCGCCAACCAATTAGAGAAACACAAGCTATCCATCGTGAGGTGGAAGTGGAGGAAGTGTGTATCAAAATCATGGCTCGATGTACAAGAACTTGATATTA
>USCB01000018.1 GCA_900553125.1 uncultured Clostridium sp. | reverse complement strand
CACCAGTTACAAAACAAAATGCATATCCATATAATTATGTAACAAGAACACAGGCAAAAGTATTAGCTGAAAGAGTTGGAGGAGAAAATTATACAAGTAGTTTAATGTTTGGAATTCAATGGGATTTAATGTTAAAATTTATAGAAGAAAAAGAAGTGGAAAATGCAAAAGATACTGAAAAAGAAACAGCCAGGACAAATATAAAAAATGCATTAAGAAGTACAAGCAAGTATAATAATAAATATATAGGAAATTATCGTGATGCGGAGATAACATTAAATAGAGGAAAATTTGCACAATATGGAGCATTCTCGAATTGGTATAAATTTGATAGTATTGATAAAACAAATTTAGTAATAGGAAGTAAAAAGTTATCGCAAAGTTCATATACAAATAGTATATTGTTAACAACAGGAGCATCAGATGAAACAAAATTAGAAAATATATATGACGTAGCAGGAAATGTATATGAATGGACACTGGAGTTTTACGATGCTGGCTATCCTTGTACGTTCAGGGGTGGCAGTTACCTCGACAATGCGTCTAATATCCCTGCTAGGAACCGTAACGGCAGCAGTACTAGCAGTTCCCGCGACTATATAGGTTTTCGTGTAGGACTATGGAAGTAGCTCTAAATCCTGATGGCGATAAACTAGAATGATAGAATAGTAATTATAAAGCACAAAATTTGAATAGGTAGGGAAACGAAAAGTTATCAAAAAGTTAAAATGTAACTTTTTGATAACTTTTCGTTTCCCTACCGGGTTCGCCCTTTTTGTTTTATGTAAAGTCATATAACTCTACATAAAACAAAAAGGGCAAACTAATAATGGAAAGGATGATAAATATGAATATTTATTTACAAGGCTATTATTGACTAACATAAAAACATATGATATACTATCAACGTAAACATAAACAGTATACAATAACCACAAACATATTTTGTAGTTAGCAAAAGGAGGAAAATATGCCAAGTTTAGAAGAAATGAGAAACTGGAACTATGGAGAAGCCTGGGAATATTTTATGGAAAGTAACAATTATGCCAGTGAAGAGGCAATACAATATTTCCGAAACATAGCAAAAAAGTGCCGAGTGTCTGACATCAGATCTCGGAAAAGCGAAACAAAGATTCCGGAAGAAATGTATAGAGGTGGATGGCTTATCCTGATTGATGGTGAGTCATGTTCTGGAAAAACAACAATTGCAGAGGGAATAAAATCGAAATACCCAGATACAGTTTCAATATTGGATATTGATATTGTATGTTTCGAATGGATAGATGAAAAAATTCAGAAGTTAACCTCAGAAAATGAAAAAAAGAAATTTTTAATATCTGCAAGAGAAATGTCAGATGAATATCTGAAAATGGAATTTGAAAACCTTGTAAAAAAAGAATCTGACAACGGAAAAAAGACAGTCATAATTGTAGGCTGTTTCTTAGAAACCGTTTTTAGAGCCATCATCGGAACAGTACTTGGGAAGTATTTTAAAAAAGTCGCTTTTTTCACAGTACATGAAAATTTGCACCGGCTGGAAAAGTATTTTCGGACTAGAGAAAAAGAGTTCGGAAACTATGATGTTGGGTCAAAAGTTTCAATAACACAGTTTGCAGAAACCATGGAACAATATAATTTTCTTAAACATGTTGTTAAGAAAGGATATCTGCACCAGCTGGGAATTGGCTGTGATATCTCGTTTATAATTGACGGGCATACCAAGTTGTATTAACCTAAAATTTTAGAGTCGATAAGTATAATTTATTTTCAATTATGCTTATCGGCTCTTTTATTACGAATTACAGATTTTCTCAAAAACATATTGCTAAAATTGAATAATTGATATAAAATAAACAAAAAAAGAAAGAAGGTATTTGATTATGGAACTAAAGATTGATTTTAAAAAAGTAGGAATAGATAAAAAGGAAATAATGAAATATAAAGAACAAGTAGAAAACATACACAAAGAACTACACAGAAGAGCAGAAAAAGAAGATGACTTCGTAGGATGGCTAGAATTACCATCAAAGTATGATAAAAAAGAATTCAAAAGAATACAAACAGCGGCAAAAAGAATAAACAAAGACTCAGACATATTATTAGTAATAGGAATAGGAGGGTCATATTTAGGAGCAAGAGCAGTAATAGAAGCACTAAGTAGTTCATTTTATAATATGCAAACACTAAAACAAAGAAAAAACACACTAGTATTATTTGCAGGAAATAATTTGAGTCCAAATTACATAAATGACCTAATAGAAGTAATAGGAGATAAAGACTTCTCAATAAATGTAATATCAAAATCAGGAACAACAACAGAGCCTGCAATAGCATTTAGAATATTTAGAGAAATACTAGAAAATAAATATGGAATAGATGAGGCAAGAAGTAGAATATATGTAACAACAGACAAAGAAAAAGGAGCACTAAAAAAGCTATCAGAAGAAGAAGGATATGAAACATTTATAATTCCTGATAATGTAGGAGGAAGATTCTCTGTATTAACACCAGTGGGATTACTACCAATAGCAGTAGCAGGAATAGACATAGAAAAATTGATGAAAGGTGCAAAATTAGCCCAAGATAATTTGAATGATGAAAATTTAAAATACAACGAATGTTATCAATATGCAGTAATAAGAAATGTTTTATATAAAGAAGGAAAAACAACAGAAGTATTTGCAAACTATGAACCAAAAATGCACTACATGACAGAATGGCTAAAACAGCTATTTGGAGAAAGTGAAGGAAAAGAAGAAGAAGGAATCTTCCCAGCAGGAATTGACCTAACAACAGATTTACACTCAATGGGGCAATACATGCAACAGGGTCTAAGAAACTTATTTGAAACAGTTTTAAGTATAGAAACACCAAAATCAAATATAACTATAAATTCAGATGACGATAACCTAGATGGTCTAAATTATTTGGCAGGAAAAGATTTAGACTACGTAAATAAAAAAGCAATGGAAGGAACAATAGAGGCACACGTATCGGGAGGAGTTCCAAATATAGTATTTAAAATGGAAAAATTAGATGAAGAAAATTTAGGAGGATTAATATATTTCTTCGAACTAGCATGTGCAATGTCTGGAAGCATATTAAAAGTAAACCCATTTAATCAACCAGGAGTTGAAGAATACAAGAAAAATATGTTCAGGTTACTAGAAAAACCAGGATATACAAAATAATTTGAAACTAAAAGAGGTAATTTAATGAAATTTGAAAGAGAATATTATGTAGGAATAAAAGACATCGGACTAGATGGCAAAATGTCAAATTATGGAATATTAAGTATTTTGGAAGAAATAGCAAGTACACATTCAGATACAGTAGGTTATGGTGTAAATGATATAGAAAAAAAGAAAAAAGTTTGGCTTTTAATGGATTGGAAACTACAAGTATTAGAAAGACCCAAATATGGAAATGCAATAAAAGTCAAAACATGGGCAAGACCAATTGCTAAAAGACCATTTTCAACATATCGTGATTTTGAGATTTATGATGGGGAAAAAAGAATAGCTATAGCTACATCAAAATGGATTCTATTTGACTTAGAAACAAACAGAATTGCTAAAATTACAGATGAAATAATAAATCTATATAAACCAGAAAATGAAAAAGTATTTGAAGAAGACGAAATTGAAAAACTAAAAGAAAATGAAGAAATGAACCAATATATTGATTATGACGTAAAAAGAGCAGACATAGATGTAAACAAACATATGCATAATTTAAATTATTTGAAATTAGCATATGAAGCTTTACCAGAAAATGTATATTATTCTAAAGAGAAAAACAAAGTAAGGATAATGTATAAACATCAAATATTACTAGGGGATAAAGTAAAATGCTATTATAATAATGTAGAAAATAAAGACATAATAACAATAAAAAGTCAAGATAATAGAGTTTTACATGCAATTATTGAATTAAGCTAAAAAGGAGTGAAGCTAAAATTGAGACAGAAAAATGAAGACAAAATAACAAATATTTTAAAAAAAATAGCTCCAGGAACACCTATAAGAGATGGATTAGAAAATATTTTAAAAGCAAGAACAGGAGCTTTATTACTTTTTACAGATAATGAAGAATACATAAAACAACTAGTTGATGGGGGATTTTTCATAAATGAAGATTATTCCTCTTCAAAACTATATGAATTAGCAAAAATGGATGGAGCAATAGTACTAAGTGCAGACATGAAAAAAATACTATTTGCAAATGCAGAACTAATTCCATCAAGTGATATACCAACTGTTGAAACAGGAACAAGACATAGAACAGCTGAAAGAACTGCAAAACAGACAGGAGAGCTTGTAATTAGTATTTCACAAAGAAGAAATATAATAACAATATTTATCGAAAACGAAAGATATATATTAGAGGACACAGAAGTTGTGCTAAATAAGGCAAATCAGGCAATTCAAACACTTGAAAAATATAAAAAAGTATTTGATAGCAAATTAAACATTTTAAATGAATATGAATTTAATGATATAGTAACATTAGAAAACGTTTTAAGTGTCTTACAAAGAGCAGAAATGGTTATGCAAATAGTAGACGAAATAGAAAAACAAATTGCAGAATTAGGTGATGATGGAAGATTGGTAGATATGCAATTAGAACAATTAATGGGTGGTATTGAAAAAGAAGAAGAATTAATAGTAAAAGATTACATGTTAGTTGATGACAAAACACCAAAAGAACTTATGGAAGAAATTGCAAATCTATCATATGAAGAACTTTTAAAGGAACAAAATATCGCCAAAATATTAGGATATGACATATTCTCAGATTTTGATGAGGCATATGTATATACAAGAGGATATAGAATACTAAGCAAAATACCAAGAATGCCTAATACAATTGTAGAAAATTTAATACAAGGATTTAAATCATTGCAGCATATTATAGATGCTAGTATAGAAGATTTAGACAATGTAGAAGGAATTGGTGAGGTAAGAGCAAGAAATATAAAAACATCTTTAAAAAGAATGCAGGAGCAATTTGTATTTGACAATATAATAAATTAAGTGTAAAATATGCCCAAATGGGACCGGGTCTTTTTTGTCCCATTTGTAAAATTTTATAGCAATGGGACCAAAAAGACCCGGTCCTATTTGGGCAGCAATCAAAAAGAGGAGGAAAAAAATGAAAAAAGCACAAAACATAATATGCATAATAGCATTAATTTTGATAATTGTAATACTAGGAGGATTATGTTATGGTTATTATAAAAAACAAACATTAAATATATCTAATCCAATAGTAACAATGGAAGTGGAAAATTATGGAACAATAAAAATAGAATTGTATCCAGATCAAGCACCCGAAACAGTAAAAAACTTTATAAGACTAGCAAATAATGGATTTTATAATGGGTTAAAATTTCATAGAGTAGTAAAAGATTTTATGATACAAGGAGGAGATCCATCAGGAGATGGAACAGGTTCTCCAAAATTTTCGGATTTATATAATAATAGTGACGAAAATGCAAAATACAAATATTCAGATGGAACAGAGGCAAAAAGCACAGATGCATATTCAATTCCAGGAGAGTTTATAGCTAATGGATATGATAAAAACAACCTTAACTTAACAGAAGGAACAATAGCAATGGCAAGAAGTGACTATACCTCATATTCTGCAACACTTTCAACTGAATCATATAATTCAGCAAGTTCACAATTTTTCATTATGACAACTAATAACCACACAAATTTAAGTGGATATTATGCAGGATTTGGAAAAGTAATAGAAGGAATGGATGTTGTAAAAGAAATTGCAAATGTAGAGTGTAAAGCGGCAAATACTGATGAGAAAAGCAATGAAACAACAGAAGTTTCAACACCGGTAAATGATGTAAAAATATCTTCACTATCTGTAGAAACATTTGGAGTTGATTATGAGATGCCAAAAACTTTGGTACCATTTAATTATATGAAATGGTTATATGCTCAATATGGATTGACATATAATGAATAAAAATAGTAGTATGTAATTATAGGAAAATCTAGCCCCGCAGGCTGTAAGGATTAGATTTCCTATAATTACATACTACTATTTTTTACTATTGACAAAAAAATGACAAAAGTTTAAAATTACGATAGGTGATTATATGAGTGCAAAAGAAAAGAAAAAAATAAGCAAGGTGATTTTATTTATAACCTTTTCAATAATAATATTAATTTTATTGTATTTTAGATACATATCAAATAAAGAATCATATGCAGTTGATGAAGAAAATCAAAAAGAACAGTTAAAAATAAGTAATTGTGCAAAAATTGATGTAAATGAGATAATAGAAAAAAATTCAAAAAATAAACATTCAAAAGAAGAAATATATGAAAAACAAGAAGAACTAGAGTATATAACAAAATATAGAAACAATAATGAGTTATATGTAGGAACAACCAAAGTTTCACAAGAAGGAAGAAATGGAATACAAACAATAACCATGAAAAAAAACTACGATAGTGATGGGACATTTTTAAATGAAGAACAAGTAAATTGTGTTGTTACAAAATCATCAATAGATAAAATAATAGAAATAGGAACAAAAATATATATAGAACCAGAAAAAAAACAAGAAAATAATAGTAACACACAAATAACAGAAAATATAAAACTAAATGAACCATCGGGATTTACAGCAGAACAGTTCAAAAAAGCACTAACAGATGAAAAAGATGTAAACAAAATTTTTCAAAATAACTCAGAATATTTTTATTATATAGAAGAGCAATACAAAATAAATGGAATATTTGTAGCAGCAATAGGAATACATGAAAGCTCATGGGGAACATCAAGATTAGCGAAAAATAAATATAATCTATTTGGATATGGAGCATATGATTCAAATCCATATAATGGTGCATATTCGTTTTCAAACTATTCAGAATCAATTGATTTAATTGCAAGAGTATTGGTAAAATATTACATTAATCCTAAAGGAACCAAAATATATGATGGACAGGCAGCATCTGGAAAATATTATAATGGAAATACAATATCTGGAGTTAATAAAAAATATGCAACAGACAAAAATTGGGGAACATCAGTATATAAATGGATGAAATATTTATATGATAAAGTTTTTTAATTTTTTTCCAAAATTTCTTGCTATTTTTTGGATAGTATTGTATGATATAAGGGTAAAAAAAATAGAAAATAATATGGTCTAGAGGGGGAAACTAAATGAAGAAAAACATTATAATATATGTAATTGCAATAATATTACTAGCATCAAATGTATTTTGTATAAGTGAAACATATGCAGCAACACAAAAACAAAACGAAAAAGTCATTACAAATGAAACAGAAAGCACATTAGTTGAATTAAAAGAAAAAGAAATGAAATCATTAGAAGACTATCAAGAAACATATGGTTCAAAATCATATGGATTTACAGCATATATGTTACATAAAGTTCAAATTTTTAGTATACCATTATGTTTTTTAGGAATAATGGCAGGAGCGATATATAATTATGTTTTAGGAATAAGACACTTAGAGTTAAAAGAAAAAGGACTTGCCTTAATGGTAACATTTGTAACACTAGCTATAATATGCCAAGTATTGCCATTAATATTTACAATTGTTGTAAAATTTAGAAGGGAGTAATAACAAATGAAGGTTTTATTTGCAGTAAATGATGAAAATATTTCAACATCTATTGTTAAGAAATATCAAAAACAATACAAGGAAATAATATCGTATAAAAATGTATATTATTTCAATGCGATTTTAAAAGAATTACAAAGAAATAAAAATTACGATAGAGTGGTTATAAGTGAGGATTTAGAGGAATTCACAAGTTCAAGCTTAGAACAAAAAGACAAATTTATATTTGATAGACTAGATAATATAAGTGATGAGGCAGTAGCAGCTGATGGAAGTGATATACCAATAATACTAATATGTTCAGAAAGAAGAACAAAATCTGAAGATATATTAGTAAGATTATTTGGAATCAGCATATATAATGCCATAATAGGAAAAGACAGAAGTACAGAAGAAGTATGTAAATTAATAAATAAACCACGTTCCAAAAAAGAGGCAAAAATATATTATAAAATAGACTCTGAAAATGTAAACTACTCTAAGGAAAATGATAGTGATGTAAATGAAGATGAAATGCGAAATATTCTTAGGCATTTTAAAAGTTTAGGCGATAATGAAGAAGAATATGCAGAAAGTTTCAAAAGAATTCTTGAACAATATTCTGAGGAGCAGATGAAAGTCATTATAAAAATATTACCAAGTAATGTAAAAGATATACTAACACGAGTTTCACCTGAATATTGTAAAATTAGTGGAAGTGTACCCAAAAATGAAAAAAGAGCAGGTTCAGGAAAAAAAGGGGAAAGAATCAAGAAAGGTCCAACAGAAAGATTATTGGATCAAGATGCAAATTCAATTATTTCAAAACCTGTAGTTGTTCCTACATCAATGAAAGACAATATGCATATGAATATAAACCAAAGAAAAAAAATAGATTTGGAGGATATTGAAGATGATGAAGAATATGACGATAATGATGACATTATAGAAATTGATGACATAATAGAAGAAAAACCAAAGAGAAGGGGAAGACCTCCAAAAAATAAGGAAAAAGGAAAAGAAGAAGAAAAACCAAAAAGAAGAGGAAGACCACCTAAGAAATCTAAAGAGGAAGTTAAAGAAGAGGTTGAAACTTTACCAGGGTTTGATGAAGAGGATGAAAGTGAAACGGTATTGCCAGGAGTTGAGGACTATCAAGAGACATACGGAACAACAAAAAGCGAAGATGTAAAAAAAGATGAGATGAGTAATAATATTGTCAATAAAGATGTGGAAGTATTACCTGGATTTGACGAAGAAGACGAAGAAGATGATTATGAAGATTATAACTATAGCTCAAAAATAAATGAAGAAAATAGCTATAATCGAAGAACCGTAAATAATTCTGATATAGATAATTTTACTAGAACAAACAAAAATTATGGTAATACTAATGAAATGAATATATATGATAACAAATTTGATGATGAAGAATTTGAAGGACTATTAGCAGGAGACAAAAAAATCACGGCATTTGTTGGAACAAGTAAAAATGGAACATCTTTTGTTGTAAACAATGTAGCACAAATATTAGCAGATAGGGGAATAGATACTGCAATTTTAGATGTGACCCAGAATAAAAGTTCTTATTATATATATACCAAGAATGATGAAGATTTAAGGAAAATAGCGGTTGATTCTTTAGATAATCTTATTGCCGGAAATGCTAATGGCATAAAAGTAAAAAATAATTTAACAGTATATACGAATATACCAAATCAAAATGACAAGATGAAAAATTCTCATCCAATAATGGAAACATTAGTAAAGAAACATTCATTAATATTAATAGATTGTGATTTTGATACACCAATAGAGTATTTTGATAAAGCACAAGAACTATATCTAGTGCAATCAATGGATATACTTTCAATACAGCCTTTAACAGAGTTTTTGAAAGAGCTAAAAACAAAAAATGTATTAGATGAAACCAAAATAAGAATAGTACTAAATAAGCTTTTAAGAGTAAGAGGAATAACAGGAAAAAATATAATTGGAGGAATGTCTAATTATAATGACCCTGAAATGTCATTTATGACAGAATTATTTGATAGAAACACAGTAAAACTTGCTGTACAAATACCATTTGATGAAGATGTATATGCAAAATATCTTGAAGGATTAGTGGAATGTGAAATAAAACTAAATGGATACCCAAAAGAAATAAAGGCAAAGCTAGCATCATTAGCAGATGTCATATATCCATTGTTGCCAAATAATGGTAATGAAAACAAAAAGGGAAAGAGGGGTTCAAGACAGGGATATCAATATTCAAATTCATTCTCGTCTGATATGAATAATACATTGAATAATATGAGAAACAAATATTAATATAAATTGAAAGTGGAGGGACAATCTTGTTAGTAATAGTGGTTATAGTATTGGTTTTTACAGTACTTGCATTGGGAATTTATAATTTATCTTTATATAAGAGAATTCAGTCGTTTCAAACACAAAGTAAAAGATTTACTAACTTAAATATATTACAAGATTTTATGAGTGTAACAGGAAGTGATTTGAGTGTTGATAAAAAGATACAAGCTATAAATGATATTATAATAGAAAAATATCAAATAAAATATTCTACAATAGTAGTATATGATGGAACAGATTATGTAGTTAAAGCATCTAATGTAAATACTAACCATTGGGATACACTTAGTAGATTACACGAAGTCGATATATTTAAAGATAGTATAACATCATCTAGTCCTAAATATATAACAATAAATAATGAAGGAGAAAAACTTCCATACCAGGAAAAAGAATTTGAAAGAGCAAAATCTGCAATATTTTTCCCATTATATATAGATAATGTATATATTGGATATTGGATAATAGAAAGTGGAGTGCCACATGATTTTGATAATATAGATACAACTGTATTTGAAACTGTAAAGGAAAATATTATCTCTATATTAAAAACTGTGGATTATCAGAAGACATTAGAAAATATTGTGAGAAAAGATTTGTTTACAGGACTAAATTCAGCAGAATATTTATATGGTGAAGGAAAGAAAATAATTGATAAATATACAACATCAGCAATTTGCATGTTTATAATTTCAAATATTGAGGACATAAATAAGGTATCAAGAGAATTAGGAAACAAAGTTATTACTGAGGTAAGCAAAAATGTACAAGTTAATATAGCAGAAAAATATATATTTGTAAGATATTTTGGTCCAAAATTTGTTATAGTATTTTCAGGAGTTGAGGCAGATAGTTTATCAGACTTTATAAATGAAATAAAAAAATCTACAGAAGACTTAAAAATATCATTAAGTGATAATAATTTCCAATCAGAGGATTTAGACGCAGAAAATAAACCTAAAAAGCGTAAAAAGAAAAAACGTGAGGAAATGGTTGTAAGTCCATCTTTAAATTTTGCTGTTGCAAAATATTATAAAGGAACAGGTATTGAAGAAGTTTTAAAGAAAATGGAAAAACATTTAGATGAAGCATCTAAAGAAGAAAGCCAAATTAATAATATATAAAGGAGGAAGTTATGGAATTTGATAAAACGATGTTTTTTAAAGTTGAGAAAAAAGAAGACATTGATACAAGACAAATACTAAAAGATGTATATCAAGCATTAGTTGAAAAAGGATACAATCCAATAAATCAAATGGTAGGATACATACTATCAGGAGATCCAACATATATAACAAGTCACAATGATGCAAGAAACAAAATAAGATGCATAGAAAGAGATGAACTTTTAGAAAAATTAGTTAAAAGTTATATAGGAATTGATGAATAATGAGGATTTTAAGTATAGATTATGGTGATAGCAGAACAGGTTTTGCAATTACAGATGAACTAGGAATTACTGCACAGGGATTAGAAACATTAAATTCTAATGGTAGTGACAGAACTATAATGAAAAAAATAGATGAATTACTTGAAATTTATAAAATAGATACTATAGTTGTTGGAATGCCATACAATATGAATGGGACAAAATCTCAAAGAGCAGAATTAACAGAAAAGTTTATTCATAAATTACGTTGTAAATATAATAAGCTCAAAATCGATTATATTGATGAAAGGCTTACAACTGTTGCAGCACATAAAACTATGAATTTTTTAAATATCAATAAGCATAAAAAAAGAAATATAGTAGATACTATATCTGCGGTATATATTTTAGAAACATATGTTGAAAAGCAAAAAAATTCATAATTAAAAATGTTATTAAAATTTAAATAAAGATATTGAAAGGAGAAATTATGGAAGAAAATTTTGAAGGAGAAGAATTAGATAATATCATAACTCTAAATGACGAAGATGGAAATGAGGTTAAATTTGAATTTTTAGATTTAGTAGAATTTGAAGATGAACAATATGTTGTTCTACTTCCTGTATTGGAAGAAGGAGAAGAAGACGACGGAGAAGTAGTTATATTAAAAGTTGAAGATTCAGACGAAGATAGCGAACAAGAATCATATGTTAGTGTTGAAAGTGAAGAAACATTAATGAAAGTATTTAACATTTTTAAAGATAAATTTAAAGATGAATTTGATTTCGTTGATAGTGATGAGTAATAAAAAAGCTTAGGCGGTGATGAAATCGTCTAAGTTTTTTTATAAAAAGGAAGGAAGTTGATAAAAATGAAAAGTTTTTCATCATGGATGATTACTATGTTTATGGTAATGTTTTGGGTATTTAGAGTTATAGTTACTTTTCAGGCTCAATATGGAAAAAGTTTTGGAGGATTTATAGCATTTAATTATACAGTTGAAATAATATTATTATTTGCAACTATATTATGTATAATATTATTCTTAAGAAGAAATTGGTTAGGAGGAATATTATACTTAGGCACATACGGTCTTTATTTTGGAGGATACATATTAACTAATGTTGTTCCATCTATTATACAAAATAGTGCAATGAATATAAATGTTATGCAAAATGCATTTGTTTCTGCAATTGGTGTTGTTATAGCATTTTGTGCATTTTTTGATTTATTAATAAGTAAAATGAGAAAAAAAGACCCTAAAGATATAAAAACAGATTGGTTTTTCAAAAATGAACAGTATGATAGAAAATATGATGATAGAGCAGATAAAAATCAATATAGAAACTACTAGAAAAGGGAGAAATCTGGTATTTAGGAGTTCTCCTTATTTAAAAGTAATAAGGAGCTATGAGAAAAATGATAAATATAGAAAAGGTAAATAAAAAATTCGATGAATATGTTTCAAATTTTAATGTAGAACAAGGAAGAATAAAACTAAAAATAGAACACATAAAAAGAGTAGCTAAAATAAGTACACAAATTGCCCAATATTTAGATTTAAATAAAGAGCAAACAGCTCTAGCAGAAGCAATAGGGATATTCCATGATATTGGTAGATTTAAACAAGTAGAGATGTATGATACATTTAGTGATAAAGATTCTACAAATCACGCAGAATTAGGTGTTAAAATTCTGTTTGAAGATAATTTAATAGATGAATTTGAAATAGAAGAAAAATACAAGAAAATCATTAAAATAGCTGTTATAAATCATAATAGAGATAAGATAGAAGAAGGATTAACAGAAGAGGAAAATCTATTTTGCAAAATTATAAGAGATGCAGATAAATTAGATATATATTATGTTTTATGTAACTATGATTTTGAAAGTGCTTTCTGGTATAATGATTTTGATTGTAAAGAAATAAGTCATAAAATTATGAAAGAATTTAAGCAATTACACAGAGTTATCTACAAAGATATAAAAACCAGTGCAGACCAAATTGCAGTTCCATTTGCATATACATATGATTTAAATTTCGATTTTTCTTTGAAGTATTTGAAAGAAAAGCAATATCTTAATAGATTTACCGAATTGGTTTATGAAAACTTTAAATCACAAAAAGTTCATGAACAAACAAGAGAGCTATTAGAAGAAATAGAAAAATATATTATAGATGAGATTTAAAGATTAAATAATAATGGAGAAAAGAAGAAATATGAAGAAAAAAATTCTATTAAGTATAATAATGCTGATATTATTAATATTTATAATTTTAAGTAAAGAAAATATTATGCCGAACACAATAGGAAGTATAGCTTATAATGTTAATAAAAAAAATAACTACATATATATAAAAGAAAATAATACATATATAAAATATCTCGTATTAACAAATAACTATAATAAAACCAAAAACACATTACTTATAAGAGAGAAAATTATAGGTAATTCAGATTATATTAAAGATTATAATGGTTCAATTTATAAAACAAAGATATATAATGGCACAAAAGAAATGGAAAATTATTGTAAATATGAAGAAACATCTGCTGATATTTTTCTACAGAAAGAATTTCCAAATAATTTTGATGAGGAATTTTTAGAGCTTGTAAATATTACGAATATAAATATACCAGATATTAATAATTATATATTAGATAGAAAGTTTTTTTTATTATCACTGCAAGAGCTAGGATTTCAAGATCCGGGTGATGAAAGCAGCTATGGTTCAATAAAGTATTTTAAGGATAATGGATGTGTAGCTTCGAATGATTATAATATAGAATTATCTTGGTGGACAAGATCTGTTAATCAAGCACAGGGAACACATATTTCAATAGGAGCTAATGGAAATGAAGACGCATCCATAGGAGATAATGCCAAATGTGGAATAAGACCGGCATTTACACTTCCGAACCATACAAAAATTAAAAAAATATATATAAATGACGAGATAGGAACTGGATATATTGTGGATTATTAAAGAAATAGTATCTGAGTTTGTAATATAAATTTGATGAAAAATGATAGAAAGGAATAAAAAAGAATATGAAAGATTTAATGAAAAGTAATATATATGATGTAGAAGATACTATTATTGTTTGTGGTAGTTGTTTGAAAAGTATACAACCGGAAGGTTTTAAAACTTTAGAAAAAATATCTAAAAATATATATGAAATATGTTTAGAAGAAACACATATAAATATGGCAATAACGAAGATTGGCGGAATGTTAAGAACAAAGAAAATTTCTAGGATTATTTTTGCATCTGTAGATAAATCTCCGCATTGTATTCAATTACATTATATACAGGATGAATTACAGAAAATGATGGATTTATCAGGTGTTAAAATAGAAAATTATGTTGTTGTAGATAATGAATTAATAAAAGTATTACCTGAAGTTATTTCGTTATCTAAGAATTTGAAAGAATTGATTAATTATATATAGCAGTGTCTTATAGAACATTTTTTTATTAATAGGCAATTATGATAACATAAAATCAAAAGAAGAAATTATATCTCAAATAAAATTACAATGAAAAGAAATTTAGAAAAGGAGGAAGTTTATATTGAATAATAATGAATTATTGGAAGAAATTAAAAAAATTGTTAGTGAATGTGGAAAAATAATTGTTGAAGCGGATAGAAGTTCTCTAGATATAGAGTTAAAAGAAGGAAATAATAATATAGTAACAAAGTATGATAAATTAGTTCAAAATACATTAAGAAATAAATTAAGTAATTTGTTACCAGAATCAATATTTATTGGAGAAGAAAATGATGAAAATGTAAATGATTATATAAAAGATAAATATGTTTTTATTGTAGACCCAATAGATGGAACGACAAATTTTTCAAGAGAATTAAAAATGAGCGCTATTTCTATAGCTTTACTTAAAAATAATCAGCCGATTATTGGCGTGTGCTATAATCCTTATGTGAAAGAAATGTATACTGCTATCAAAGGGTGTGGAGCATTTTTAAATGATAAGAGAATACAAGTATCTGATAAAAAACTAAAGGATGGAATTTTATTATCTGGATGTGCACCATACTATAATGAATTGAGAAAAAAATCACTGGATATTCAAAATAAATTAGCTTTAATTGCAAGTGATTATAGAAGATTTGGTAGTGCAGTTATAGAATTATGTTGTATAGCTAGCGGAAAAGCAGAAGTATATTTTGAATTAAAATTAATGCCTTGGGATTATGCAGCTGCTAGTTTAATAATTCAAGAAGCTGGGGGAAAAATAACAACAATTGATGGAGAAAAAATTCAATATAGTAATCCAACTTCAATTATAGCAAGTAATATGGCAGAGGATTATAGTAAATATATATAAAGATTACTGAAGGAGATTGAAGATATAAATAGAAGGAGAAAGGTGTAGACAATGAATGAAAATGAAAGTTTTGCTAAAGCCCGTATCAACTGGGAAAGTACGAATTATCTAAACACTAGCCAAAACCATTGAAAAATCAACATTTTTTCAAAATTTTATCTTTCGTAATTTGATAAATTGGAGGTGAATATATGTCAAATAAAATAATAGAAGTTCAAAATATTAAAGTAAATATTACAAACATAGATGATAATGATTATATTTGCATTTCTGATTTTGGTAAATACAAAGAGGGAAAATCAAAAGCTGATGACATTATAAGAAACTGGTTAAGAAATAGAATTACTTTGGAATTTTTAGGAACATGGGAGTCTATTTATAATCCAAATTTTAATTCCGTCGAATTCGACGGGTTTAGAAAAAGTGCAGGGCTTCATACATTTACATTAAGTGTTACTGAATGGTGTGAAAAAACAAATGCAATTGGTATATATTCAAAACGAGGAAAGTATGGAGGAACTTATGCACATAAAGATATAGCTTTCGAATTCGCTTCTGCAATTAGTCCGGTATTTAAACTATATTTAATAAAAGAATTTGAAAGGTTAAAAGAAATTGAAAATCAAAACAGGGAGTGGGATGTAAAAAGAATATTAACGAAAAACAATTATTTAATACATACGGATGCAATTAAAAATTACATATTGCCAGATAATGATTTTTATAAAAATAGAGAATGGTTAAAATATGCTGAAGAAGCTGATATTTTAAATGTAGTCATATTTAACACAACGGCTAAGAAATGGAGAGAACTTAATCCTGATTTAGCTAAAAATTCAAATGTTAGAGATTATGCTACAATAAATGAATTAACAGTATTATCAAATTTAGAATCACATAATGCTGAATTAATAAAAGAAGGAAAAAGCAAAGAAGAGAGATTTGAAATTTTAAGTAAAATTGCGAAATATCAACTAAATATACTTAACAATGCAGAAAAAATAAAATTATTGGGAGATAAAATTGGAGATGATAATAATGGATAATTATATAATAATACATGGTAGTTTTGGATCAAAAGACGGAAATTGGTTTCCATGGCTAAAAAATGAATTAGAAAAAGATAATAAAGATGTTGTTGTACCACAGATGCCAGTTGGAGTAGGTAATCAAAATTTTGAAAATTGGTCTAAAGTATTAAATGAATTAAAAATAAATGAAAATACTATAATAATTGCACATAGTATAGCACCAATATTTGTATGTAAGTATTTGATAACAAATAAAATTAAAGTAAAGAAACTTATATTTGTTTCTGGATTTAATAATTATTTAGGGATAGACAAAGATTTTGATGCAGTTAATGAACCAATGTTTATTGAAAATTTTGAAGATATAAAAGAATATTGTAACGATATTATTTGCTACTATTCAGATAATGATCCATATGTGAAATTTGAAGTTGAAAAATCATTTGCAGATGCTATTTCAAATGAGCAACATATAATAAAAAATGGTGGACATATAAATGCTGAAAGTGGTTATACAAAATTTGAAAAAATATTAAAAGTACTGTAAAAGGAGGAAAAGTTAATGACGCTTTTAGCTTCTTGGGCTGCAATTGATACACATGGTATATCGTCTGCTTATATTGTTTCTGACAGCAGAATAAGTTGGGGAAATAAAAAATATTTTGACTTTGGGAAAAAGTATTTGCATCAAAAAAATATCCTGAGATATTTGGATATGCTGGAGATGTTTTATTTCCGTCAATAGTTTTATCTCAAATAATAGATATGATAGATACAGATGTATTATTCGACGAATCTATGACGTGTTCTAAGAAGAATAAGATTGTGTTTGAAAAACTTCAGTACTCATTTTCAAAATATCCTGATGTGTACGGTGATAATCCAATTCAAATTATACATATATCAAGAGATACTATGGTTGATAAATATCCGAATTTTCATCATTATTTGTTAACGTGGAATAGAAAATATGGATGGAGTAAAGAAGAAAAAGTGTTTCCAATCAAATCTGGAATTTTGAATATTTTAGGATCTGGAAAGGAAGAATTCAAAAAAAATTATAATGAAAGATATCAATCTTGCATAAATAAATCTACAAGTAGAAATGTTTTTCATTGTTTTATAGATACATTGTATAATATTCAAGATACTATGTGTGGAGGCTCGCCTCAATTGGTAGGAATATACAGAAAACCAAATACGGCCGCACAGAATTTTGGAATTGTATATAATCAGAAAAGATTTCTATTGGGAATGGAAGTTCCTAAGGAATCTGTATATAATAAAGTTGAATGGCGTAATGAAAATTTTGAACTATGCGATGGAACATTAAAGAAAAAATTACAAAATGCTTCTAGTCAAAAGAATTTGATGCGTCGAAATTAATTAAGGCAACTCCCTGGAAGCTATAAAAAGCTGCGAGGTGCTATGTCTATCTGGAGCAAATAGCTCCAGTAGACTACTAGGGTATTAGTATAGAAAATACAATATAACACAATTAGAAAGAAGGAATATATGATTAATATAAACAATAAAATATGGGATAAATTACGTCTTAAAGATATAGAAAAATATTTAGATACGATAGATGATGATGAAAATTTTTTTATAGAGTTTAAGGAAGAAAATATAAGGAATACACAATTAACTAAAGAAATATCTGCATTTGCGAATTCATTTGGAGGGTATATTTTATTAGGCGTAAACGATTCTAAAAAAATTGTTGGATGCAGTAACATATGGACAGAGTTAAAAATTAATACAATAATATGTAATGGAATTTCACCTACACCACATTTTGATATAAAAAAATTTGATCTTAAAAATTCAAAAAAATTATATATTATAAAGGTAGAAGAAGGAACAAACCCGCCTTATATAACAAATGATGGGTATATATATCATAGAGTATCGTCATCATCTGACAGAGTGAAAGATGCTAATACACTAAATAATTTATACTTAAGAAATCAAAATAATATTAAAAAAATTGAGGATAAAATATATATTCCAGAAATATCTGGTACTATTCCAAATAATCTATGTGGTTATATAGATTTTGGATTTTCTTTAACTTCTAAAAATATTGAAAAAACAAAAGAAAAAGTTAGAAAAGCTGATATAGAAAAGATATCAGAAAAATTAAAAGATTATAAACAAAAATATAGTATTTCAAAAGTAGGATATTCACTATCTATAACAATAGGTGAACCTATAATGAAAATGGGAGATAATCCAATTTTAACAACTGGAGGACTTTCAAATTTTATGGAGATACTGCCAGATGGTAGTTTTAGGTGTAGAATAATTATTTGTTCAGAAACCGATAGCAGTATAGCATATATTTCTTTAATAACGATGATACATTCACTATTTAAAGAAATATATGCAATAGTATTTGGAAATAATTTTGTTTCAAATTTTATTGAAGCAAAAAAATATGAAAAGCTTACGGTTTTAAAACTATTTCAACCTAAAATAGCAGTAACAGGAGAATCAAAATATGTAGAAAAATTTAACAAGTTATTTAATGATCATATTATAAAATATGGTAATAATATAATTGCTAATAATAATAGAATTCCTTTGAATGGGTTTATTAATATAGATAAAAGCTTGTTTGATTTAAATAAAGTAAAATTTAATAATGATAACTTATATGGTCAATTGTTTTATACTAGTTATTTTTTACTTGGATATATTGATGATTTTTATATAAATAAAGATTAAGGAGTTTAAATGGAATATAATGTAGCAGCATATTTAAGATTATCTAAAGAAGATAATGAAAATATAGAATCAAATAGTATAGTTAATCAAAGAGAATTAATAGAACAATATATTAGTAATAAAGATGATTTACAAATAGTAGATTATTATATTGATGATGGATACAGCGGTACTAATTTTAATAGACCAGGATTTAGAAGATTATTACAAGACATGAAAAACAAGAAAATTAATTGTATAATTGTAAAAGATTTATCTAGATTTGCAAGAAGTCATATTGAAGCGGATATGTATTTTGAAAATATATTTCCTTCTTTAAATATTAGATTTATATCAGTAATAGAAAATATAGACAGTTTTGAAAATCCAGATTCAATGGACAACCTTATTGTTCCATTTAAGAATTTATTAAACGATGCTTATGCAAAAGACATATCTAAAAAAGTAAAAAGTGCATTGCTAACTAAAAGATTAAATGGAGAGTTTATTGGAACTTCTGCTACATATGGATATTTAAAAAATCCAAAAGATAAACATAAATTAATAATAGATGAAGAAGCATCGAAGAATGTTATTAAAATTTTTAATGATATAATAGAAGGGAAAACAGCAAGTGAGATAGCTAATGAATTAAATAGTAACAATGTTTTAACACCTGCTTCATATAAAATAAAAAATAACAATATAGAAGTAGACAAAAAGTGGAAAGTAAAAATGATTAATGTAATACTTCAAAATAGAGTTTACACAGGAGATTTAATTCAAGGGAAGAAGAAGGTAGAAAGTTATCGTACTCATAAATTAATTACAACCAATAAAGATGAATGGATAATAGTTGAAAATAATCATGAGCCAATTATATCAAAAGAAGAGTTTGATGAAGTACAAGAAATATTAAATAAAAATAAATCTGCAAGAAGCAATAAAGAAAAAGATTTATTTTATAACTTTTTGAAGTGTGCAGATTGTGGAAGCTCATTTACAGTAAGAAAAGTAAAGAACTATGAATATTATCATTGTACATCATATGTAAGAAATGGTGCATGTACAAGCCATTCTATTAGAAAAGATAAATTAGTTGAAATAGTATTAGAAGAGTTAAATAAGAAAATTAAAAGAAATAAAATTGATACTTTAACAAGAGACATTTTATTAAAAAATATAAATAGTATCATTATATCTCAAGATGGAGAAGTAAATGTTAAATTAAAGTGAAGGAGTGAATATAGATGGAGAAAGAACAAGATAATAGTTATCACAAAATTAACCTTAACTGGTACCCAGGTCACATGGCAAAAACAAAAAAGCAAATAGCAGAAGATTTAAAACTAATAGATGTAGTAATAGAAATTCTAGACAGTAGAATACCAATATCAAGCAGAAATCCAGATGTAGCAAATCTAACAAAAGGAAAAGACAAAATAATAATACTAAATAAAAGTGACCTAGCAGCTCAAAGCCAAAACGACTTATGGGTACAATATTTTAAACAAAAAGGACAAACAGCGATTTTAGCAAACTGTAATAGTGGTAAAGGAATAAATGAAATACTAAGAGCAACAGAAAAAATAAAACAAACAGAAATGGAAGAATATGCACAAAAAGGAAGAACAGGAAGAAAAATCAGGGCGATGGTACTAGGAATACCAAATGTACGGAAAATCATCATTTATAAACAGAGTTGCAAAAAACAGTAGACTAGAAGTTGGAAACAAACCAGGAGTAACCAAGAAAAAACAGTGGATAAGAATAAATGAAAAAATAGAATTACTAGATACACCAGGAGTATTATGGCCAAAATTTGAAAGCGAACAGGTAGCTTTAAACCTATCATTTACTGGGACAATAAAAGATGACGTATTAGAAAAAACTGAAGTAGCATATCAATTATTAAAACTTTTATTAGGAGAATATAGAAAAAATGTTGTAGAAAGATATAAAATATCTGAGGAATTTATAGAAGACATACTAAATAGACCAGAGCCAGAAAATTTTAATATATATGAAATAATGAGGCAAATAGGTAAAAAAAGAGGCTGTATAATATCTGGTGGGGAAATAGATGATGAAAAGACAGCAAAAGTAATTTTAGATGATTTTAGAAGCGGAAAATTAGGAAATATAACACTTGAAAAAGCAGAAAGGATGTAAAATTTGAATATAGAAAAATTTATACCAATAAAAAAAGAAGAAAGCGAAATCAATCAAATGTCACCTCTTATATGGGCTTATGTAGGGGACTGTGTATATGAGTTATATATTAGAACTTATCTTGTAGATAATACAAGTTTAAAACCACACAAATTACATATAGAATCAATTAAATATGTGAAAGCAGGTGCACAAGCAAAATTTTTGGGAGAATTTTATGATGATTTAACAGATGAGGAAAAGGACATTGTAAGAAGAGGAAGAAATGCGAATAATCATCACTTGCCTAAAAATTCAAATGTGCAGGAATATATGTATTCTACTGCTTTGGAGGGATTGATTGGATATTTATATTTGTGTAAGAGATATGATAGAGTTAAAGAAATAATCGAAAAATATATTTTGAAACAATAATTTTTTCTGATTGGGGACGGTTCTTTTCGCGAAAAGAACCGTCCCCAATCAGAAATTTTTGCATAAACTTTGGATAAAATAATACAATTATATAAATAATAGTATTAGGAGGAATATGATGAAAAACAGATATTTAGTTTTAGGCGGTGATTTAAGAAATGTAAAACTAGCTGAAATGCTTGCAGATGATGGAAATAGAGTTTATTCATTTGGGCAGGATAAATCAGATGAAATATTAGATGACGGAAGAATAGAAAAATGTAATTCACTAAAAACGGCTATAGATAAATCACAAATTATAATAGCACCTGTGCCGTTTTCGAGTAATGGCGAAAGTATTAATGCACCATTTTCACATGATAAAATTATGATTGATGAATTAATAAAATCAAATAAAGAGAAAATATTTATTAGTGGTAGTATCAAAGATGATATAAAAAAGAATTTGGATGAAAAATATTTAGAAGTTATTGATATAATGAAAAGAGATGATTTAGCAATACTAAATACAATTGCAACTGCTGAAGGTACAATAGAGGTTGCAATTAAAAATACGGATAAAATTTTACAAGGAAGTAGAGTTTTAATTTTAGGTTTTGGAAGAGTTGGAAAAATAGTGGCAAATAAATTTAGTAAATTATCAGCTGTGGTTACATGTGCGGCAAGAAAAGCTTCGGATTTAGCTTGGATTAAGGCATATGGTTATAATAGTCTAAATATTAATGATATGTTATATGATTTAAAAGAATTTGACATAATTATAAATACGGTTCCACAAACTATAATGAAAGAAAAAGAATTGAAACATGTTGATTCAGAAGTGTTATTAATTGATTTAGCCTCAAGCCCAGGAGGAATTGATGGAAAAATTGCTACGAGTATGGGATTAAAATTTATATGGGCATTATCATTACCAGGAAGGATTGCACCTAGTTCATCAGCTAAGTTTATAAAAGATACAGTATATACAATACTCGATGAAAGGTCGAAAAAAGTCGAATGATGCGATAAGAAATTGGAAAAAATTTCCAAAAACTATAGACAAATTTAAATAAAAGTTGTAAAATACAGAATGTAAAAGTTGCAACAAAAAAAATAAAATTATAGGAGGCAAAAGAGAATGGAAGTTCTTAAAATTTCATCAAAATCAAATCCAAATTCAGTAGCAGGAGCTATTGCAGGATTGATAAAAGAATCACAAAAAGCAGAAATGCAAGCAATTGGAGCAGGAGCTCTTAATCAAGCAGTAAAGGCAGTAGCAATAGCAAGAGGGTTTGTAGCACCAGCAGGAGTAGATTTAGTTTGTATACCAGCATTTGCAGAGGTCGAAGTTGAAGGAGAAGACAGAACAGGTATAAAACTTATAGTAGAGTCTAGAAAATAGAAGTCATGTGTTAATTTAATAACACAAATTAATTCAAATATAATAAAAAATTAATGAAATCTTAATAAAGTTATGTTATAATAGCTTTGTTAAGATTTTTTTAGCAATACCAAACGGAAGAATCAAAGGGGAAATAAAATGAAGATAGGATTATTTACAGACTCATATCCTCCATATATAAATGGAGTATCAACAAGTGTTTACAATTTAAGAGAGGCATTAAAAAAATTAGGGCATACAGTTTATATTGTAACAGTAAATGATAGTATAATAAAACATGAATATGATGAAAAAGAAAAAATATTAAGAATACCAGGAATACCAATAGGAATATATGATTATAGACTAAGTGAAATATATCCAATATCAACTGTAAAAATGATAAAAAAATGGAATTTAGATGTAATACATTCACATACAGAATTTGGAATAGGAATATTTGCCAGAATATTATCAAAAAAATTCAAAATACCGCTAGTACATACATATCATACATTATACGAAGATTATACACACTACATTACACATAATCATTTTGACAAAATAAGTAAAAAAATAGTAAAAGACTTAACAAAAGTATATTGTGTAAAAACAGCCAAAGAAACTATCGTTCCGACAGAAAAGATATACAAATTATTTAAAGAAAAATATTTGATAACAAAAAATATAAATGTAATACCAAGTGGAATAGACATAGAAAGATTTTTTGAAGAAAATATACAAAAAGACAAAGTCAAGCAAATGAAGGAAAAATATGGTATAACCCAAAATGATTTTACAGTTATATTTGTTGGAAGATTAGCACCAGAAAAAAACATAGAATTTCTGCTAAATTCACAGCGTAAATTAATTGAAAAAAACATAACAAATGTAAAACTACTAATAGTTGGAGATGGACCGGAAAAAGAAAATTATATCAACATAACTAGAAAACTAAATATATTTGATAAAGTAATATTTACAGGAAAAATACCACAAAATCAAATTCAATATTACTATCAATGTGCAGATGTATTTGCAACAGCCTCAAATTCAGAAACACAAGGCTTAACTGTTATAGAGGCAATGGCTGCTGGAATCGTTCCACTTTGCATAAACGATATGGCATTTATAGATATGTTGCCTGAAAAGAGTTTATTTAGTAATCAAAACGAATATATAAATCAAATTATCAAACTTTCGAAAGATAAAGAATTAAGGAGTAAATACAAAACAGAAATAAGGAAAAAGGCAGAAGAATATAGTCTTATAACTTATGCTCAAAAAGTACTTGATGTATATAATGGAGTGCTAAATAAAGGAATAAAAAATAACACATTAAAAAGTAAGGAATTAAAAAATGAAAAAGAAGAAATGGTTAAGAAATTTGTTTAATATAGTTACAATTATTATGACTATATTAATAGTAATTTTTATTATTTATGGAATAAAATTAGGAATATTTAGAGATAAAAATATTTTAATTGATTATATAAAAAAGTTTGGATTTTTTGCCCCCATGTTTTTTATATTTATTCAAATTGTACAGGTAGTTTTTCCTGTAATACCAGGTGGAGCAAGCTGCCTAGCAGGAGTTCTTGCTTTTGGTCCTCTATGGGGATTTATATATAATGAAATCGGATTAGTAATAGGCTCAATTGCAGCATATTACTTGTCTAAAATATATGGCTTAAGGCTAATAAATAGTTTATTTAAGAAAGAACAAGTTGATAAGTATTTAGGATATATAAGGACAAATAAATTTGAAAAAGTTTTTTTATGGGGAATTGTTTTACCAGGACTTCCAGATGACCTTTTATGTTATATTTCTGGGCTTAGCAATATTTCTTTTAAAAAGTTTTTGATTATAATAATTTTAGGAAAGCCTTTAGCATTGATAATGTATAGTGTTTTTGCTTATATGATTTAGATTTGTATTTTTGGGACATGTTCCTTTTGGGGACGGAGAATTTTGGAGCACCTTCTTTTTAGTGACGGCGATTTTTTGATAGTTTTATCAGAAATTTTCCCTAAATAAAAATAAATAATTATAAGTGCATTTGGTCAGGAACCTGCACGCGAAAGCTATATGGACGAAAAACCTATTTCGCGTACTGCAGATATTCTTAACGGGTACCTGAAGAGCAGTATTTTAGTGGTTGGTTTGGGATATTTATTTTAACAACTTTCTAATCTCCTCAAATAAAATAGGTTTAAACTCATCAATAGGAAGAGGCATACCATATAAAATAGAATTAAAAGATGTAGAACTAGCAAGCTCAATAATCATAAACAAAGTAGCCTCAGGGCATTTAAGTTCAATATTATTTTTTTCAACACCATTCATAAAAATACTAAAAATAGAACCATCATCATAAGGCAAATCAGCAATTCTGTTAACTGCCTCATTATAAATTCCAAGAGAAAGATTTTTAGAAATGAACTTAAGAAGTAAGTGATTTTTTGTTAAAGCATCAATAATATGTTCAATAATAAAAATAATCTGGTCTTCAAAATCCACAATATCAGTTTTTTTCAAAGCCTTCACAGCGTCAGCAAAAAGTTTACCGTGATTTTCTTTCAATTAATTTATCTTGAATATCATATTTATCCTTAAAATACAAATAGAAGGTACCTTTACCAACTCCAGCTTTTTCTGCAATATCCTGAATAGAAGTTTCTTTAAATCCCTTTTTAGTAAATAAGTTAAAAGCAGAGCTAAGAAGGGTTTCCTCTTTTAATTTTTTATTTTCTTCCGATTTTTTCATAAGCATATACCTCGATTCTTTTTATATATTATTCTATATTATGTAACTTATTATCCCACAAAATAAAAAAATAGTCAACAATTTTATGAAAAAATATTGACTAATGGTCACAAAAGTGCTACAATGTGTAAAGTGAAAAATGACTAGCAGTCAAATTGCGTGCGTGAAATATAGAAGTGCAAAAAATATATGCCCCCAAAAAGTACCCAAAATTCTCCGCCACCAAAAGAGAAAGTACCCAAAAATCTTCGTCCCCAAAAGAGAAAAAAAGGAAAAAAATCACGTCACCAATTGAGCCAAAAGAAAGGAAGAAAAAAGTATGAAAAAATTTGGTGAATTCATATGTAAACACAAAATAGTGATACTAATAATAGCAGTATTACTATGTATACCATCAATATACGGAATGATGGCAACAAGAGTAAATTATGATATATTATCATATTTACCAAGTGACATAGAAACAGTACGAGGAGAAAAAATCCTATCAGAAGACTTTAGAATGGGTTCATTTTCGATAGTACTAGTAAAAGATATGCCACAAAAAAATCTAATCAATCTGGAAAATGACTTCAGAAAGATTGATTCAGTAAAAGACGTAATGGGAATAACAGATGTAACAGGAAGTCAAATTCCAGTGGATATGTTACCAGATGATGTATTAAAGGAAATTTATAAAGAAGATGGAACAACAGCAGTTTTAGTTACATTTGAAGATGGAATTGCTGAAGATAGAACACTAGATGCAATTCAGAAACTAAGAGATATTACTGATGAAAATTGTAAAATTAGTGGAATGTCTGCAACAAACTTAGATATAAAAAATATATGTAATTCAGAAGTAATAATATATGTAATAATTGCAGTTATACTATGTGCAATAATCCTAGGAGTTGCGTTAGACTCATACGCAATGCCATTTATATTGTTGGGAAATATTGGAATTTCAGTATTATATAATATGGGAACAAATGTCATATTTCATGAAATATCATATATAACAAAAGCAATAAGTGCGGTGCTACAGCTAGGTGTAACAATGGACTTTGGAATTTTCTTGTACCATAGTTACAAACATCAAAAAGAAACAGAAAGTAATAACGATAAGGCAATGGCACTAGCAATAGCTGACACCTTAAAATCTGTTGTAGGAAGCTCACTTACAACAATAGCGGGATTCTTAGCATTATGCACAATGAGCTTAACACTTGGAAAAGATATAGGTTTAGTTATGGCAAAAGGTGTTGCATTAGGTGTAATTTCTACAGTAACAATTTTACCAAGCTTGATATTAGTTTTTGATAAATTAATAACGAAAACAGCACACAAAGATATATTACCTAAATTTACAGGAGTGAAAAACTTTGTAATAAATCATTCTAAAGCAATTGCGGTAACATTTGTTATAATTTTACCATTTGCAGTTTATGGATACACTCATACAGAAAGCTATTATAACTTAATGAGTGGCTTGCCAAAAACATTACCAAGTGTTCAAGCAAATGATACTTTAGCAAATGATTTTGATATGGTTTCAACAGAACTTGTATTAATAGATAAAAATATACCAGATGATAAAGTTGCAGAAATGCTTGAGAAAATTGATAATTTAGATGGAATAAAAATGAGTTTAAGTTATTCAAAAATAACAGATAAGCTAAATATGCCAGCTGAATTTTTACCAGAAAGTATATTAAAATTATTTACAAGTGATAAATATCAAATGATAATAATAAGTTCAAAATATGAAAATGCAACAGATGAGTTAAATAATCAAATTGCTCAAGTAAATGACATAATAAAATCATACGACGAAAATGGCTTGATGGCAGGAGAAGGTCCACTTATGAAAGACCTAGTTGAAATCGCAAATCATGATTTTAATAGTGTAAACACATTCTCAATTGGTGTAATATTTGCATTAATGTTTATAGTATTACAATCTGTTTCATTACCAGTTATCTTAATAATAGTAATAGAATTTGCAATATTTATAAATATGGGAATTCCAGCATATATGGGAAATCAAGTACCATTTGTAGCATCAATAGTAATAGGAACAATACAACTTGGCGCAACAATAGATTATGCAATTTTAATAACAAACAAATATACTCAAAAGAGAAAAGAAGGTTTAAGCAAGAAAGAGGCTATGGACTATGCACTTGGAACATCAATAAGTTCAATAGTTGTAAGTGGTTTGTGTTTCTTTGGAGCAACATTTGGAGTAGGTGTTTACTCTCAAATCGAAATGATAAGTTCACTATGTATCCTTATTTCAAGAGGAGCAGTAGTAAGTATGATAAGTGTAATACTTGCACTTCCAACATTTTTGATGATGTTTGATAAAATTATATGTAAGACAACAATTGGGATGAAAGAAGTAAAATAAATAGTGGAACCGACCCCGATGGTCCCAAAAGTGAAAGGAGATAATTAATTATGAATAATGGAGTAAAAAAAGCCATATGTATAGCAAGTACAGTCACAATGTGTGGATTATACACATTACCAATTTATGCAATAAATGAGAAAGACACAATGTATTGCAAGGTAAATAATATAGGAGCAGTTTATAAAGCAACTTCAAATGGAGAAGATAAAAATGAAGATATGCCAATAGATACGTCTATCAAATACTACTTAGATGGAAATGAAATCTCTATTGATGATTTAAAAGGAAAGTCTGGAAAGGTTAAAATTGAAATTAATTTTACAAATAAAGATAAGAAAATAGAAACAATTGATGGAAAGCAAGTTACAATGTATACACCTTATATTGTAGCGTGTGGAACTATTTTAGATAATGAAAAATTTTCTAATGTTACAATATCTAGTGGTAAAGTAATAAATAATGGAACAAACTCAGTTATTCTTGGAATTAGTATGCCAGGTATGCAAGAAAGTTTGGATATTGATGAAATAGATATTCCAGAAAATGTTGTAATAGAGGCAGATGCCAAAGATTTTGAATTAGGAAATATGTATATGTACATTGAATCAAATGTTTTTGACAATAATTTGGACTTTTTAGATGAATTTGATGGTCTATATGAACAAAGTCAAACTCTAAAAGATGCAAGCAACCAATTGGTAAGTGGAAGTCAAACTCTAAAAGATGGAGCCAATACTTATTCAGAAAAAATGGGTGAATTTAACACAGGTGTTACAACTTATGCAAATGGTGTAAATACAGTAAGTACAAATTATTCTAAGATAAATGATGGAATATCTTCTGTAAACGAAAATACTAAAAAAATAGCAGAAGGAAGTTCAAGTTTATCAAGTGGAATAAAAGATTTAAAAAGTAATTTATCTACTATAATTTCAGCAATTGGAAGTATAAAAACAGGAGCTGATGCAATAGATGGTGGAATTTCTAAAATGGAAACAGCAGTTGATAATTCTATTGAAAATATAAAAGCATCTACTTCTAAAAACTCTGAAACAGCTAAAACATTAACAGCATTAGGAACAGCTACAGAAACTTCAGTTGCAACTTTAAAGGCTACTAAGAAGAACCTTGAAACAACTGTAAATTCTTTGGAAGATGGAGAAACAAAAAGAGAATTATCAGAAGAGGTTGCTAAATTGGATGAACAAATTTTAAGCTTAGGAAAAAATACAGCTACTGAAAGAGCAGCATACAATAAAGCTATGGAAACAGAAACAACTCAAATTTTAACTGGATTAAATACACTTAAATCTTCTTTACAAACATTAAAAGGAGTATCAAGCCAAGTAACATCAGGAATTAATCAGTTGGTTAGTGGTTCTCCAGAGTTACGAGCAGGATTAGATAAATTGGAAAGTGGATCAAACACATTATCAAGTGGAGCTAAGAGCTTAAGTGATGGAACAAGTACCTTATCTAATGGAGCTAAAGAATTAAAGAGCGGAATTGATACTTTAAATTCAAACAGTGAAACTATAAAAAGCAGCAGCAGTCAGTTAAATGATGCAGCTAAAACATTATCTGATGGTGCTATCACACTATCAGATGGAATGAAACAGTTTGATAATGACGGTATTAATACTATTTATAATTTTGTAAATGGCGATGTTAAGGGAGCTCAAAATAGGGTCGAAAAATTAATGGATTTGGCTAAAAATAGCGGTTCTTATAAGTATGTTTTAAAAGTTGATAATTTAAAATAATTTTCTTGACTTAAAAATATTTTTAAGGTAAAATTTATAAAAATAAAGATTCAAAGGAGGAAATAAAAAATGGAATATTTAGAAAAAGTTTTAAAGAAAACAGGAGTTACATCACTTGTCACATCAATCATATTTGCAATACTTGGAGCAATTCTAGTTGCAAATCCGGAGGGAACAATAAAATTTATTGCAATTATTTTAGGAGTTATGTTTGGGCTAGTTGGTTTATATAAAATTATTACCTACTTTGAAAACAAAGGAAAATATGACTTTTACAATTATGATATAGCATATGGAATTATAGCAATAGTACTTGGAATTGTAACAATTTGCTATAGTACACAAATAGGAGCTATATTTAGAATAATCATAGGTTTATGGATTGTTTATAGTGCAATTCTTCGAATCAATTTATCTATAAAATTAAAAGCAATTGAGTCAAATGTTTGGATATATAGTTTAGTAATTGCTTTAATAATGGCAGTTTGTGGAATATTTATTATTTGTAATTCAGGAGCTGTTATTGTAACACTAGGAGTTACTGTTGTAATATATTCAGTACTTGATGCAATAGAAAGTATAATGTTTTTAAATAATGTAAGTAAGCTAAGCTAATCTAATCTTAGTTTGTAAACCACTTTTGCTCGGTTCTGGTTTAATATAGTTTTATTTTGGCACCATTGTATACAAAAACTCCAGAGCCGAGCAAAAAATGTTGAAGTGGAAGAAGTAAGTTTTCGGAGGATGTCAAAATGGAGAAAATAAAAAAATGGTATAAAGATATTGCAAAACTATTGTATAATATCAAAGTTGACAGAATAGGAGAATGTTCTGCAGAATGCGCATATTATACAATATTATCTTTTATACCATTTATTATTTTGCTAATAACCTTAATTCAATACACCAATATTCAGCCAAAAACGTTATTTGAGGCGATTTCTAAAATCATTCCATCAGGGATGAACGAATTTGTTTTAAGCATTGTTCAGGAAGTATATTCTAAATCGATTGGTACAGTTTCTGTGTCAATAATATTCACAATCTGGGCAGCAGGAAAAGGATTATTTGCCTTAACAAAGGGGTTACAGGTAGTTTATAAGACAAATGAAAAAAAACAAAGTTCATATATATATTTAAGACTTAGTGTGCTTATAGAAACAGTTTTATTTATTGTATTAATAGTCGTAGGACTTACTATGCTTGTATTTGGTAGTAGTTTAAAAAATATAATACAAGAACATTTTGGAGGATTTGAAAATTTTAATACAGTTTCATCTATATTTACTGAACTGCTATTTATTTTTGCAACATTTCTTGTGTTTTTACTATTGTACAAATTTATGCCAAAACATAAAGTAACATTTAAAAGTCAACTATGGGGTGCTGTTTTTGGAGCAATTGCCCTTAATGTTGTTTCTTTTGTATTTTCTAAATATTTGTATATTTTTAAAGGTTTTTCTTGGACTTATGGAAGTTTGACTACTTTGATGCTTATAATGATGTGGACTTATTCATGTTTTTATACGGTGTTTTTGGGGGCAGAATTTAATAAGTGGGTTAATAGAGTGAGATTGTAATTTCGCATTGGGGACGGTTCTTTTCGCGAAAAGAACCGTCCCCAATGCGAAAT